>JAGWZL010000032.1 GCA_018968815.1 Verrucomicrobiota bacterium | reverse complement strand
CCATCGTCTCTCTAAGCGGTGGGAACTCTCTTTTTGAGCGGCTTGGACGCCGAGTTACAATACCCGTTGATATACCTCTTCCATGTGGTCGAGAGTGTGGGAGAAAGTGAACTGCTCAAGCACCAGGCGGTGTGCTTTTTCTCCTAACATTTGTCTCAATGGCCCCGATTCTTTCAGTTGCATCACCTTTTGCGCAACTTCTGTTGGGGCAAAAGGGGAGACGTTGAATCCCGTTTGCTCATCAATGCATACTTCGCCCAGCCCGCCAGTTCGCGTGGAAATGAGCGGTTTTCCCAAATACGCGGCTTGCAAGATGGCTTGTGAAACTCCTTCATGCGCGGTGCTTAAGAGGGCAAATACATCTAGAGCTGCGATGGCTGGAAAAGGGTGATCGAGGTGGCCTGTGAAGACCACATTCGAAAGTTTGAGAGTTTTGGCAAATTGGTGATGTCTTTCAGCGTGGCCGCCGCCGATGACGATCCATTTTAGATTGGGGATATCGCGCAATAGATCCGCCGCTTTGAGTAGGTCGTCAATCCCTTTCCAGGAGCGCATAAAACAGGCCGTGCCGACGAGAAAATCGTCAGGCTGTAGACGCCATTGCCTCCGAAAAGCTTCTGGTTCACCGGAAGATACGTTGATTTGATTTGGGTCTACTCCGGTGGCAATCGATCGGCATAAGGCGAGCGATTTGCCCGACTGTTGCGCGATCATGGGCAGAATCGATGCGCACGTGGTGACGATGAAATCGGCCAATTGACCGTACACGAGTCGACTGTTCAAGCCGGGCTTGACCGGCGTGGAAAGATGGCGGGTTCGAACAATCGGTTTGTGGGCGATTCTGGCTGCAAGGCCCCCGATCCAGCTATCGAGAGAAGAATGGGTGTTCACGAGATCGATCTGGTGCTTGCGGATGATTTTGAGCAGCCTGAATAAGCCAATCAGCCAACCAGGCTTGCGGAAATTCATTTCATAGACAGTAAAACCGGCTGCTCTCGCGCGCGCAACAAGCCCGCCCCCTTGCATCACGGCCAAAATGATCGTATGCCCTCTTGCGCGCATCCCTTCCGCTTCGCGCAAGATCCGGATTTCCTGTCCTCCCCAACCGGACGAGGCCTCTAAATGCAAAATGTTCATAAATGTAAAATTCTCCGGTGTCCTGATGAAAAGGGGAGTTTGGAGAGGTTGTTTTGCTCCACCCATTCATAACCGACGATTTCTTGTGGCGTCTTTAATCGGAATTTGAAGGGAAACAGAGTGGCTTTATAGCGAGTGAATGTGTGTGTCACTTGCGGCCCTTGACCGATGACTTGAGGTTTCAATCCAAACTCTGCCAGGATGGCCTTTTTAATTTTTTGTATGGGCCAAAGTTCTTCCATTTCAAAATAGGGAAATTCATACAAATCGGCCATGATTTTCCCGGGCTCTCCTTTTTTCACTAACACTTTGCCCACCGCTTCGATCCAAAGCACCGCCCGTTTCAGCTGGGTCAACTCCTTTTCTATATTTTTAATCGGCAACAGATGAGCCCGTTCTTTCCCTAAACAATTTTTATTCAAAGGACAGATTTCACAGCGCGGCCTCGGCGTGCAGATGGTAGCGCCCAGCTCGATCAGCGCCTCAGCCGTCACCCAAGGTTCATCAGGAGTTAAGAGCGCTTCGGCCCCTTGAGCGATTTTCCGTTTGACGGCCTGTTTGCAAACATTGTCCTCGATGGCAAAAAAACGGGCTAATACTCGGGTAACGTTCCCATCTACAGGAGCCGCTCTCTTCCGAAAACCAAAGCTCAAAATGGCGTTGACTGTATAGGGCCCAAGGCCTTGAATGGACATCAATTCTTCTCGCGTGGAGGGGATCTCGCCGCCAAACCGCTCCACAATCTGTTGCGCCCCTTTATGCAAATTGCGGGCCCGGCTGTAGTAGCCCAACCCCTCCCAAGCCTTAATCACTGCATCGAGCGAGGCATGCGCTAACGTGGCGACGTCAGGGAAGAGCCTCATCCATTTTTCGAAATAGGGGATGACGACGGTTGCCCGTGTCTGCTGCAGCATCACTTCGGAGATCCACACCCTGTAGGGAGTGGGGTCGGCGCGCCAAGGGAGGTCCCTCTTATGATTCTGAAACCAATCATTGAGCATTCGCATGATGAAGATTATGCCAGAAGTCGGGATTCGATTATACTGGGGGGCATGCGGGTTGCTGGACTGATTTTTGATGATTCTCGTCATTATTTAGATCATTTAGCGCCTTTTTGCGCTCTGTTGGGCGCCCCTTTGATTTGCTGTGAACCTGAGATGGCCGATTTGGCGAGCCGTTTTTATTCCGATGTGGAGACGCTGCTGATCCCGGCCGCAAAGCTCCGGCTCCCGCGGACAACGATTGCGTGCGATCCAAAACCCTTTTTGCAAGCGGCGTTTCCGGGCCAGTCGACAAATCTTCTTTGGCTGCCCCATGGCAATTCCGATAAGGGCCCCTCTTTCGAGCCGCTCCAAGGGGAAATCGCCCTTGTGTACGGACAGAGGATGATCGACTTCATGGGAGAGCAAAATGTGTTTCCCAAAACCATTCGCGTCGGCAATTTTCGGTGGGAATATTATCGTTCCGCAGTGCGCCATTCCGAAGCAAAGACGTTTCTCTATGCGCCGACATGGGATCAGAGCAATACGTTTTGGAAGGCCTTGCCCCTGCTCGCCGATCGATTGCCTGCAGATTGCCGTTTGTGGGTGAAGCTGCACCCCAATACCTTGCGGGAATTTGCCCCAGAAGTGGAGCGGATGATCGGCCGTTACGCGAGGGCCAATCTGCAGTTTTTGCCGAACGATCCGCCGATCTATCCACTGCTCGCACAATCGTCGGCTTATATCGGCGATATGTCTTCGATTGGGTATGATTTTTTGACCCTGAACCGGCCGATGTATTTTCTCAACGCAAATCCCCATTTGCCGCTCCATCGATGCGGCATGGCGATCGATCCTGCGCAATTTGATTTTGCTCTGCAAAATCCTTGCGCAGAGGCGCAAAAGCAGTTATACGCCTACACCTTTAGCAAAGAGGCCCTGTGGAAGGAGGAGATCAATGCGCTCTGCAGCCTTTAATACGGGGCCCGATTACCATCTTCTCGACCATATCGCTCCAATGGCTGCCCTGTTGCAATGCCCGCTGTTCACAACAGAGCCGCTCAACGATGAGCTGGCGAGGCGCTACTATCCGCAAGTGGAGACGCGCTACATGCCAGATCTCGAGCGCCATTTCCGCGAGATCGCGGAACAGTTTGATGTGCTGTATGAGTGTAAGTATTGGCAGCCGCATCTGAAAATGCTCTTCCAAACGCTCTATCGCAAAGAGATGAAACTCATCTTTTGTCCACATGGGCAGTCCGATAAAGGGTACCAAGCTCCGCTATTAGCCCCATACGCTTTACAAGACGCCGTATTGGTGTACGGCTCCCTCATGTTGGACATGTTGCAAGAGCTCGGCATCGCGGTCCCCGAATATCAGATCGTGGGCAATTACCGGTGGGAGTTTTATCAGCAATATCGCCCTTTTTATGATGCTTTAGCGCCCCAAATCGATCGCTCGAAACAGACGCTCCTCTATGCTCCCACCTGGTGCGATTTGGACAACGCGAGTTCCTATTTTCAACAGGGGGCCAGAGTGATTTCCGAACTGCCGCACGATTGGAACTTAATCTTGAAGGTGCATCCGCTCCTCAAGCAGCGCACTCCCGCGCAGTTTGAGTCTTTGGCGGCCCTCATTGAGGAGAGGCCGAACGTCTATCTTTTAGATGCCTTTCCTCCCGTGTATCCGATCCTCGCGTTAGCAGACATCTATCTCGGCGATGCATCGTCTGTCGGCTACGATTTTTTACTCTTTGAGAAGCCGATGTATTTTTTCCCGACCGCCCACCCTGGACGTTTGCACACAACGGGGCGCACGCTCGATTTAGCCAAACCGCTCTACCCTCAATTGAAGAGGGACAATCCTTTGGCAGAGGCGCAACGGGCGCTCTATCTGCGCGCCTATTCTGATAGCGGCGGTAAAATGAATAGATTTTGCAAATCGTTTAAGCAGGTGACAAGAGGGCGCACCTCGATCGAATAGGCGGGGCTGCTGGGTGGCTGGGGGTCTATGTGCACGACTGTTCCGACAGGCAGCCCTGGAGGGAATACGCCGTCCAGTCCTGTGGTCACCAGCAGATCTCCTTCGCTCAAAATGGGGGCGGTTTTATGGGAAAAAGCTTCCGAGCCATCAAAATGGAATCCAATCCCTTCGAGCAGCGCGCCTCGGGAGCGCCAAAAGGGGGCGCTGCTGCCATGCACTTCTCCTTTGGCGAGATACCCGTCTTCCCAATCGATCGCTAAAGAGCGCTTGAGAGCGAGCAGCTGCGTCGTCACGCCGCTCGGGTCGAGATCCTCCCTTTTTTCGAGCAAACTGAGCAGAGCGTCGATCCGGTGCGCCAGTTCCCGATTTTGGGCTCCCCCGCGCAAGGCGCGAACGGAAGGGCATAACCCCGAGTCGGTGATGAGTCGAATGCGGGACTGTTTTTCTCCCACAAATTCGACAATGCCGACCAGCGCGCCGCTATCTGCCAGGACAGGGCTGTTTTTGCCGATCCATTTTTTCCCCAACGCGCGATTGGTTTGTTCTCCCACATTGACCCACAGGCTGCTGCTCCAAAGACTCGGGTCGCGATAGACCACCTGAGCAGGCATGGAAAGGAGCTGCTCCGCAAGTCGCTGCCGGATATGTTCGCTCCGTTTAGACAGAAATTCTTTGTCTGCGAGGAGGTCTGTCGCCTTCTTCTCAAAGAGGAGCCACTCGAGCAGATGATCCATCTGCGTGCGCAGCGCTCGATTTTCCAGTTGCAGGCGGGCCGCTTCATCTGCCGTGCCGCTGAGACCCCGTTTGGCAAAAGGGGCGGAGGCAAATTCGCGTAAACGGTCCGAAAGCACCGAAGGCAAATTGATCCAGATCAATAGAAAGGCGATGAGGGCAAGCAGCGGGTAGGTGATCGTTTTGCGCATACGGCTAAAAGATCATTCTACTCCCTTGATGCAAAATAGGGAAACAGCTTAATATTTCCCTCTCTAAGAAGCGGTACTCATACCTATTCTAAGGGGCGTTAGCTCAGTTGGTAGAGCGCAACAATGGCATTGTTGAGGCCAGCGGTTCGACCCCGCTACGCTCCAATTATTCCCCTTCCAGAAGATCGAGAAAGGCTTGCAGTTGTTTAGCGCGAGTCGGGTGGCGCATCTTGCGGAGGGCTTTGGCTTCAATCTGACGGACCCGCTCTCGAGTCACTTTAAAGCGCACTCCCACCTCTTCTAGGGTTTTTGGCTTGCCATCTAACAGGCCAAAACGTTCCACAAGAACAGTTCTTTCGCGATCTGTGAGGGTGGAGAGAACCTCGTTCATCTTGTCTTTCAAGATGGCGTAACCGGTGGCCTCAGCAGGCGATTCGATGCCGGTGTCTTCGAGGAAATCGCCGAATTGGCTCTCGCCGCCATCGCCCACTTCGGCTTGCAGCGAGATCGGGTGTTGTGCGATTTTGTAGATTTCGCGGACGCGCTCAGGGGTGAGGCCGAGCTCATTGGCGAGCTCTTCAGGCGTCGGCTCTCGACCTGTCTCCATCATCAGTTTTTTCGCGCCGCGCAGCACTTTATTGATCGTTTCGATCATGTGGACGGGGATGCGGATGGTGCGGGCCTGATCGGCGATCGCGCGGGTCACAGCTTGACGAATCCACCAGGTGGCATAGGTGGAGAACTTGTAGCCTCGGCGGTATTCGAATTTTTCGACCGCCTTCATGAGGCCCATATTCCCTTCCTGAATCAAGTCAAGGAAGGAAAGGCCTCTATTTGTGTATTTTTTGGCAATCGAGATGACCAGTCGCAAGTTCGACTCGACCATCTCCCGTTTTGCCTCTTGGCTCTTATCCATCCAGCGCTGGAGCATCCGGACGTCTTTCTTGAACTCTTCTAGGTTGCGGCCAGCGGCCAGTTCTCTCTTATAGAGTTTCCGTTTTGCGGCGGCCAGCTTGGATGCCGCAAATTTATTTTTTTCGGCGCGCGGAGTGAGTTCTTGAATCTCTTTTTCGAGCTGTAAAAATCGGTCGTAAGCGGAGAGGATGACTTCGCCAAAATCTTCGATCACGTTGTGGCGGCAGCAAAAACGGCGCAAATAGGCTTGCGAGCGGATCCGGCACTTTTCGATGTTTTCCATGAGAGTGGCGCGGGTCTCTTTTTTCAGATTGACGTCGCGTCCTTCAATGAGGAGCTGTTCGAGAAGCAGATCCTCTTGCTTCATCAGATCGCACAACTTGGGAAGCAGAGTCAAAAAGTGGGCTTTATCGGGCACCTCTTTTTCGGCGATGATCTTGTCAAAGCGCTCTTTGGCGGAAATCAGATAGCTCGCAATGGAAATGGCTTCTCGGATCGAATAGCGGAAGCGCATAATGATTTTTTCGATTTGGATTTGCGCTTTTTCAATGCGCTTGGAGATTTCGACCTCCTCTTCTCGAGTGAGCAAGGGGACAGATCCCATCTCTTTGAGATACATGCGGACGGGGTCATCGGAGGTCCCTTCGGTCCTCTTAGGCAATCCTTCGAGCTCTTTCGCCTCTTTTTTCCGCTCTTTTTGCCTTTCGACTTCGGTTTGGTTGAGGACTTGGATGTCCATTCCGCTCAAGTAGATCAATACCTGATCGATCTGCTCGGGGGAATCAAACGTCATGGGAAGAATTTCGTTGATCTCCTCGTAGGTGAGGTAGCCCTGCTCTTTAGCGATCGCAACTAATTCTTCGATTTTTTGCTGATGCTGGGGATTACTAAAGGAAGTGGTTCCGGTCATGCTATCCTAAAAAATAGGGAAAAAGAGAATTTTGTTCAATTCAGACGAAAATATTGTGGATGGGAGCCCCTCTTTCTGTCAATATGTTAGTCGAATTTTCATTTTTTGCAATCTATTTTATGGCTTTTTTTGCAGTGGAAGAAGATCGGCTCATTGGCGCGAACGAAGCGGACCCGAAGAAGACCTATTGGTGTCTCGAGTGTTTTGGGCCGGTTAAATGCCGCAAAGGGCGGCAGTATTGGGCCCACTTCTACCACATCCGAGAGGCGCCTGGATGTAAGCTTTACAGCAAATCAGAAGATCATTGGGTAGCGCAATTAGAATTGCAGAGGCTTTTTCCTCAAGGCGCGCTCCACCTTGAAAAGCCGTTCCTTGCCATCGATCGGGTGGCTGACCTGTGTTGGGAGCGAGAAAAAATTATTTTTGAGATCCAGTGTTCGCAGATTGCGGAGAAAGAGGTGGAGGCGCGCGTTCGCGATTACAAGACGGCGGGCTACGATGTGGTTTGGCTTCTCGACGATCGGCGCTTCAACAGAAAACAGCTGCGCCCTGCGGAAAGCTTTTTGCGCACTCTGTCCACCTATTTTTTGTCTGTCAGGTCTATGGAGGTGTACGATCAGTTCGAGGTATTCTTCGAGGGGCGAAGGGTGAGAAAAGGGGCTCGTTTGCCGGTGCAGTTAACCCGCGTGTTCAGGGCGCCCCAGCAACCGTTGTCTTTTGATCAGTATCCCAAGCAAATTGTCCAGCTCAACCTGTGCCGCCATTTCTATGGCGATCGGTTGAGTCGGGCGCTTCGGTTTCCTGAGGCGATGCTGCGGGAGAAAGCGCTCGAAGAGCAGTGGAAACCGCGTCGCAAGCCCAACTGGCTCATGATCTGGCTCAAAAAATATGTCGCAGAGCCCTATATCCGTTGGTTGGAACGGAAAACTAGGTACTGACCACAAAAATTTTCGTGGTTCTAGATGCTATTGAAATAGAAATCGGGGTGAATGAGAAGGGCCAATATCAGCCTCAGAAAGCAAAGAATCAGGGCGAAGGGCAACAGGATCCAGTCGGCTATATCCTTGGCCACAATGACAATCCGGCCCACGAGCAGATCTCGCGCGCTGCTGACGCTGCCAAACGTGACAATGACAAAGACGGCCGCTAAGAGAACCGCCACAGAGCGAAAACAGGTTTTGCAGACTTTCCCCACAAGCGCGATCGGTAGACCGATGAGCCGTTTCAAAAAGTCTTTTACACAAAGCAGGCGCGCCTCAGCTGTATTGCCAGGCTGGGGCCCGATGGAGATTTCAAAAAATTCTCGTGAATGTGTACAAAACATGGGGATATTATACACGTAATATGCACTTATTTTGAACTTAAGAAATTTCTATTTACCTTGCGGTTTAAAATAAAAAAATACCCAAGAACGCCGAAGCAGATCATGGTTCGTATGCAGAGGTTGAGGGGGAACTCATTTTGTAACAGGGCCTGATTGGGGTATTTGTAGTGGGCGGTCCATCCTTTTTTGGCCATGATCTTCAATTCTGAGAGGGCGGCCCATTCGTTGGGGTAATAGGGAGGGGGGAAGGTGAAGGAATTTTGCCAATCTTTTTCTTGAGTTTGAATGGTGAAGAGGGCTTGGATGGCAAATTGTTTTTTTATCGGGATGATTTCCCACTGTTTGACGTGGGCGGGGGCTGTTTGGCTCATAGAGAGGTAGTGGAAGAGCGCCCAGCCGAAACAGCAAGTGAAGTGGAGGGTGATGGCGAGGGTGCCGAGGAGGAAGAGGAGTTGGATGCGTTTTGGGTTCATTGTAGCTTTACTATTTATGAACGAGGGAGTATATTATTCACATTGAATATTCGTAAACCTGAGGATGTATGGCCGAAGAGAAAAAGGCAGAAGCGCCCAAGAAAGAAGCAAAGAAGGAAGGAGTCAAGAGAAAGCCCTCTGCTCTGAAACGAGATCAACAGAGTGAGAAGAGACGTTTACGCAACCGATCCTATCGTGCGACCGTTCTGACCTCTGTCCGAGCTTTGGAGAACTCTCTCAACCAGAAAGAGTCGCCAGAAGCGATTAAGTCGAAATTGAATTTGATTTATAGTCTGGTGGACAAAGGGGTGAAGAAGGGCGTCTATAAGCCCGAGAAGGCTGCCCGCACCAAATCACGTCTTTCCGCTCGCTGCGCGAAATAAATACTTATTGACCCCCTTTCTCAAGAAAAGGGGGTTTTTCAAATTGTGTACTGCATTTTGTAGACACCCTCTCTAAGGCGCGCTCGATGCCACGCGGCGGTATGTACCGCATTGTGTAGACACCCTCTCTAAGGCGCGCTCGATGCCACGCGGCGGTATGTACCGCATTGTGTAGACACCCTCTCTAAGGCGCGCTCGATGCTACGCAGCGGTAAATGACCTGTTCGTCGGATTGGATCTTTTCCATCAGCACGTGCGTGGATCCGTCAGGTTTAAAGGTCCATTTTTGGCAAGCGGCCCGGGCATTCGCGTTGAAGGCTGAATCGGGGACAATCGCCAAATTGTCATAGCGGTACAGATTGTAGGTCGTGTTTGGGTCTAAACCGGAGATGGTCACCTTCAGAGTGAGCGGCATGGGCAGAGGCCTTTGATTCGAGCCGTTGACAATCGGTGGGTTTTCATCATTGAAATTGGTCTCGATGCGGACAGGGAGCGTTTCTTGGTTTAGATCTGCAACGCCTGTAATCGCAATGCCATAATTGGCGCCATCATTGCTCAATGCATAGATCGGGCCGTTAGGGTTGTTCGCCTCTTGGCGGCTCGCTGGAAAATGTTGGAAATCATACGTAAAAAAGTAGACCGGCGTATTTTGGTTGTCAAAATACCCGTTGTCGTTGAAGCCGACCTCATCGTCCCCGTAGTAGCTCGGATCTGTGACGAAGTGATGCGAAGCTAGAACCGTTGCGCTGACAATATGATCGTAGTCAGGGTCGCCTGCATTCGGATCGGTCGTATGATTGAATATATATTGGTTGGCATAGACCCCAAATGCAACTGGATGTCCAGCCACAATGTGTTGCTTCATCCAAATGAGAAATTGGTCGGTGTTCTCTTGTAAATCGGGATCCCAATCTTCGTAGGTCAAGCGCATCTTTTTTGCAGCCTCTGAGGCGTTCACGCCAATCAAGAGAGAGCCGTTCGTTTGACTCCCATCTTGCGTGACGAGGGCGCGCACATCGTATTGAGAGAGATACTGGCCGTAATAAAGACCTGCGCTAATGAGGCTCATTTCTCCACAATAACCCGCATTCGGGAACCATTGGAGCCGAGCAGGGATATCGTTGGTGTGTGTATGCTCTGCAAACAGAGTCAAAGACAAAACAATAGAGGCTAAAAATTTAATCATAATGGGATCTATGTTAAAACTGTCGAGCTTTTTTTTCAAGCCGTGCCGTCAATCCCGATGTGAGACCCGAGTTTTTGCAGAGCATGGCTTGCAACACGCTTTCTTGCGCGACGACTTCTACCCCCTTTTTCGCTCGTGTAATCGCTGTGTACATGGCCTCCTTGCCAAAATGTTCGCTCCCTTCAGGAAAGAGGGCGAGCACATGATCGAATTCACTGCCCTGGCTTTTGTGAACGGAGAGACAAAAAGCCACTTCGAACGGGGGGAGATTGTTGTAGGGAATTTTTTGCGGAAAATAGGCGACACCTTCGCGCAAGTTCACTCCTCCACGGCTCTTGCCGATCAACACGCCGCAGTGGCCGTTGTATAGCTCCACGTCGAAGGCGTTGCTGGTGATCATGATGGGCACGCTCCACCACTGCCCGGGTCGGATCTGCCGGCTCATCTCATTCACGAGTTGTCGGTTCAGCGCATCGACGCCAAAGGGCCCCTGTCTGAGCGCGCCCAAAATGCGAAACTGATCCAACTTTTTCAGTTCGCTTTCGGCGTTCGGTTCCACCCAGCTCAATTGTGGATCAATTCTCTGATAGAGTTTGGGCATCAGCTCCGCATCAAAGGCCCAAGGCAAGCAGTCGCCCCTCCATTCTCCGCGGTTGATGGCCTCCGCCAACCGATGGATGTCTCCATTTTCTGTGCGCATCGATCTTTCGAGCCGGATGCCGCACTCTTGAGCGATTTCTTTGAACGCGCTGCCCGTTTCCACAGGCGGCAGCTGATCGGGATCGCCGAGTAAAATCAGACGGGTCCCGTCCCCGATCGATTCCAGGAGTTTGGCCAAAAGGGGCACATCGAGCATAGACGCCTCATCGACGATGACGAGGTCCGCATCGATTTTCCAATCGGTAAATAGGGGCAATTCGCCAGGGCGGATCCGCAACAGACGATGCAGCGTCTTGGCCTCTACATGCGCGCCGATCGCCGATTGCAGATGGAAAGCCGCTTTCCCTGTCGGGGCCGCCACAATCACTTTGGCCTTCTCGTGCGCCTTGAGAAAAAGACGGACAAAAGTCGCAGCGGTATACGTTTTTCCGGTGCCGGGTCCGCCGCAAATCACAGAAAAAGCATGCTCAACGCAATGCATCACAGCCTGTTTTTGCGAGGGCAAAAGAGGCGTCCCTTCGAGATCGATCTCAACGGGCGCGAAGCGAGCGTGTCGCAGCCTTTGCAGCTGTTCTAAGATGTGCGTTTCCAACGCCCAGTTCCGCTGCAGATAATAGCGATCGTCCTGTTTGACGACCGGTGTGAGCGGCTCTTTTCCATCGCCCAGCACCCATGCAGGAAGATCGGGCGCATGAGGTTGATGCATGCACAAATGCCCTTCTCGCCCGTTTTGCATTAAGGAGGCGAGAAAGTGGGCTCTTTCTTCTGTGTATGCGTCCTTGAGAATCCGTTTTGCGAAAAAAGAGTTCAGCAAGTTCGTCATCACATCCTATTTTTGTTCTGGTGTTTGGTGTGCACATAGGTGTTGCCGCGCACAAAGATATAGTAAGCTCCTCCAAAGGGGGCCTTAAAATGTCTGTGTATCGCCTCTGCGTATAGATCTGCCTGGAGATAGTAGTCGTGTGTTTGCATCGCTTTTTGCAATTGCGCCGGCTCATAGCTTTCGAGCCAATTGGTTTTCCAGTCCACGAAGTAGACTTTGCCATTGCGGTAGAAAAGAAGATCGATGAATCCTTTGACAAAATCGGGCGCTGCGCGAAACACAAACTCGGCTTCGATTTGAAAGAGATCCATTTCGCTTAAGGTAAACCATTCCCCATCCCCCTCGAGAGGCATTTGCAGAGTTTGCTTCACCATTTGTTGGATGGCGCCTTTCCATGGCTCCAAGGCCGAATGGCGCAGCTGCTCCTCGACCAACGCATGGACAGCCATCGGGTCGCGCCCTTTGGCGCGGAAGATGGCCTCAAAAAGGGCATGGATGGCAATGCCCGTTTGCGTGCCTCGCGGCATCGTCTGCAGGGAGAATTCGGCGCCCGTTTGCGTGCCTCGCGGCATCGTCTGCAGGGAGAATTCGGCGCCATCGGGCTGCGTCCATGGCACATCGCTCTCTTTCGTCTTTGCAAGCGTTGTGAAGGACGAAAGAAAACTGGGCTGGAAGGGGCGTAGCGGAGGAGGTGGCATAGCGACCGACTCTTTCTTCGACACAGGGGCGGGAGCCAAATGCACCTCTGCAATGCGCTCCACGGAGATCGATGCTTGTTGGGAAAGCGTTTCAATCTGCTGCTCTAAAGAGCCTTCAAAATAACGGGCAAAGAGTTCCATAGGCGACAGGGTCCCTGGCTGCGCTTCACGCGCGATGAACGAGACCGGCACATACACCCGTTTTTTCGCGCGCGTCATGGCCACATAGAGCTGACGCAATTTCTCAGCATCGCCCTCGATCACGTCTGCAGATTGCGGCGTGCGGGAGGCAAGGCCTAAGGCAAAGACCACATCGAATTCGAGCCCTTTGCTGATATGCAGCGTCATGATTTGAATGGCTTCTTCATCGACGTCCATTCTGCGCACAGGCGCCTCTGCCGAGTCTAGCGTCTTGAGGGTTTGGAGATGCCGCTTGAGCCCTTCAAATGAAAACCCCTCTTTTTGTTCCCAGGCAAAGAGTTGTTCAAAAATCTGCAGCGCATCGGCATCGAGTGCAAATTGTCTCGCGAAGGGGACGAGTCCTTGTTCTTCAAGAAGCGTTTTGAGCCCCGGAAAATAGAGGTCTGGTTTTGCAAATGGGCCTGCCATCACAATGCCCACTGCATTCTGATCGTGCGGATGCAAGATGGCGCCAAATAACTCCTCAATGGCTTTGAATGCATCCGTTTTGCCAAGCGGCGTGTGGCTTTTCGCAACCGCCGCATGCCCTCTTTTCTTCAACACCTCGAGGGCGTGCATCGCCTGATAACGATCTTTGACCAAAAGGGCGCACCGTTTAAGGGAGAGCCGCTCAATTTCTCGCACCGCGTAGGGCAAGAAGACCGTTTCAAAATCGCCTTCCGCCGCCATCATGAAATGGATCGCCCCTTTGCCATCTGCAAAATCGGCGTCGCTCTGCACGCCCGGCTGCACGAGATGGTACGGCAACGCAGCGCCCGTTTTGGGCAGCGGGAGCCATGTCCGGTTGAATAATGCATTGAGAGCGCCGACGAGATTTTTGGAGGAGCGGTAATTTGTATCGAGAAGATAGGTGTTCTGTTCTCCTAACATTTTTTGCGCAGCCAAATAGGTATAGATGTCGGCATTGCGAAACCGGTAAATCGATTGTTTGGGATCTCCCACTAAATACAGAGCCTGGATCTTCGGGTTGTTTCGGTATAAAAAAAGAGTCTGTAAAATGTCCCATTGCACCGCATCGGTATCTTGGAATTCATCGACGATGGCCGCCGCATATTTCTTTTGCACTTGTTCTTTAAAACAGCTGTTGTGAAGACTTTGCTGCATCCGCAACAAAATGGCATCCGGATCTAAATGATCTTCTTGGGCTAAAATTTTTTCTGCAATCGGCGCAAACGCCTTTTGCAAGATGGGCAACACGTTTTGTTGGACAAGCGGCGCAATATGCACTTGGGCCCAATCAAAAAATCCCGGGTAATGGAGAAATTTGGGCGTCTCTGCACGCACTTTCCGATTTTTCGCATGCAGAAAATCAAACAGCGACCCTTTTTCTTTCAACAGCGCCGGCAAATGCTCTAAGTTGGCCAGCGCGCGCACCTGCTTTTCAAAATTCTTCCCCTTGCAGGCTTTGTAATTGTTCTCCAGCGCCCGAAAGTCGGCCAGCAGCTTCTCTTCATCCAACTGCCACACATGTAAAGCAGCTTTACATTTGTCATAACCTTCTGCAAACGAGAGAGATGGTCCCGCTTCCTTCCATTGGAGGAGTTGGCCAGCCAGGGCATCGAGCGATTTGCATTCTTTCAAAAGAAGCTGCACTTGTTCCAGGCAAAGGAGCGAGGGGCCGATTTTGTGTTCGATGAAATCGCGCGCGCCTAAGCGCAAAGATTCGGGGATTGTTTGCCCCTCATCTGGGTTCGACACCGATCCGACATTGGCTTCAAAGGCGAATTCTCGCAGCATGCGGTAGCAAAATCCGTGGATGGTGAAAATCTGACACTCATCAAAGCAGGCGAGCGCATCGGTTAATCGTTGGAGCGATTGGGGCGCATCTAAATGGGCGTCTAAGTATTGCCAAGTGGAGCGATCCCTCTTCTCGATTTTGCAGACAGCTGTCTCCATCGTGGAGCGGATGCGGGCTTTTAATTCGCGTGTGGCGGCTCTTGTGAAGGTGACGGCGAGAATTTGTTCTACGGCGATTCCTTCTAAAATAAGGCGGACGAAAACGTGTTCAATGGAGAATGTTTTTCCTGTGCCGGCAGAGGCTTCGAGGAGATGGGGGCCCAACAGGGGGCAATCGGGCGCTAAACAATCAAACTTTTGCACGGGCCCCTCGCGTTGGATATAGGTCAATCAGGCCCTGAAACGTTTGTGTGAAAACGGGTTCCCATGTTTGGATCCATTCTTGGGCCTCGGGCAATTCGGCTCGAGCGAGCACCCAAGCCAACACAGGATCTTCGAAGGAGGAGTCAAAACTCGTCAGTTCTTTTTTGCGCAAAATGGCATCGGCCCAGTCGGGCAACAGAGGAGAGGGGGCCTCCATGCACAGGAAATAATATTCAATAAACGCCTTGAGTTGCAAATAGGCGTTATGGATTGTTTTTGTTTTGCCGCTGCGCAGGATCCAGAGGGAGTCTGTATTCAACATGGCCGCTACCGCTAAGGCTTCGGGCCAGCTCTTCAGCAGGCCGCCGATTGTATCCTCGCCCAGCAAGATGGGGCCTTGCGAGGAGGCGTATCGGATATCTCCCTTGAGTGTGACTGTACATGAATCCCACGTAAACTGGAGATCCGTTTGGAGGGTGAAGGGTTCGAGCTTCCATTCTTGCAGCTGAGCTGTTCTCTCTTGCACTGTTTCGAAAACGTCTTGGTCCATGGCCTTTTGCAAAGGGGTGGGCAGTCGACTGTGCCCGCTTTCGCTCCTTGCATCGAGAGCCGCGCGCACCTGTTTGCCTCTTTGCAGGGCGAAGGATGCCTCCCATTCAGGGTCGAGAAAGAGGCCCCACTTATTTTGGAGGTAAAATTTCCATGGATGGCGCGCGAGCCGCCTCAGGTCGTTCATGTCGAGAACAATGTCCCCTTCTGGCAGCGAGCCTTGGGCCTGCTTGGGGAATACGATTCTTTTGACCCGTTCGGGGGGGTGCGCGGGTTTCACTGCCCGCATGATATGGGGGCCTGTGATCGCCAGCAATTCTTGCACCAAGAGGGAAGGGCCGACCGGTTTCCCTTCTTCTGGAGACATGTGGCAGTAGCTGATGCGCAAAGATTCTTTGGCGGCAAAGAGGCTTTGCAAAAAGGTGTAGCGGTCAAAGTCTTTTTGCGAGGGGATTTTGCCTTGGAGTAGATCGAGAGACGAACGGAGCGCGACTCTGGGAAAACTCATTTCGTCCATACCGATGAGGAAAAGGGCTCGTGCGGGGAGTATCGCTCCCTCTTCTAGGGGGGCAAACCGGACAGCGTGCAGTTGGGCGCCGTTGCATTGGCTATAGCAAGGTTTTGTCAAAAAGTGGTGCACCACTTCGAAGGGAAATTGAGTGAGGTGGGCCGATTGGCGCATTTCCAAGAGCAGGTTGTGGAAGTGGGTTTGTGCGTTTGTATCTTCATCCGAATCGGCTTTGAACCACCCTTCTGCTTTTTGGAGCGTGTCCGCCCATTCCGACAATGTTTTTGTTCCCGTGACACACAGCGTTTGGAGTTCAGTCAATGCCTCGAGGAACTCTTCAAACAGGTCTGGGTTGATTTGCATCGGTTTTAAGTACACTAAGGTTTCCAAGAGGCGATCGAGCCCTGTTTCCCATGAGAAGTGGCCTGCGGTTTCGAGAGCGCCGAGCGTATCTTGCAAAACAGTGCGTTGGTGGGCATCATTGAGGCCCCAGTC
>JAGWZL010000031.1 GCA_018968815.1 Verrucomicrobiota bacterium | reverse complement strand
ATCGGTCAAAATAATCCGAAAAATCGATGAAAAATTTTACTTGGATAGGTTCTTCAACCCCGAGGAGAAAAAATGAAACGAATCTTCATGCTCAGCCTGATTGTACTGGCGTATGCTTGTCACTCAAACAATCCCCCTTCTAATGAACCCAAAAAAGAAATGGAGATGGAGAAAGATCAGTCTATGCCACAACAGGGCGGATGCTGCGAAGCTCCCAAAATCAAGTAGTATGTTCCCTCTCCCCGCCCGTGCACCTGTGCACCGCGCGGGCAGAATCATGTTTGTTCGAATGCGAGCAATCTCCGTTTGATTTCGAGATCTGCAGCAAAGCCGCCCAGCGATCCGTCAGAGCGGATGATGCGGTGGCACGGGACGAAAAGGGGGAATGGATTGCGGCCGCACGCATTGCCAATCGCCCGAGCGCCGTTGGGCTTACCGCAACGTTGCGCCAGTTCTTGGTAAGAGATCGTGTTGCCAAAAGCTACGGTCGAGATCGCCTTCAAAACGGTTTGTTGAAACACAGTTCCCGAAAGCAGCGAGAGAGGTTCCGCTCTCTTTTCACTATAGGCTTGCAGCCACTCGAGAAGAAAGGCGTTGGCGCCTGTGCATTGAAAAGAGGAACTGAGAGTCAAGGCGGAGGAGGAGATAGAGTCCCCCTCCATCAAGACGTAAACTGCGATGTTGGGCCCCTTATTGAAGCACACGCTCGCGGAATTCAGAGAGGATCCGCTCGCGATTTTCGAGATTTTTGTATTTTTCTGCATTGACAGATTGCCCATTAAAGAACCATTCTGTGTCGGTCGAATCTTCGGTGTGCAACATCACTTTGCCGTGCTTTTGATCGTCGCGCCACTCAATTTCGGAGGTGAGAAATCCTAAATCGTCGTAATGCAGCTCAGTTCCATGCTTTTTCCCTTGTACATAAGGAACGATCGCCACTTTTTGCCCGTTGCGATAGATAATCTTAGAACCATCGAGTTGATTGTGGCTCCAGTTCAATTCCATGAGCGGTTTGCCTGAAGCGGTAAATTTGAACTGCTTGCCATGCAACTGATAGTGATCATAGTGGGAAATGGTGTGCACATTCCCATTCGGATGATAGGTCGTTCGACAAACCATCGCCCCATCCACAAGCTCGTCCCGCGAAATCAGAGCTCCTGTGCGGTCTCTTTTGACTCTTTCCCCGCTTCCATTGACAATGCTGGCCTCGAGTTCATGCTCCGGCGTATAGTACTTGGCCTCTGTCAAAGTTTCGCCCTCATACTCCTCGATACTCAGCGGAACCCCCTTCTCATCCCAAAGCGTGATGATGGTTCGATTGCCAAATTCATACATCTCTTCTCGAACCGGCATCCCCGCTATATCATTGACTTGTTCTTTGAGAAGCACGCCTTCATCAAAAAGTTGCTGTCTCTCAATCACAGAGCTGTGAGGAAAAGTATAGGTAGTCAGACCGTGAAGCTTTCCATTTTCATAGTTTTGAGAGACTGTCACTCCCGTGTTCAACATGGAAACAACTTGCCCATCCTTGTCCCGCGCTTCCCAATCTTTGGCAGATGTCTTAAACCCATACTTATGCACATAGGTCTGAGAAACGACTTGATCGAGAGAACTGTTTGATTGACATGCTGCAAATGCCAAAAACAAACATGCATACTTCAACTTCATGGGAAACCTCACTATCACTAGAAATAGTAATAGAAAAGAGGTTCAACTTGCAAGATTTTTATCCGCGCGCTCGCGATTTATCTACGAATGCGCTCAAAAGTTGGACAATTTTTGCATGTTCCGCTTCCACCTCTTCAAAAGAGACTGTTTTGAGTCGATCCCGATAGATGAATCGGAATGTGGCATTCTTCACATCTTGCGTGTCGGGTAGATAGAGATCGATCAGCAGCGCCTGTTCTAAAAGAGGCGATCTGTGAGCGTGGATCTGATTCAACACTTGCTCGATCGGCATGGTCAAAGGCAAAGGCAAAGTGAGATCTCGTTCCGATGAGGGAAACTGAGGCAAGGGACTCATTTTGAAGTGAGTTTTTTTCTTTTTCAACAGCTCAAGGAGATTGAACTCCGCATAGTAGACCCGCTGATCGAGATCAAACTTGCCCAAAAGGCGCGGATGCACTTCTCCAAAAGAGCCGACCGCTAAATCGTCGAGATAGAGATCCGCTTGTCTTTCTGGATGAAAGAACAGGTGGTTGGATTTGCGATATTGAGCATGGAACAGATTTTCCAAAATGCCCTTCAAATCAAAAAAATCGACTTCGACAGGCTTTTGACTCCAATGGGACACATCGCGCTGTCCAGTGAGCAAAATGGCGGCCATCGGAATTTCGGTCGCTGTTTCCTTTTGCAAAAAATGGATGCGCCCGATTTCAAAAGCGGCAAGCGTTGTATTCTTTTGCGCAAAATTGCCTTTCACCACTTGCAGAAGCGCGGGCAATAAAGAGGTGCGCAGAACCGAATATTCTTCCGATTTGGAATAGATGGTTTTGAGCTGCTCCAAAGGAGAGATCTCTTTGCTGATTTCTCCCAGATGGGGACTGATGAGATCGCAAGTCAAAAATTCGGTGAGTCCCTCTTGTGTAAGACGGGTGCGCATCTCTTTTTCAAACACAAAGATGGGATCATTCGGAATGGTGGAAGTGGAACAACGCGGAATGCTTTTTTCAATGTTATTATACCCATACACCCTGGCCACCTCTTCGACGAGATCGATCTCTTCCGTCAGATCGGTCCGATAAGAGGGAATCGCCGCTTTGCTGTTTTTGGCATGGATGCCCAACCGCTCGAAAATCTCTTCGATCTCAGTTTCCGAAAATTGCGTTCCCAAAATCTGATTGATGCGAGAGGGGCGGTAGCTGATGCCCTTGAGATGGAAGGGCGCCCTTTTCATGTCGGCAAAACCGACGACTGTCCCGCCGATTAATTTGGCAGCTTCGCTGAGCGCGGTTGCGACGCCCATGGGATCGACCCCCTTTTCGAAGCGCTGAGAACTTTCCGTGCGTAGACCCACCTTGCGAGAAGTGGTTCGCACAGAGATCGGATTGAACACGGCCGCCTCTAATAAAATGCGCGTCGTTTGATCGGTGACAGCGCTCTCTTCTCCTCCCATCACACCAGCTAGAGCCAGCGGCTTCTGATCGTCT
The DNA here is from genome assembly GCA_018968815.1 of Verrucomicrobiota bacterium. Classification (GTDB taxonomy): domain Bacteria; phylum Chlamydiota; class Chlamydiia; order Chlamydiales; family SM23-39; genus REEB52. The sequence continues at coordinate 13,165 of JAGWZL010000031.1, read as the reverse complement.
GCAATGAGGAGAGCACCTGCGGGCACTTCCCGTTTCACGCCATCGAGACCCAAAAAGGTGAACGGAGAGGCGGCTCCTTCTACATGAATGGAGCCCTTGATTCGATCGGCGTCAAAGGCGTGGAGCGGCTGTCCCCATTTCATCATGGTATAATTTGTCGCATCGACAACGTGATTGATCGATTTTTGCCCGCACGCTTCCAATTGTTGCTTGAGCAGGTAGGGGCTGGGGCCGATTTTGACCCCCTCAATGAGCAGACACATATAGCGAGGGCAAAGATCATAATCGCGCACGGTGACCGGGAAGGGGGCCGTCGGAAATTGGACAGCAAGTGGAACCGGATGGGGAATTTGCAGCGCTGCCGCAAGTTCTCTCGCAATCCCAAGCGCGCTCATACAATGGCCGAGATTCGGAGTGAGTGAAATTTCAAACACAGGGTCCCAGAGAAGGTGGGCCACATCGGCTCCCGTTGTAAAAGAAAGAGGCAAATCGAGAATCCCCTCATGTTCTTTGGACAAGGCCAGTTCTGCGCCTGAGCAGAGCATGCCTGCAGATCCAACGCCGCGAATGGTGGTTGCGTCGATGCGCCTTTGCTTGCCGTCCGGATCCGTGAGGAGCGCGCCTACTTTGGCAAACGCTGTTTTCATCCCGGCTCTGCAGTTGGGAGCGCCGCACACGACCGTATATTGGGCTGTCCCATCGCTGACTTTTGCGATTTGCAGATGTTTTGCATCGGGATGTGGTTGCACCGAGAGCACTTCTCCCACAACGACTTTTGCGAAAGGGGGCTCTGGGTGGGCAATGGCATCGACTTCGATCCCTAGTAGGGTTAAAATGTCTCCGATTTTTGCCGGAGGCAAATCGATTGGCATAAAAGACTTGATCAAGGAGAGAGGTAGCTTCATGACACGCCATTTTACTCTTTTCAAATTTTCTTCAAAAGGGTATTTTCAAGGCCATGATCACAAAAAAATTGAAAATTCTCTCTTGGGCGCTGATTTTTAGCGGCGCATTGAATGTCGCTTTCATTGGCGCGTTGGCTTACACAAGACTTGAAAACACGGCCATGGTTTCCACGATCATGGGTAAAAAAGAGATCGTCCCGACCAACGTCACAGTGTTCAATGCGATGTCGCGGCTCACCTTTCGGGAGTTGGTCAGCTACTTGACGAACCGCGAGCTGATCGAAGAGGGGTATACGAAGCGCGATTTAGCCATTGCCGCGCTTGTCGCCTATCACCATTTTAATCTAGAAAAAGCTCTTTCTGGAAAGCCCGCTCAAGTCAGGACGCTTCTCTTTGCGAAAGATCAGACGATCGATATGTTCCCAGGTCTGACAGAAGAGCAATTTGAAGCGGTCATCCGGTTTGCTTACCAAGAGAAATGGCCTCTGACGGCCAAAGGACTATTTGCCCTTTTGCAGACTCAACAAGCGCCTCGCGACGAGAGTTTAGAGCAGGCGTTTTTATTGACTCCCGAATTTTATGCGCTGCAAATCCTTTTTCAGAAAACAAATGCTCCGCAAGAGCCTTCCAAGTTGCTCGATTTAGCGGCGGAAGGGAGCTGGAATCTTTTAGAAAAATTCTTTCAAGAGCAGTCTAAGGCGCTCGAGTTTTCTGAAGAAAAGCGGCGGAATCTTCTACTCAGTTATTGTGCGCTCCATTCGCCGACAGCCGCCCAACTGCTTTTAAGTACCGATGAGCCTTTTGCCCTCAAGAGGTTGGACGACAAGCAAATTCTCGACCTTCTCTCTCTCATGAAAAAACAGACAGAGGAGGGGACCCGGTTTTGTTTAGGGCTTCTTCGCTCTCCGAGGAGCGATGCGATTTGGCAAGCCGCCGCGCTCACTTTGTATTCATATGCTGGAGAAATGCCCCCCTTGCCCATCGATCCGCAAACGGTGCTCGCTCGCTTTGCTCCCGAATCGAAAGAATCCAAAGCAGCGCCGCAGCCAGAGCTTGCGGCATCGCCTCCTTGTGCCCGCTATCACGTGGTGAAAGAAGGGGAGAGCCTTTGGAAAATTTCACGCCAATACAAAGTGAAAGTCGACGAGCTCGTCCGTATCAATGGCTTAGAAAAAGATTCCCTATATCCAGGAATGACGCTAAAATTGCCTCGTTAATGAGGGTTCCTCTAAGGAACCGGATCTGAGCCGCCCGGATGGAGTGGATGGCAGCGGCAAATCCGCTTCAAGATGAGCCAAGACCCTCGGCAGGCGCCATGTTTGCGCACGGCCTCTTCCCCGTATTCAGAGCAGGTGGGGAAAAACCGGCAGCAATCTCCAACGAACGGAGAAATGGCAAATTTGTATGCGCGAATGAACAAGATAAGAAGATATTTCACATGGGTGATTGTATGACATTTGAAGAATTCTTGAAAGATTTTGTCCCTCAAGTAGCGAGAAAAACGACCCAACTCAATAAAGCCTATTGGATTTTGGAAACCACAGGCTCTTCCGATGCAGCCGATTTGAAGGCCGAGCTCGATACGGAGCTCCGCTTTTTGTTTCACGATGCCAAGGTGTATCAACAGTTGCTTGCCTGGGCCAAAGAGCCGCATGAGGCGCTTGCGAAAAGACAGCTTGATGTGCTCATTCGGGCTTTTAAGCAGAATCAGGTGCCCAAAAATCTTTTAGAAGAGATGTCCCAAAAAGAGGCGCTCCTCGGCCAATCTTACGCCAATTTTCGCCCGGAAATGGATGGGCGCAAATGGTCTGAAAATGAGATTCGGGAAATTTTGAAAAATGAAAACGATCCGAAAAAACGGCAACAAGCGTGGGAGGCCTCCAAGCAAATTGGGGACCGTCTCGCCCCTCAGATTTTGGCCCTTGTCCGTTTGCGCAATCAAGCGGCCCAAACCCTGGGCTATAGGGACTATTTTCAGATGCAGCTCGATTTACAGGAAGTCGATGCAAAATGGCTGTTGAAAACCCTCGATGATCTCGCCCAAAAATCGGATGCGGCCTACACGCAGGTATTGAAAAAAATTGAGGCGGAGCAGGCCAAAAGATTCCACACCCAAGAGCTCGGTCCTTGGGCCTGGAGCGATCCGTTTGGCCAAGAAGATCCGTTGGATGCGCGAGAGCTCGATGAGCTCACGCAAGATGTCGATATTCCGCGCGTTAGCGAAAGCTTTTATCAAAAAATGGGGATCGATGTGAAGCCGATCTTGGCCAAGAGCGATATGTTTGAGCGGCCCGGTAAAAACCAGCACGCTTTTTGCATGCATCTCGATCGGTGCGGCGATGTGCGGACTCTCAACAATGTCACCCCCTCCATCCGGTGGTTGGAGACGGTCCTCCATGAGCTGGGGCATGCCATCTATGAACTGGGGCTGAATCAACAATTGCCTTGGCTGCTCCGCGAACCGCCCCACATGATCCCTACCGAGGCGATGGCGCTCATCGCAGGCCGTCAAGCGTACCGGTCGTCAGCGCTTGCTGAGCTGATCGGTCCTCAGAAAGAAGCTTTGCGCAAAAAGGCCGATGAGTCGCTCCGCCGCCGCCAGCTGATCTTTAGCCGCTGGGTTCTCGTCATGACCGCCTTTGAGAGCGAACTTTACAGGGACCCTTCTCAAGATCTCAATCGGCTTTGGTGGCAGCTTGTCGCCAAATACCAGAAAATCACCCCTCCGAAGAATCGGGAGAAAAAATGCGATTGGGCTGCGAAGTATCATATCGGCCTTGCTCCCGTCTATTATTTCAGCTACCTCCTTGGAGAAATGTTCGCCTCCGCCATTCAGGAGGCGCTGGTCAAAGAGACCGGGTCCACAAGCCTGGCTACCCCGCAGGCGGGTCGGTTTCTGAACCAAAAATTATTTGACCCGGGGAACCGGATGCCTTGGAACGAGCTGGTGCGCCATGTGACGGGGGCTCTCTTGACCCCCGATGCTTGGGTGAAAGAATTTGCAACATAATCCTCGGATCCAGTATATTTCAACACTTTCTACAATGCGAAAGTGGCGAAACTGGCAGACGCACTACCTTGAGGTGGTAGCGGGAGCAATCTCATGGGGGTTCGAGTCCCCCCTTTCGCATTTTCTGAGAGGGTGCAAAAAACCTTGCATCGGTAGCTCAATGGATAGAGCACTTGGCTTCGGACCAAGGGGTTAGGGGTTCGAGTCCCTTCCGATGCGACTCCTTCGCATTTCGAATCATGGGCGAATTTGTACGCGGAAGATCGGCTCTATTTGCTCGATTGCGGAAATGCCTACATGCAAGTCTTTGAGCTTGCCCGATTCCATATCATAGACCCATCCATGCACGCTGAGCTTTTGATGATGACCCCATGCCTCTTGAATGATTGTGGTGTGGCAGATATTGAGCACTTGTTGGATGACATTGAGCTCGACTAAGCGATTGGACCGTTGTTTCGGGTTGTGGATGCGATCGAGTTCTTCTTTGTGGTGTGCGTAGATGTCGCGAATGTTGCGCAGCCAGTTGTCCACAAGGCCTAAGTGGTGATCTTCCATGGCCGCCGACACGCCGCCGCAGCCATAGTGGCCGCAAACAATGATATCGGGCACTTTGAGAATGTTCACAGCGAATTCGAGGGCAGAGAGGCAGTTGAAATCGGTGTGGGGGCAGATGTTGGCGACATTGCGATGCACAAAGACTTCGCCCGGCTCTAAGCCGATGATCTCATTGGCGGGCACTCGGCTATCCGAACAGCCGATCCACAGATAGTTTGGCTTTTGGTCTTTCGCAAGTTCTTTGAAATAATTGGGTTTTTCTGCGGTGCGCTTAGCCACCCAATCGAGGTTGTTTTGGAAGAGTTTGCCGATCCCTGTCATAGTCTTGCCTCCAAGAGCGATCTGATTTTTGAATGAGGCGCTGCTTGCACGCTTTGGATTTTTGATAACTCGCGCGAAAAGGCAAGCGTGTGCACCTGCGTCCACTCTGCTGGCGTGAAGGCGGGGTCTGGGTCGTCAGACAAAAGGCCTTCATGCAATAGAAGCTTCAGGCGGAAACTGGCTGCCAAAAGATCGGGATTCAAGGGGAGGTGTTTGAAATAAAAGAGGGTCAAATCAAATAACTCGGGGGCTCTTTTTTCGGGCCATTGCGTGCGCAAGAGATCTTGGGCCATCGCGCCTGCTGCGGCAATGACATTGTAGCTTTCTCTGAGAGACAATAGAGGATCGATCAATGTGACGTCTTGCAGCGGTTGGATCTCTTTGGCCGATTTGCGGAAGACCCATTCCGCCAAACAAAAGGGAGAAAGCGCTGTATTTTGAGAAAATAGCGAGAGCAACCCTTGCTCGGGAGTAAAGATTTTTAAAATTTTTTTCTTGCCCAAATAGGGGATCGCCTGAAGGAGCAAACCGACGCTTGTGCTTGACATAACTTCATTATGCTTAAAAATCACTTGGCAGGCAAGAGAAGAGGTGTTAAACTACCAGGTTGATTAGAAGGTGAGTTATGACAAAGACCAATAAATTTGAGAATGAAGGATATACAATCTATATTCAGGGCAAGCACATCGAAGTGACCGATGCATTACGCAGCTATGTTTGGGAAAAACTCTCCCGGATTGAGCGAATCGCCGATCAGATCATCGATGTTCATGTTGTTCTCGATGCGCAAAAACTGGAGAAGACCTGCTCGATCGTCATGAATTTTATCCGTTTCCACATCAAGGTCCAGGTGGGAAAAGATAACATGTACGAGGCGATCGATAAGGCGGTCGACCGAGTCGTCAAGTTGATTCGCCGCTACAAAACCAAGCTGCAGTCGTATCGCAATAAACATTTGAGCACTGTCGATATCCATGTCAACGTCATCCAGCCTCTGAAAGACGACTTAAGCGCCATTAACGATGACATTGAGGCGGAAAACGCACAGGCTGAGGCCAAGAAATTTTCCATGCACAAGGTGGTTGCAAAAGAGATGATGCCGCTCAAAACCCTCACCCAAGATGAGGCGATTATGAAAATGGAAATCACAAGCGATCCCTTCATGATCTTTCGGTCAGAAGAAGATCAAAAACTCAAGGTGATCTATCGGCGCGAAGACGAAAACTATGGGCTCGTCCAAGTCCAATAGATGCTTCATTCGGAAAAGAGAGCTTGTCGACACGCCGGAAGAAAGAGTACGGCAAGCGCTCTTGCACAAAATGGTGGGTGAACTGGGGTTTCCCAAGGGGCTTTTGTCGGTAGAGCGGGGGATTGGAGGCAGGCGGACCGATATCGTGTGCTATACCAAAGAGATGGCTCCTCTGCTGCTTGTCGAATGCAAGGCGGGTCCGCTTCATGCAGGGGCTCTTCAGCAGGCGCTCGGCTATAACGAAACCGTAGGCGCTCCTTTTCTTTGTTTGGCCAATGGGGAAGAGGTTCATACGTATTGGTTTGAAGGGACAAAACGGGTATCCATCCCTTTCCTGCCCTGTTTTAAGGATCTGTATGCCGTTTTCCAAAGACGCTGAATTTGTATGTATTTTGGGGTGGGATGAAAGGCTCTATCAGGAGGCTCTTTCATGGGTGGCCGGCGGGCGGCGCGCGGCCTTTGTCGTGGATGGCGACAGAAGGGTGGATCCGCGCATCTCCCTCTATGTGATGGATTCGCCTGTACAGGCGGAGCAGATCGCCCGAAAGATTGGTTGGGCCGCTGTGTTTCAAAGGCTGGAAGTGATTGGCAGCGGCGCTTTCAAAGAGGAGATCGAGCGGTGCCATACGGCGGCGCACGCCCTGCTCTCAGAGGCTGCCGACTATTGGGTGGGGCCGATGCGCAATGCGCGGGCGAACGATGCGCTCTACCGGCGGGGGATGGAGCTGGCGGGTGCTTTTGCCGGCATTCCGGCGATTGTTGTGGGGGCTGGCCCCTCGCTTGAAAAAAATGGGCATCTCTTGCGCTCATTTGAAGATAAGGCGCTGATTTTTGCAGGAGGATCGGCGCTCCATGCGGTGGACGTCAAGCCCCATTTTGGCGCGTCCATTGATGAAAGGGCGCCATGTCGTCCGCTCCCTTTTCCTGACATCCCTTTTTGTTATCAAGCCCGCATGAATCCTGCCAATTTTGCTCTTTTGCGCGGCGACAAGATCCTCTTTCCCGACAGCTCTTGCGCGCCGCTCAACTGGATCCATCAAGAAGAGCCTTTTGATGCAGGGTGGACGGTGGGGACTTTTATGACGCAAATGGCGATGTTCATGGGGTGCAGTCCGATTGTCTTTGTGGGCATGGATCTGTGTTATCGGGGCGGGCAAAAATATGCGCGCATCGATGGAGACGGCTCCGAAGGGCGGATCCAAGTGGGCGATGTGTGGACGCAAAGAGATTGGTTGCTGGCGGCCCATTGGATAGAGACAAAACGTTGGCCGATGATGGATGCGAGCGAAGGGATTTTGCGTCTGCCCAAAGTGCATCTCGATGCACTCTCTTGGCCCACCCTTGGAGATCTACGGCCCGTTGTCCAAGAGGCGGTGCAAAAGCTCAGTCTCAAAAAAGCGGCTCGTTGGGGGCAATGGACTTGTTCACTGCGGGACATGGATGAGATTGCTATGCAATATTTGCTGGAGCCTTTGTGGCAAAGGTGGGGGCCTGTTTTCCAAAGAGAGGGGTCCAACATCGATGTGCACCGGCATATTTTTTTCCAAAATGTCGTCAAAGAGCACATGGCAGAAGAGAGGCGGGAGTCGTTTTATCCAGACGGCACTCTGAAAACGAGCGAGGAGATGAAAGAGGGCAAGCTGCATGGCATCGTGCGCCTTTTTTGGCCTAATGGGGTGATGAAACGGAAATGCCATTTTGAACATGGGGTGCGCCGGGGCCTTGATCAAATGTGGGATGAAACAGGAATTCTTGTAGATGAAGAGCGATATCCATAAATCGGCAGAACTGTTCATGGAGCGGTTTCCTGCTCTTGGACTCATGATGGGTACTTGGGAGCCGAAAGAGGCGCCCTCGGAGGCCATCCCCCCCATTCATGTAGACACAGAAGATCTCCTCTATTTTTATGGTCTGAGAGAAGAGGTTTATTTCCAGTGCAAAGAGTGGCTCCAGCAGCCGGACAAGAGGCTTGTTTTTCTGGAGGACGAGCCGGGTATCATCGCCTCTTTTTTACACCGCCCGGCTGCTGTAGAAATTCTCTCGCATCCTGGTGTGCATATCGAACTGCTGGGCGATCTTACGCAGCTGGCGCAAAAATTTCCGGTTCGACGGATCGCAGTGGCGGGGCCTTTATCCAAGAAAAAGCTGCGCCGTATACGGTTGGAACTTCTTCGCAAAACGGCTCTTGCATATGGGCTCCATATAGATCGGCTGCATGGGTATCAGATCTTTCGCAATTGGATCCGCAATTTGACTCATGTGCCGGGTTCTTTTTATGCGAATGGGCTGAAAGGGGCGTTTCCCAACGTTCCTGCTGTTGTGTGCGGGGCGGGGCCCTCTTTGGCGCCCACGATCGAGACGCTACGCACGTTGGAAAATAGGGCGCTCATCATTGCGGGCGGTTCGACTCTTGCGGCGCTGAGTTCGCGCGGGATCATGCCCCATTTTGGCATGGCTGTCGATCCAAACGTGGAAGAATATCACCGTTTCAGAAACAGTTTTGCCTTTGATGTGCCGCTGCTTTACTCTACGCGGGTGCATCCAGATATTTTTCGGACGTGCAACGGACCTTTTGGATATATGCGCAGCGGGATCGGGGGGATTCCGGAGCTTTGGATGGAAGAGGAATTGGGCCTTCTCGACCCTTTGATCGGCGATGTGATTGCCCCAGAGACGATTTCAGTGACAAGCTTTGCGATCGCATTTGCCCAATTTCTCGGGTGCAATCCGATTCTCCTCAATGGGATTGATATGGCCTATACGGGAGGAGCCCGTTATGCGCCTGGAGTGGTGGATCATGCGAACGTTGTCTTAGATGCTCCAGCCACATCGGCGCTTGACTGCTTGGTCCGGAAAAAAGATCGGAACGGCAAAAGGGTGTATAGCGCGGTGAGGTGGGTGATGGAATCGGCGAGCATTTCCCATTTTGCCAAACAACACAAGGCTGTGCAGTTTCTGAATACAACCAGTGGGGGGATTGGATTTAAAGGGATCGATTATGTGCCTTTGGAAGAGGCCGTCTCTTCGTTCCCAGAACAGAACTTACGGGAGCAGGTCTTTGCACACATTGCAGCTTGTCAAATGCCTGCCCATGCGGCAGATAAAATCAAAGGGTTGCTCAAGGAGCTCCGTCAGAGTCTTGAGCGGCTGATCGCCGCACTCGAGATTTTGGCAGGAGAGAAAAAGGGGAGCAAAGCTCTTGCTGAATTAGAGATTGAAGAAGAAATGGCTACCCTATTTTTGTTCTATGATGTGCGGCAGATTTTAAAGAGCGGGCTCACGTTTTGGCCGAGTTGGCTCGAGCTCGCTCGGAGGTATGCGCACATGTTCAGAAGTTAAATAAACGTGTGATGGAGGGTTTGTATGCCGTGTATATCTCCCGCAATCTCTCCTGAGATCCGCCTTGTGCCTCAAAGTCCTCCCATAGTGCGACAATCTTCGGGCCAAGTTCTTTACGCACCCGCTCTGCTGTTTCCCGGAAGTGCTGGGAGTCGGGGTTTTGACGAACATCTTCCGCGGCTTTCTCCCATTTTGCGGAAAGGTTGCCAAGTTCTAGAGCCAGGAGGTGTTGTTTCGGGTTTGTTATTGAATACATATAATGTTCCGTGTTTGTTATTTTGAAAAAATTTTACGACGATCTATTGAATAAATGCAATATAAATTAAATTTTTAATTTAAGTAAAAATTTTAATCATCAGGGCTGTCTCCATATTCATGGAGTTTGTTGCGCAACGTGCGGACGCTGATTCCTAAGATGTCTGCTGTTCTTGTCCGATTTTGGTGATTTTCTTCCAGAGTTTTGAGGATGAGTCGTTTTTCCATTTCATGGAGGGTCATTGCTTTGAGGGATTCTTTCGCGGAAGGGCTGATTGTTGAGTCGAGATACAGGTGGTTGGCGTGGATTTCTGGGTCAAAATCGAGCACGACAGTGCGTTCAATAATATTGGCGAGTTCTCTTACATTGCCGGGCCATGAATAATCGAGCAATTTTTTCAGGGCGTCTTCTCCGAGATGTTTGAGGGGCTTGTGATTTTCTCTGCAAAATTTTTCCAAGAAGTATTTGGCGAGTGGCGCGATATCTTCGCGTCTTTCTCTTAAGGGGGGGATTTGGATGGGAACGACGTTGAGCCGGTAGTAGAGATCTTCGCGAAAGATTTTGGATTCGATGGCCTCTTGCATATTTCGGTTGGAGGTGGCCAAAAAGCGCAAATTCACTTTGATGGGTCTGGTTCCGCCGACTCTCTCAAATTCCTGTTCTTGGATGGCTCTGAGCAATTTGGGTTGCAGGCTTAAGGGGATTTCGGTGACTTCATCTAAGAGGAGGGTGCCGCGGTCGGCCAATTCGAAGCGTCCTGTTTTTCTGGTGTGTGCGCCTGTGAAAGAACCTTTTTCGTGGCCGAAAAATTCCGATTCGAGGAGTGTTTCTGGGATGGCTGCGCAATTGACTTTGATGAAGGGGTATGTCGATCTCGACGATTTTTCATGGATGGCGGCGGCGATGACCTCTTTGCCCGTGCCCGATTCACCGGTGATGAAGACGCTGGCGTGGGCTTTGGCGATTTTGTCAAGATCTTGCAAAATCCGTTTCATGGAGGGGCTTTCGGCGATCAAATTGGATTTGGCTCCATCGCGGTAGAAGGTGTTTTCCTTGACCAGTCTTAAATGCTCTTCCGCTTTTTCTAAAATGCCTTCGAGCGCCTCGGGTGAGAAGGGTTTGATCAAATAGTGGAAGGCGCCGAGCTTCATGGCTTCAACAGCCGATTCGATGGTTCCGTGCGCAGTGGCTAAGACAACGAGAGCGTTTCCTTGAGCGGCTTTTAAGACATCGAGGCCATCTTTGTGGGGCATTTTCATATCGGTGATGACGAGATCGAACGATTCTTTTTCCAAAATGTGGATGGCCTCTTTGCCATCTTGCGCCAAAACGACCTCTTTGCCATGTCGTTTTAAGAGATCGTTCATAAAGCGGAGCATGAGGGGTTCGTCATCGGCAATGAGTATTTTTTCAATCATCATAGTTACCTTTTCAGCGGCAGAGTGATCGTAAAAGTGGTCCCTTTTCCCACTTTAGAGCGCACTTCGATGGCCCCTAAGTGGGCTTGAATGATTTTCTGTGTCTCTACAAGCCCGAGACCATTGCCCCCTTTCTTGGTTGTGTAGAAAGGGGAGAACAATTTGCTCAACTGCTCTTCGGCGATGCCTACTCCTGTGTCTGCGATGGTCAATTGGCAGCTTGAGGCCATCATCAAGAGGGAAATCGTCAGCTCTCCTCCTTGACCCATGGCCTGAATGGCATTAAAAATCAAGTTGAGGAGCGCCGATTTCAGAGCGATCGGATCAAACGGCACTAACGCGGGAGCGTCTGGGACATGTAAAGCTAGCTTTACATGAGCGGGGAAAGCGGGGTCGACCTTGACGAACTTGCCCACCTGTTTTAAAAAGGCGCCCAGATCGAGTGTTTGGGGTTGAATTTCAATTTGTTTGGAATAGTGGAGGATGGTGCTGACGATTTTTTCCAAACTTTTTGTCCCTTCGAGGATTTGTCCGGCCATGTCTTGTAAATGGGCATATTCTTCGAGATCTCTGAAGAGGAGCGCGGCAAATCCTCGAATGCCGCCTAGGGGGTTGCGAATTTCGTGGGCCACGGTGGCGGCCATGGCGCCGAGTTCTTTCATCCGGTCATTTCTGTTTGCGATGAGTTGGAGTCGTTGTTTTTCGCTGATGTCTCTGAATACGACAATCATGCCGTGATAGATTTTGGGGCCTTCGTAGACAAAGGTTGTGGATATTTCCATCTCTTTGCGGTATAGCAACTTATGAGAGATGCCGAATTTAAGAGCTTCTTTCATGGAGAATCCGAACAGGTCATCTGGGAATAGGTCTCCGAATTTTTTGAACAGGGCGTCGTCGGGCATGACTTGGAGGATTTTGTGTGCGGCGGTGTTGAAGAGGGTGATGGTGCCTTCCAGATCGATGAAGAGGATGGCGTCGGAGATATTTTTGAGGATATTGGTGAGGTAACCGGTTAAGCGGGTTAAATTTGCTGCTTTGACTGCAAGTTCTTGGTTGACAGTCTGAAAGCGCTCTTGTAACTTTGAGTATGCATTTTTAAGGCGAGTGGCTTCTTCGGAGAAAAGGGTAAAAGCGTGAGTGAGGTGTTGAACGCCTTCCTGGACGTTTTGGCTTTTGAGGGCGAGTTGAGCTGCTTGCTGTAATTCCTGGAGAATGGGATCGGTCATGGGTTTAGGCCTCAATCGCACTATACGAAAAGGGGCGATATTCTTGCTTCTTCTTTTCAGTTGTTCGAGGATGGAGCAATCGGAGAGGGAGAAGACGCGGCGGCAGAACTGTCATGGGGAGCCGATTTATCGCAACCAGGGGGAGCAATTTTTTGTTCTTTCGCCGTTGCAGCCGACGCCTCGAGCGCCGTATCCTTGGGAATCGGAGACGCATCTTCCGAAGATTACGAAGGATTTTTTTCGGTGTAAAGGGAGTCCTTTAAATCCGGGGGTTGTGGACGTATCGGATCCGGAGCATCCGCTCACTCTTTCTGACTGTTCGAAGCATGGTCTTCCTATTCTGCGTGGGAAAGAGACGGTGTATCCGATTCTGATTGACCTGCTGAATTTTGTGCAAAAGAAGACGGGCAAGCGGGTGATTATTACGTGTGGGCATCGGTGTCCTGTCCACAACACCTATGCGGACCCCTGTAAGGAGAACCGGGTATCGAAGCATCAAATTGGGGCGGAGGTGGATTTTTACGTGCAGGGGATGGAGGAGAGGCCGCAGGAGATCGTGGGGGTTATCATGCAATATTTTCAAGAGAGTCCTCTTTACCGAAAAGACAGGGAGGCGCAGGAGTTTCGGCGTCTTCGGACCTCTGAGCAATCAACCGAGCCTTGGGTGAATCGAGAAATTGTGATCAAACTATTTCAGAAAGAGGAGGGGAGGGATGGGGACAACCGGCACCCGCACCCCTATATTTCGATCCAGGTGCAATATGATCGGGACGAGAGGGCGAAGGTGACCTATAATTGGGCGAAGGCGCACCAGGGGTATGCGAAGTAAGAACCTATCCCAGTAAAAAGTTTCGATCGATTTTTCGGTTCTTTTGACCGATTTTCG
>JAGWZL010000009.1 GCA_018968815.1 Verrucomicrobiota bacterium | reverse complement strand
TGGATCGGGACCTCAATAGCGCAATAGTAGAAAAGGCCGCCGGGATGTCGGTCTTAAAAGCTTGTGGAGCTACTCCTTAAGGAGAGCGATGAAGCAAGAATCCTTCGCCTTTAGGCGAGGGAGGTTCAAGTGAAGGAAGTGATACAATCCCATTCAGATTTTTTTACTTGGATATTTGAATATGGGTTCTGGAAAAGTATGAACTTTGACTGGTTCTTAAAAGGAATCATCCTTGGGTTTTCAATTGCTGCTCCCGTTGGGCCAATAGGTATCCTCTGCGTTCGTAAGACATTGCAATTTGGTAGGTTTTCGGGGCTTTTCTCAGGACTTGGAGCTGCTTGTGCAGATTCCGTTTATGCCATTATTGCAGCATTTGGACTCACTATGATTTCGAATTTTCTTTTAGCTGGACAGTTTTGGTTTCGTCTTATCGGAGGCGTGTTTTTGCTTTACCTAGGATGGAAAACATTTGTTGCTAAAGCAGCGACAGACTCAAAACAAGTTCCTCATACGACGTTGCTTAATGATTTCATTTCAACTTTTTTCCTTACTATCACTAATCCGATGACAATTCTCTCTTTCTTAGCTGTTTTTGCAGGATTGGGACTTTCTAGTGTCCATGGAGATTATTTACAGGCAGGTGGGTTAGTTTTAGGGGTGTTTTTGGGTTCAACCCTTTGGTGGCTTCTCCTCAGTGAGGGAGTGACTATGTTTCGTAAGAAAGTGAGCGAAAAGGTGATGATTTGGATCAATCGGATCGCAGGAGTAATTATTTTAGGGTTTGGTGTTAGTGCCTTACTTAGCATCATGTTTTAAGGAACGGATTCAGGAGGAAGAACCTATCCGAGTAAAATTTTTCATCGATTTTTCGGATTATTTTGACCGATTTTCGATCCTTTTTCTGGGGGTAATATCAACATTCCGTATATTACCCCCGAAAAAAATCGAAAATCTGTCAAAATAATCCGAAAAATCGATGAAAAATTTTACTCGGATAGGTTCAAATATGCAAATTGCATTTTTGTTTTACGATGGAATGACTGCCCTTGATGCTATTGGCCCGCATGAAATCCTTTGTCGAGTGCCAGGTGCTAAAGTCCAAAGGGTTGCTAAGAAAGCTGGTGCTGTCCGCACTGATTCAGCTGGACTAGAGCTAATTGCTGACTATGCTCTGGCTGATGTTTCCTATGTAGATATTTTAGTTATCCCAGGAGCAGGAAGTGCTACAACTCTTAGAGACTCCCCAGAAATACTTGCTTGGATACGCTCCATTCATGCAACGACACAATGGACTACTTCAGTTTGTACAGGCAGTCTCATTTTAGGAGCTGCTGGACTTCTTTCTGGTTTACGAGCAACGACACATTGGGCTGTTATGGATCGATTAAGTGCTTGGGACGTTGAGCCTGTATCTGAAAGAATCGTAGAATCAGGCAAAATCATCACAGCTGCTGGGGTCTCTGCTGGAATTGACATGGCGTTGATTCTTGCCGCAAAGATAGCTGGGCCTCAAGTTGCTCAAACGTTGCAACTCGGCATAGAGTATGATCCTGAGCCTCCATTCGATACTGGATCTGCTAAAAAAGCGAATCCAAAGATTCGTGATGCTCTATTGGCCCGCATGAGCGCACAATTCGAAAATATCAAATAATCAAAGAACCGAAAAATCGACAGAAGATCTTTTCAACGACAGTCTCTTAGGGATAGTGGTGTAGTGTTCTAAACAGAACAGTTCATTCTTCATATAATTTTATTCTCTTATTGGGATCATCAAAATTCACCAATGGAATTCGCCCGTTGATTTTATTCACCATAAAATCTGCAATTCAGCTAAGTTCCAGTGAATTGCGGAAAAAATGCGGAAAAATGGCCTGGTGTGAGATCATTGGGGTATGCAAAAAAATAGAAACCTTAGATTTGATTCAATCAAAGAGTGTGCATTGCCTGTGCTTAAAGCACATGAGGTGAGACATGCTGCCATTTTTGGTTCTGTGGCCAGAGGGGAAGCAGTAGAAAGAAGCGATGTCGATTTTCTCATCGAATACGAGGGCAACAAAACATTGTTTGATCTTATAGATCTCAAGATTGCATTGGAAGCTGCTCTCCGAAGAAAGGTAGATGTTTTGACATATCAGTCGATCAATTCGAAATTGCGCGATCGCATCTTGGCTGAACAAATTCCCATTTTATGAAGAAAGATCCCAAGGTTTTCCTAGCTCATATCATAGAGTCAGTAGAGCTGATTGAAGAGTATTCTCACAGTGTCACGCAGGCCCAGTTTCTGGGAGATCGGGTGTTGCAAGATGCGATCATCCGGAGGCTGGAGGTGATAGGCGAGGCCGTAAAAGCTTTACCACTCACCCTCAGAGCCAAGTCTCCAGAAGTTCCATGGAAGCAGATGGCGGGTATGAGAGATGTTCTGATTCATGAGTATTTCGACGTGGATCTCATTCTGACTTGGCGTGTTGTCAAACACGAATTACCCAAGATCAAGCTAAAAATCCTTGAGCTGTTACTGATCGAGTAAAAAGGGGCAATAGGCGTTGCTAGTGGGGGACTTTTCTGATACTGGTGTATCCAGATAAAAAAGAAGCCTTACAAGAACGGTTATCGGGCCACTCTCCATTTTATGCATATTTTCGCTGCTGGCGAAAACTATATCCAAGGGAAAAAGGTCTAGGCATCTAGTAGACTTTTGAAAGAAATGGGGCAACCTGGACTTGAACCAGGGACCGACGGGTTATGAGTCCGCTGCTCTAACCACTGAGCTATTGCCCCGTAACCTTAAAATTCTACTGCAATCCCCCTCAATTGGCAAGTCCTTCAATCTTTTAATTCATCGCCAAGAATGGCCCTTCAGAGGTATTATAGGCACCAAATGAGTGCTCCCGCTTTGCCGACTCAACAGAAAAAAACAGGCTGGGCCTTACTCTGGTCTAACCTGCTCTCTGAACCCCTTTTCACCCTCTACACTTTTTTGGTCTTCGTCATGTATAAGGACCTGGGCGCCAGCACTTTCCAGGTCGCGCTGCTCGCTTCGCTCAAACCCATTATTACCATCTTGTCCTTCTACTGGAGCGCAGGGTTAAAGGGGCGAGCCCGTAAATTAAAATCAAATGTTTTATGGGCCGGCTTTCTCATGAGAGCCCCCTTCTTGCTCTGTTTCTGGATCGATTCGGTCTGGTTCCTCATTTTCGCCGCTGTCAACTATATGTTTTTCTATAGAGCAGGCTTGCCCGCCTGGCTCGAAATCCTGAAAAGAAATATGGGCGAAAGCGCCCGCAATCACACCTTCTCGATCAGCTCCGCTTTAGGCTACGCAGAGGGCATTGTCATCGCCCTCGCTTGCGGCGCCATGCTCGATCGCAATCCCGGATGCTGGCAAGCGCTCTTTTGCACAGCTGCCGCCATCGGCCTCGTCACTCTCTTCGTGCAGAGTCGCATCGTCGTTATAGAGCAGGATGAAATAGAAAAAACACCGACAACAATGAAAGAGCTGCTCATCCGCCCTTGGCGCGACAGCTTTCGCCTCATGAAAGAGCGCCTCGACTTCTCCAGATTCCAATGGGGCTTCATGGTCAGCGGTTTTGGCCTCATGCTCATTCAGCCCGCCATCCCCATCTTCGCAGTCGATGTGTTAGGCGTCTCCCACTTGGAAATGCTCACCGCCGTCTCCATCGCAAAAGGATTGGGCTTCTCCTTATCTTCCCCCATTTGGGCCAAATGGATGGGCCGCTTACATCTGTTCAAATTGGCAAGCCTCGTCTTTGTCACCATCGGCTTAATGCCCGTTTTACTCAGTTTCTCGGTGTGGAGCGCCGCTTGGCTCTATATCGCCTATTTCTGCTACGGCATCGGTCAGGGCGGCAGCCACTTGGTCTGGAATATGTCCGGCCCCATCTTCGCAGGCAAAGAAGATAGCGCCCGATACACCGGCGTCAACGTCGCCATGGCCGGAGTGCGCGGCGCCGTCGCACCCCCATTGGGCGGCTTCCTCGCTGTCGCAATCGGCCCCATCCAAGTCCTCTTCATCGGCGGCGCCCTCTGCTTCTACAGCGGCATCCGCATGCTCCAAAGCAAATTCGTAAAGGACCCTTTGACGATAAAACGCTGACGTGTATATAGAAGTCAAAAGGACTGCCAAATGCGAGCCCTCCAGTGCGGAACTGTTGCTCTATTGATCGCTTGCGCTCCATTGCTTGCACAAGAAGAAGAAACCGCCGCCAATCTCGCTGTCGTCTTGTCCAGAAGCGATAGCGTCCCAGAAGAACTCGAAAAAGCCTCCGATTCCTACTTCGAAGGCTACATCCAAGCCCTCGTCGATATGCACTACGCCGAATACCGCGTCGTTGTCATCGTCAAAGATCACAAAGTCTGGCTCGCCAATATGCCCACAAATAAATTAACCGCTCACAGTATCGCCTCTTTCGTGCGCGATGTCCCAGGCGTCCAAGAAGTCCACATCCTCAACGGCGTCCCCCCAGAAGATGAAGAACTCAGAGAAAAATACGTCGAAAGACCCAAAATCAACGGCATCTGGTTCCCCCAAATGACCGAACTCTTCCTCCCCATCATCGCAGACCCAAGAAATGCCACCTACAGCCTCGGCTGGCGCAGCGGCGACCACGTCATCGGCGTCAAAACCATCGGCGTCTCCCTCGGCGACGACTTCCCCATCTACCGCTGGCTCGACGCCGTCTGGGGCGCCGATATGCAAATCGGCATCGAGGCCGGCATCTGGTCCGTCTTCAATATGGACCCCAACCCCAATATCGCGAAAGGCTGGGGAGAATTGGTCAATACAGACTTCTATGTAGGCATCCCACTCACCTTCGCCAAAGGCCCCTGGTCCTTCCGCTTCCGCGTCTACCACATCTCCAGCCACTTAGGCGACGAATATATGGTCGATCACCCCAACGTCGTCCGGTTGAACCCAAGCGTCGAAGCCGTCGACTTCTTCACCTCATATCAAGCCTCCGAAGCCATCCGCCTCTACTTCGGCCCAGGCGTCTACGTCCATAGCGACCCCACCTTCCCCTGGAAACCATTGTACTTCGAATACGGCACCGAAGCCCGCTTCTTGGGGTGTAAGTTCCTCAAACAAAGGCTCTACGGCACCTGCTTCATCGCCATGCTCTGGCGCAACGTCGAACAACTCCACTACAACTTCGACGGCACGTACAGATTCGGCTACGAATGGAGCAAATTGCAGGGCATCGGAAGAAAATTCCGCCTCTACATCGGCTACCACCACGGCTACTCTTTAGAAGGCCAGTTCCAAAAAATGCGCACGCATTACTTCGAATATAATATGAATTACGGGTTCTAAGAGTTGTGTAGACTCCAGGCGTCTTTTTGAGCGTTAAAGGAATAAAACCCCTCATCATAAATGGGCCCCTCTTTCCCGATCCTCAGCGTCCCTTTGAAGAAGTGGGACAGCACCCAAAGCCCTTGCTGCGCCGTCTGAATGCAATAAAAACAGTTGCTCACCCACTCAGACCCCTTGATGGTGCCCGTTTCGCGGTTGAGTTGGAAACGAGAGGTGATTTTGCGCCGCCAATAGTCAGGCTCCCCAAACAGCAGCACCGGATTCGGCGGACAGCTCCCCGTTTTGCGCCGCACCTCCTCCAGCGTATACTCAAAGTCCGTCCCAATGCCGCCAGGAAGAAAAATCGGAATGTCGAGGTAGAATTCAGCCTGCCTTTCAACCAGTCGATCCAGACGATAAGTCATTTTTGCATCAATGTAAGGATTTTGCTTCTGCTCATTGACAACCGATTTGTCCTTCGCACGAAAATCCACGATGTTCGCGCAAGAAAGGATGCCGATCGATTTGGCCACCCGGTTCCCCATCTCCATCGCACCCGGACCGCCCCCTGTAAGCAGGGCCAGCGGAGTGTCGCTCGAAAGAAGGGGATGATTCATGTGCGCGCGCATCTCCAACGTCCCTTCTAAAAGCTGCATGAGCTGCGTCTCAAAATGACCCTCTTGAAGGTTCGAGCCGTACATCCCAAAGAATGTCGCCTTGCGAAACGTCTCCACAAGAGGCAAAGGGACAAAAAGACCCGCATCCTTTTCAGGTTTCAGGACATATTGCAAAATCTTGCCCGAAAGATCATCCACCCAATAAACCGGAATCCCAAATTTGGCCAGATCGACCAACATCGCCCGATCCTCATGAGAAAAATAGCCGCCATAGGAGCAAGAAGGATACTGAAAATAGATCCTCTTCAAACACCGTTGCACCAGATCGTTCAGCAACATCCGCTTCAAGAGGGGAGTGGGGAAATGGCGCGAAAGCAAAATCCCTTGCGATGTGATCAGCCCATCCTCGATCGCCTTGAGAAACGGATAGGCCGGTTGGTGCTCAATGTACTTCTCCACCACTTGCGCTTGACGCGCCGGATGCGACAGCCCCGGAAATTCATGCTTGAGAAGCTCCCTCGTAATCCAGTCTGTGGGTTTCAGACTTTTCATCTGCGTCCCCTTCACCACAAACACAGAAGCC
Organism: Verrucomicrobiota bacterium; assembly: GCA_018968815.1. Lineage (GTDB taxonomy): Bacteria > Chlamydiota > Chlamydiia > Chlamydiales > SM23-39 > REEB52. The sequence continues at coordinate 57,964 of JAGWZL010000009.1, read as the reverse complement.
AAAAGATTGCGGGGCTCAGGCGCCGTCGCAAACGCCTCAAAAAGACTTTTCGGCTCTTCTAATGAAGCGAGAAGTTGATCCCGATCAGAAAAAAATACGTGCTCCCGATGCGGCTCAAGGGTATAAAACTCGAGCGGAATATCGTCAATGATCTGCTCGCTGCTTCCAAAAAGCTCATAAATATCGCCCGATGCCGTTGTGTCAGGCTGCAAAAAGTCCGCTGTCGTATGATAAATCCCTTGCGGCAAAAGAGAATGCACCACATGGCCGTAGACCGTTCGAATGTGCAAAGGCGCCGTCCGCACAAGCAAAATCTCATTCGGCTTGATAATCCGCGGCACCTCCTTCTCCCAATGCTGGTGTAAATGCAGCAGCTCGCGCGCATGCGACATGTTCTTCTTCAATACCTGAGCCAGCGTCGGCAAAAATCCATACACGCTCAAATCATAGGTCATCACCCCCTCAAGAAGAGCAATGAACGCCACAGTCCTCCCTTCGATTTTTTCTAGAATCAACGCGCCGCTCCCCTCAAAACCCCCCAGAGACAGCAGAGGACGCCCTTTCCGGTCCGACCTCCCAAACATCCGCATCAAATAATCGGGATCCCTCACTCGCCTCCGATCATCCGCCGCAAACAGCTTGCCAATATAAGACCCCACTTCAAGGAGCTCTAACATCGCAACTCCCAAAGCGCCAATTCCTTGTAATTCCACTTTGACGTACGCGGCGTCGAATTTGCGCTCAAAATGAAACTCTTTGCACACCGCATTCAGCCCCAGCTGCGCCAGCACGCTTTTTAGATTGAACGTGATGAGTTTGGCATCGATCTCATAGCCGATAAAAGCAGGGGAGATCTCGTCGATTTTGACGGTGGCCAGCCGCTTTTTGCGATCAAACAGCGCCCCGATTTGCGTAATGCGCCCATCGGGAGTGACCAGATCATAGTGCTGATGAGTCAAATAGCTTTCCAAAGTCAGTACCCCTTTCCTTTTTCATAGCGGCCCATGAGCTGACACTTGGCGAGGATATGCCCCTCCATCGCTTGTTCCACCTCTTTTTTTGTGCAACCGGCGCGCAGCGAGAGTTTTTGATCCAGCGCATATAATTTAAAAAAGTAGCGGTGTTCTCGGTCTGGCGGACAGGGGCCAACGTATTGGTTTTGTCCACCCGTATTTTTGCCTTCCATGCCAGGCGGCTTGCGCGCTTCCACAATGTTCTTCGTTTCGGGCGGCATATTGATCACAACCCAGTGGTCATACATGCCATCGGGGCGCAACGTTTTGGGCACATCTGGGTCGTCCATGATGAGAACAAGCGCTTGAGCATGAGGCGGAACTCCCGAAATTGTAAGCGGAGGATTGCAATTTTTTCCTTCACAGGTATAGACCGAAGGGATGATTCCTCCCTCTTGAAATGCGCTACTTGTAAGCTTCATCTTGCCTCCCTTTTCTAAATCGAATATACTCAATTGTTCAATAAATGGAACCACGTAGTTTAGGCATTCACGACGGCTCTTTCCACGCAGATGAGGTCACCGCATGTGCGCTGCTCCTCCTTTTGGACCGGATCGACCGAGACAAAATTTACCGGACCCGCGATCCCAAAGTGATCGACCGGTGCGATTACGTATGTGATGTGGGAGGCGTTTACGACCCCCACAAAAGGCGCTTCGATCACCATCAAGCCGAATATCACGGCTCCATGAGCAGCGCCGGCATGGTGCTCTTGTATCTCAAAGAGCTCGGCTTGATCGAACCCCATCTCTATGAATATTTCAATAAATCGCTTGTGATGGGAGTCGATGCCCATGACAATGGGATCGCCAAACTCGAGCCGGGCACGACCTCGTTTTCTCAGGTCATTACCAACTTTTTGCCGATCGAATACGATGTCAGTCCAGAAGAGATGGACCGCGCTTTTTTAACTGCCGTAGATTTTGCCCTGGGCCATTTGGATCGACTCCGGAAACGGCACAGCTATACGCTGGAATGCAAGGCGACAGTGAAAAAGGCGATGATCCATGGAAGCAATGTCCTCGTGTTTGACAAATCGCTTCCGTGGCTGGAGAACTTTTTCGACCTAGGCGGAGAACTGCACCCAGCTCAATTCGTCATCATGCCATCGGGCGATCACTGGAAACTCAGAGGCATCCCTCCAACTCTTGCCGACCGGATGAAAGTGCGAAAACCTCTCCCAGAGCCATGGGCCGGCTTACACGAACAAGAATTAAAAAAAATCAGTGGAATTGAGGGCGCCGTTTTTTGTCATAAAGGGCGCTTCATCTCCATTTGGGAAACCAAAGAAGACGCCCTCAAGGCGCTTCACATAGCCATGGAGCGCTAAATGAGTACCGTGTTTGGATTGATCATTCAGGGAAAACTGCCCTCGAAAAAAGTGTTTGAAAATGAACGGATTTTGGCCATTGAAGATATTCATCCTGTCGCGCCCGTCCATATTTTGATTATGCCGAAAAAAGAGATCCCCAATTTGCAATCAATGGAACCGCACGACTATCCGCTGCTCGGAGAGATCGTGCAAGTCGCGCAGACGATCGCTGAAGAAAGGGGAATTACAGACGGATATCGCCTCTTAACGAATAATGGCTCCGAGTCTGGCCAGACGATCTTTCATCTCCATTTTCACCTCATCGGCGGACGGGTTCTCGGGAAAATGGCTTAAGTGCTTTTCGATATGCACGCCGCTTAAGATCACTGTCCCATCTCCAACCCGGAGTTGGATAATAGCGGGCGGTTGATTGGGCAGATCGAGATACCGTCCAAGGATTCGGATATGGGAAAAATCGCCCTCGAACGTACAGCCTCCATTGTAATGCGAATAAAAGATTCCTTCGCTTGTGCCAATGCTCGCCATGCGGACCCCTTTCGAGCTCTCGTAATCAAAAGTCCCTTTTCCATAGGCGGGACCCACCGCTGTTCCAGAAAAAAATTGAAGTTCCCTCTCTTCGCACACTTCAAGCGGAAAACCTCGATCAAATTCAACCCGCTTGCAGCCGTAATAGGCTCCTGCGCAAATGCCCAAATAAGTTCCCCCTGCCTCGACAAATCGCCTCAAAAGAAAATTGGGTTTTCCTCGCAAATCTGCATGGTAAGCGCGGTCCCTGCCTCCAGGCATAATGAACATCGCAAGCTGGCGCAGCTTCCCATTCAAAATTTCTTGAACCCCAATCCGCTCATACATGGGACCCTCCCAAAAAGCCCCTGCGCCTTTGTATATTGCAATCATACCTCCATTAGGATAACAGGAAGGGGAATAGGTTAGGATATGTTTTGGCTGGCAGCTGCAGCTCTTTTAGCCTCAAGCTTTTCTGAGAACGAGGGATTGCGCAGAGTGCGGGCTCACCTGCTCATCGAGGATGTCTCGTCCGCCCTGAGCGAGGCAGAGAGCCTGGCCTCTCAGTACCCCGATTCGTTAGAAGCGCAAAAAATGTTGATTGAAGCTTTGGCCGCCTCTGGCCAGGAGGAGCAGGCGCTCAGCTGCTGGAATAAGCTGACGTTCCATAAGCCCGATCTTCTGTATGACCGGAATCTTTTAGAAGAGCTTGCGTGGGGGGTCTTAAAAAAGGGGACCCAATCGACGCAATATGGGGTCCGCCTGGCTGCGACGATTGGCTCCTTCCTCACTCGGGATACGAAAGCGATTCCGATTTTGCTTAAAATGATGCGCGATTCCAATGCGGTGATCCGGTCGGTGGCTGTGCAAATGGCATCGGCTTTTCGCGATGCGCCTCTCAAGGATGAAATGAGCAGGCTCATGCAGGAGGAAAAAGTCTGGATTGTCCGGCTCGAAGTGATGAAAGCGGCAGGCCTTCTGAAGATGAAGGAGTTGGCGCCTCATCTGCAAACGCTCATCCAATCGGATAAGACGCCCATGGAAGAAAAGCAAATCGCGATCGCCTCTTTGCTGGAGATGTATGATCGCATTTCGATGGATGAGTTCAAAACGCTCTCTTCCAGTAACCGGGCGGGCCTTCGCCATTTGGCTTGTATGATCGCGACGCATTTCCAGATGGAAGAGGCGAAAGATGAGGTGATTCGTCTCATTCAAGATGCGCATCCCGCTGTGCGGATCGCGGCTCTCAATGCATTTGGGATGATTTATAAGGGCAAGGAGAGCGATATCGCGGCTGCTTTGCAAGATAGCGATCCTGCTGTGGCCATCACGGCGAGCTGGGCCGCTTTTCTCATTGATTCGCCTTTGGCTGAAAAGAGTTTTGAGAAGTGGCTGTCTGATTCTTTGCCTGAAAATCGGCGTCTGGCGGCAGCGGCGCTGGCGGCTGTTGGCAAGAGAGGCGTTTCGTTAGCGACCAAAGAGTTGAAGGAGAACCCAGATCCTTATGTCAAAATCAATTTGGCGCTCGGTCTTTTAGGCCAGCGCGTAGAGGTGAAAAGTTGCTGCGAGCTCCTTGTGCAGTTTTTGGAAAGTGAGAAGCGGATGGTGATGATCGATCAAAAACCCAATCCGCTGTTTGAGATCATTGCGCCGAGCCAGGTGCGTCATAACGATCAGATCCCCAATTTTCCTGAAGCGCAAGACCAGATGACAAGGCTCAGTTTGGTCTCGCTGCTCGCGCTCGTAGAAGATCCAAGAGCTTTGCCCGCTTTGAAAACCTTTTTGCAAAGAAAAAATTGGGGCGTGACGGGAGTGGCGGCCGCCACCCTTTTGCATGAAGGAGACGATAGCGCGCTTTCAGTAGTCAAACAGCTGGTCACCGATCCAGATCCAAATATTCGGCTCCAGGCCTGTTTGGTCCTCGCGATGTTTGGCAAAGATGAATCGGTTCTCTTAGATCTACAAGGAGCTTATGCGGGCGCGGAACATGAGAAAAAATTGGTCATTTTAGAAGCGTTGGGCAAAATTGGAAATACCCAATCGTTTAGTTTTCTTGCGGGTTGTTTGAAAGAACCTTTTCCCATTTTGCGCGTGGCTGCAGCCGCTGCCCTTATTCAAAGTGTGAACCGATGACGCAAATTGATAAGGCCCAAACGCTTTTGAAAGAGTGCGGATTTGATGGTTGGCTTTTGTACGATTTTCACGGAAGCAACCCGCTGGCGCGGCAGTTTTTGGGAATGCATCCAGACAAAAAAACCACGCGCCGTTTTTTCTATTGGGTGCCCGCCCAAGGATCTCCCATCAAATTGGTTCATGCGATTGAGGCCCATACATTGGATGCTTTGCCCGGAGAAAAAAGGATGTATGCGAGCTGGTCCTCGCTCGGAGTCGAACTGCAAGCCATTCTCAAAGGGGCGAAAAAAGTGGCGATGGAATACTCGCCGAATAATGCGATTCCGTACGTCTCTTGTGTCGATGGGGGAACCGTTGATTTCATCCGTTCATTGGGTCATCAAGTGGTCAGTTCGGCCGATTTTTTGCCCCATTTCACGGCTGTGCTCACCGAAGACCAAATCCAGAGCCAGCTGCGCGCTGCCGCAGCGCTCAATCACATTGTGACCCACATGTGGAAATGGATACGCGAACATTTGGGAAAAATCACCGAATTGGATGCGCAGCATCGGATTGTGGAAGAATTTCACCGGTTGCAGTTTGTTTTTGACCATCCGCCGATTGTGGCTGTGAATGCCCATAGCGCGCTCCCTCATTACGAACCAGGAGCCTCTCTGATTCAGCAAGGAGATTGGATTCTCATCGATCTTTGGGCCAAAGAAAAAGGGGGGATTTATGGCGATATCGCAAAAGTGGCCGTTGCAGGTCGAGCGCCCTCGTCCAAGCAGGCCCACATCTTTCAGATCGTGCGCACAGCGCAACGAGCTGCGGTATCTCTTGTGAAAGAGCGCCTGGCAGCCAAAAAGCGACTGGAAGGGTGGGAAGTGGATGATGCGGCCCGTTCCGTCATCCGCAACGCAGGTTACGGGGAGTTTTTTACCCATCGAACAGGGCACAGCATTGAGGAAAATCTGCATGGAAGCGGCGCCCACATGGATAATCTGGAGATGCACGATGTGCGCCCCCTTTTGCCAGGCACCTGCTTTTCGATCGAGCCGGGAATCTATTTGCCAGGCGAATTTGGAGTACGCCTCGAATTGGATCTCCTCATCCACCGAGATGGCCGCGTAGAAATCAGCGGCGGCGAACAGGATCAGGTCGTTTGCCTACTGCTCTGAACCTACGGATATAACACAGGTCGGATTTCTCGCGAGTTCATCCCTAGATCTATAAGCTGTTGGTGGGTGATGGGAGGCCGCTGCGCATCGTGGAAAACGAAATAGTCGTCGTTGCGCGGTTCAGACTGCTTGCCAAAAATTCTCTCGGCCCAGTTTCTCGGCTGGCAAGTGCCTACGTTCGGAAGCTCAAAACTCATCGGAGCCACATCGAGATCGGTCCTCGTCGGATTTTGCATGATCTGCAGCAATGTCGCCGCACCCAGTGCCAACGGAAGCGCCCTCCCTTCTACTTCATTCCACTCCATCATGTAACACTGAAAACGGATCCCTTGCTTGTCTTGCGCCGGGATCGGATGGCCCAGCTCCTGCTCCCTGCGCCTAAAGGTCTCTTCTAACTCTATAGGAGCTGTAGCGAAATGGTCCATGATCGTCGCGATTTGCTCTTGCATATCCTGATATCGGGCGATCAGCGGCAACAACGCTTGCATAGGCTCTGATGGATGGATTTCCGCGAGCGCTTGGCGCTGAATGGCATTCGGATCGAGCCGCTGCTCTCGCAGAAAGGCCTCAATTTGAGGGGTTCTCCACTGCTCGATCACTTTCAGTTTTTTGGAGACCCTCGTCTCTTGCTCAGAAAGCTTCCAATAATAATTTGACAGTTGGTTGAATTTCGCCGGCGCAATCACAAGAAGAGGAGAGGTCAGAACCAGGCCCGCTATGACGAGAGGAGCCATGCCGCTTAAAACAATGAGATTGTAGGAGATCGCAAACACAACGGCGATGAGGGCCAAAAGAGCCACATAACAAATTTTTTCAAGAATATAGTAAGCCCACGATTTGACCTTGAGGTTCGATATATTCCCCTCCAAAACTTCAAAAGAAGTTTTGTCAGGAGAACTCAGGTCAGTAAAAAAATGATTCAGCGCCGGCTGTACGGTCATACAATTTCCAATCTGTTTGGGCTATAGTTATACCAGATAGCGATTAAGATTTCATTAAAAAAAGTTGAACCGCTTCTTGTTTCATGCGCAGGTAAATATGCGCTAGGCCATTGGATCGGGTAGGGGATAGGCTGGCGGCTAACCCTAAGTCGGAAATCCATTCAGGAGGGCATTTGAGCACCGTTTCAGCCTCAAAGCCTGAATAGATGGCGATGAGAAGGGCGGCTAACCCCTTGGAAATCAGGGCGTCGCTGTCGGCTTGAAAAAAACATTTACCCCCCTCAAAAGAAACGGCTAAATACAAGGTGCTTTGGCAGCCGCGGACGATTCGATCGGGCGTTTTGAGCTCTTTTGGGTAGGCGGGAAGGCTTTGACCCATGCGAATCAGTTCTAAATATCTCTTTTCTGGCGTCAGAAGAGCGAATTTTTCTTTGATTTCGCAGCAATTTTTTTGGAACTTTTCATTCATGTTTGAGAGGATATTAGCGGGCATTTGATTAAAAGTCATTGACTATAATAGGTTCCCTCAAGCTAGAATTAGAAGCATTTCCAAGTCAAAAGCGATATGTCAAAAGAAGAAACGATTAAAATGGAGGGCGCGGTCGAAGAGTTGCTCCCGAACATGAACTTCAGCGTCTTACTCGAAAATGGAATGCGAGTGATCGCCCATTTAAGCGGGAAGATGAGGATGCGCAACATCCGGGTTTATGCAGGGGATAAGGTCACCGTAGAGATGTCTCCATACGATTTGACGAAAGCTCGAATCGTCTATCGCCAAAAATAATTTTTGATGGGAAAATAATTGATTTTATTGCTCCAAGTACCTTATGCTTGAAAGCTTTTGAAACCTATGCATGAGTGCCCCCAAAAACAGAAGGGTTGGCGGGGAAGAGCGCCCAGGTAGCTCAGTGGTAGAGCACTTGCATGGTAAGCAAGTGGTCGTAGGTTCAATTCCTATCTTGGGCAAAACAAAATTCTAGAGCCGAATGGAGGAACTTAAACAATGGCAAAAGAAGCATTTCAGAGAAGAAAACCACACATCAACATTGGTACGATTGGGCACGTAGACCACGGTAAGACTACGCTGACAGCTGCCATTACGAAAGTTTTGGCCCAGAAAGGTCAAGCAAAATTCCGCGACTATGCTTCAATTGACAATACTCCTGAAGAGAAAGCGCGTGGGATTACGATTAACGCCTCGCACGTTGAGTATGAGACAGAGAAGAGACACTATGCGCACGTAGACTGCCCAGGTCACGCCGACTACGTCAAGAACATGATTACCGGTGCTGCGCAGATGGACGGAGCGATCCTCGTTGTGGCTGCAACGGACGGACCGATGCCGCAAACGAAAGAGCACATTTTGCTGGCTCGCCAGGTGGGCGTACCTGCGATCGTCGTGTTCCTCAACAAGATGGACATGATCGGCAAGGGCGACGAAGAGCTCGTCGAGCTGGTCGAAATGGAATTGACCGAGCTGCTGGAAGCGAAAGGGTATAAGAATGTTCCGATCATCCGCGGTTCTGCTTTGAAGGCTCTCGAGGGCGATCCACAGTATGTGGAAGCGATTCTGAAATTGATGGAGACAGTGGACGAGAAGATCCCGACGCCGGTTCGTGAAGTGGATAAGCCGTTCCTGATGCCGATTGAGGACGTGTTCTCGATTTCTGGCCGCGGTACTGTAGTCACAGGCCGTGTTGAGCGCGGTAAGATCCGTGTGAACGACAAGATCCAGCTCGTTGGCATTCGCGAAACGCGCGATACCGTTGCGACCGGTCTTGAGATGTTCCAAAAGACGCTCGACGAAGCGCTGGCTGGAGAAAACGTGGGAGTGCTTCTCAGAGGGATTGAGAAGAACGATGTGGAGCGGGGAATGGTTCTCGCAGCTCCTGGAACCTGCACGCCGCACGTCAAGTTTAAAGGCACTGTGTACGTATTGAACAAAGATGAGGGAGGCCGCCACAAGCCCTTCTTCACTGGATACAGACCGCAGTTTTATTTCCGTACGACCGACGTAACGGGCACTGTAGAGTTGCCGCAAGGCACTGAGATGGTGATGCCAGGCGATAACGTGGAGATCACAGCCGAGCTGATCAACCCGATCGCGATGGAAGAAGGAATGCGTTTTGCGATTCGCGAAGGCGGAAAGACAATTGGCGCAGGAACCGTTTCAAAGATTTTGAAATAAGGGAAGGTGGGGGGCCAACGTCCCCCACTTTTTTTGGGGTGTGTAGCTCAGTTGGTAGAGCAGCGATCTCCAAAGTCGCCGGTCGGGGGTTCGAGTCCCTCCGCACTCGAATGAGGGAATCCAGGCGAGGGGCAAGATCCCTCCGCCTCGAATGAGGGAATCCAGGCGAGGGGCAAGGTCCCTCCGCCTCGAATGAGGGAATCCAGGCGAGGGGCAAGATCCCTCCGCCTCGAATGAGGGAATCCAGGCGAGGGGCAAGGTCCCTCCCGAGCTTGAATGAGCGAAGGCAAGAACGGCAAAAGGAGCAAGATGTCAGTCATCACAGGTGAGAAAAAGAAAACGTCCTATTTCCGAGAAGTGCAGAATGAACTGAAAAAAGTGAGTTGGACTTCGAAAGAGGAGCTCATTTTTTGCACGAAGGCCGTCATTATTGCTACGTTCCTGTTTGGCTTAACGATCTATGCGGTCGATTTGTCGATTCGAGGAATCCTGCATGGAGCGGCAGGGATCGTACAGAAGATGTTTGGGTGAGAAAAGTTTATGCATAAATGGTATGTCGTTCAGGTGATGTCGAGCCACGAGAAAAAGGTGAAGAAAGCCATTGAGGAATTTCTTCAAACAAAAGGCATGGCGGAAGATATCGTCGAGATTCTGATTCCCACAGAAAACGTATCTGAGGTGAAAAAGGGTCAACAAAAGATTAGTGAAAAGAGAATGTGGCCTGGATATCTGCTGATCCGCATGAATTTGAACGATGAGACATGGGCCTACGTCAAAGATACCCCGGGCGTGATTGATTTTCTGGGCGGCGAAAAGCCGACCCCGCTCACCGAAAAAGAGGTGGGCGATATCATGAAAGAGCTCGAAGAGAGACAAAAAGGGGTCGTACAGAAGCACAAGGTCGAAGTGGGCGACCGGGTCAAGATCACCGATGGAGTGTTTGTCAACTTCATAGGAACCGTGACCGAAGTAAACCACGAAAAAGGAAGACTCAGCGTAATGGTCTCGATCTTTGGTCGAGATACAAGAGTCGACGATCTCGAATTCTGGCAGGTAGAACAGTCTACCGCTGAGAATGCGGGGTAATTGGGGAGAGAGGCTCAAAAAGCCTTTCGATAACACTCAAAATAAGGAAAATAGATGGCAAAAAAACTCGTAAAAACCATTAAATTGCAAATTCCTGCGGGGAAGGCTAACCCAGCGCCGCCCATCGGTCCCGCTTTGGGCTCGGCCGGTATCAATATCATGGCCTTCTGCAAGGATTTCAATGCAAAAACGCAAGATCAAGGCGGCGACGTACTGCCCGTCGTGATCAGCGTCTATTCGGATAAGTCATTCACCTTCATCACTCGAAAACCTCCTGTTTCAAGAATGATCTTGAAAGAGTGCGGTCTCGAATCGGGCTCGAAAGTGCCCAACCGCGATAAAGTGGGAAAGTTGACCCGAACACAAGTGACAAAAATCGCCAAGACGAAAGTCGAAGATATGCGGATCGCTTCCTTGGAAGCCGCAGAAATGATGGTGATGGGAACAGCCCGCTCAATGGGCGTAGATATTGTGGAGGGGTAACATGGCGCATCGATCCAAAAGAATGAAAGCAGCCGATCAACTCGTCGACAAAAATCGCTCCTACAAACTGGACGAAGCGATCGACACCTTAAAAGGGTGCCCAGCGCCGAAGTTCGATCAGTCGCTCAACGTCTCTTTAGTCATTGGCATCGATCCGAAAAAATCGGATCAGCAAGTCCGGGGAACCGTCTCTTTGCCGCACGGCACAGGACAAAAAGTGACCCTGGTGGTCATTGCCAAAGGCGAGAAGGCGAAAGAGGCCCTCGAAGCGGGCGCAGACTTTGCTGGCGCCGATGAGTACATCGAAAAAATCAAGGGCGGATGGACCGATTTTTCGGCCCTGATCGCCACCCCTGATATGATGCGCGAACTCGGAAAACTCGGCAAGGTGTTAGGCCCACGCGGTCTGATGCCAACGCCCAAAGCCGGCACAGTGACAACCGATATCGCAAAAGCCGTTCAAGAAGTCAAAGCCGGTAAAATCGAGTTTAAAGTCGATAAAACAGGCGCCGTCAATAACGCGGTGGGTAAAATCTCCTTCGCTAAAGATAAGCTGATGGAGAATTTAACGACCTTCTTAAACGCAGTGTCTCGGTCCAAGCCTGCCAGCTCAAAAGGGGCTTTCTTGAGGAGTTTATACCTGTCTACAACGATGGGACCTGGTTTGAAAATCGATTTGCAATCTGTCAGCTTTGCTAAGGAGTCAGAATGAGAAAAGAAAAAACACTCCTTCTCGATGAGATCCAAGAGAAAATCGATGGCGCTAAAGCCATGATCATCGCAAGCTTCGATAAGCTCGAGCCAAATACCTCTTGGGCCTTCCGAAACCTTCTGGGACAATCGGGAACCCAATTTGAAGTGGTCAAAAAAAGGGTCTTTATGAAGGCAGCAGAAAAGTCGGGTGTGAAAGTCGACGATGCCCTTCTGAAAGGCCACATCGGCGTTGTCTTCATTCAACAAGACGATGCCATGGCTCCTGCCAAAGCGATGTTTAAATTCTCAGAAGAGAATGGAAACCTCCTGCAGGTGATTTGCGGACAAATCGAAGGAAAAATTATGCCCGGTTCCGAGCTAGAAGAGCTTTCTAAGCTCCCAGGAATCGACGAAATGAGAGCGACGCTGCTTGGACTCTTTACATCGCCCATGTCGCAAACGCTGGCTGTTATCGAAGCTGCGCTCGCAGGACCGCTCTCAATCATTGAAAAGAAAAGTGAAAGTTAAAGTTTTAGGAGAATTGAACCCATGAGTCAACATTTAGACGATCTCGTAGAAAAATTAAGCCAGTTGTCGGTGCTCGATATGGCAAAACTCAAAGAAAAATTAGAGACTAAGTGGGGCGTAAAAGCAGCTGTTGCTGTAGCCGCCGCACCAGGTGGAGCCGCCCCTGCAGCAGGTGGAGCTCCAGCCGCGGAAGCCACTGAGTTTAAGGTCACTCTGGAAGGCCCTATTCCCGATGATAAAAAGATTTCAGTCATTAAGGCCGTACGCGAAGTGACCGGGCTCGGTCTGAAAGAAGCGAAAGACCTCGTTGAGGGCGCCCCCAAAGACCTGAAACCAGCCGCACCGAAAGCTGAAGCTGAAGAGATCAAGAAAAAGATCGAAGCTGCAGGCGGTAAAGTAAAATTAACAGGCCTATAAAAAAGTTGCAGCCAAAAGACTGTAATTTAGATATGATGTCAGCGCGGGGGCATGTATGTCCCCGTCTGATTTGTTTTTTTATACAAATTTCTGAGGAGCGCCGACCATGCTAAACAAGCCGCCTAAACGGGTGAGTTTTCGTGAAAGGGAAGAGATCATCGATCTCCCGAATCTGATCGAAATTCAGATTAAATCGTACAATCAATTTCTTCAATCCCACCTTTTGCCCCATGAAAGGGAAAACATTGGCCTTCAAGAGGTTTTCAATGAAATGTTCCCCATTAAATCGTATGATGAAAAGACGATTTTAGAATTTTTATCCTATAATCTAGGGGTTCCAAAATATTCGCCTGAAGAGTGTATTCGCAGAGGCATTACCTATAATGTCACCCTCAAAGTTAAATTTAGATTAACGGATGAGACGGGGATTAAAGAAGAAGAGGTGTACATGGGGACGATCCCTGTGATGACCGATAAAGGGACCTTCATCGTCAATGGCGCAGAACGAGTGATCGTTTCGCAACTCCACCGCTCTCCAGGGATTTCTTTTGAGCAAGAGCGGCACCCCAAAGGGACCGTGCTCTACTCATTCCGGATCATTCCTTATCGCGGCAGCTGGCTGGAAGCCTCCTTCGACAGCAACGATTTAATTTATATCTATATCGACCGAAAGAAGAGACGGCGCAAAATTTTGGCCTCTACCTTTGTCAGAACGTTAGGCTACTCTACCGACGCAGATCTGATTGAAGAATTTTTTGAGACCGTGAAGGTCAAAATCAAGTCTGACAAGGACTTCGTCAAGCTGGTTGGAAAAATCCTCGCTGAAGACGTGGTCGACGAACAGACCGGGCTTGTCTTTGGAAAAGCGGGCGAAAAACTGACAACCGCCATGTTAAAAAGAATGGTCGACGAGGGGATCCAAGCCGTTCGCATCGCAGAAGAGGCTGACGAGACCCATCCGCTGATCAAAATGCTCGCGAAAGATACCACCGATTCTTATGAATCGGCCTTGAAAGATTTCTATCGCAAGATTCGCCCAGGCGAACCTCCCACACTGTCGAATGCCAGATCGGCGATCATGCGCCTCTTCTTCGACCCGAAGCGCTACAATTTAGGGCGAGTGGGAAGATACAAGTTGGCTCGCAAACTAGGGATCAAAGTGAGCGACGACGATCTCAATGTCGTGACGCTGCGCAAAGAAGACGTCATCGAAGCGTTGAAGTACCTGATCCGACTCAAAATGGGCGATGAGAACGCTTTTGTCGACGATATCGACCACTTGGGCAACCGTAGGGTCCGTTCTGTGGGTGAATTGATCCAGAATCAGTGCCGCATTGGCCTTGCGCGGATGGAAAAAATCATTAAAGAGCGGATGAACCTCTTCGACTTCTCTTCCGATACCATGACGCCAGGTAAGATTGTCTCTGCCAAGGGGCTCGCCGGCGTATTGAAAGACTTTTTCGGCAGATCTCAGCTGTCTCAGTTTATGGATCAGACGAATCCGATTTCGGAGCTGACCCACAAACGAAGACTTTCTTGCTTGGGGCCAGGCGGCCTCAACCGGGAAAGAGCGGGATTCGAAGTGCGCGACGTGCACCCTTCGCACTATGGAAGGATTTGCCCGATCGAAACGCCAGAGGGACCCAACATTGGATTGATCACCTCTTTATCCACCTATGCCAAAATTAACGAATTTGGATTCATCGAAACGCCCTACCGGATTGTCAAAGAGGGGGTTGTGACCGATGAAATCGAATATATGACTGCGGATCAAGAGGCGGAATACATTGTCACACAAGCTTCGACGCCTTTGGACAAGTACAATATGTTCAACGAGACCCTTTGCTGGGCCCACCAACGGGGCGAGCCGATGGAGATTGAAACGACGAAGGTGACCCACATGGACGTCTCTTCCAAGCAGCTCGTTTCGATTGTAGCGGGTCTTATTCCGTTCTTGGAGCACGACGACGCGAACCGCGCGCTCATGGGCTCGAACATGCAGCGCCAAGCAGTGCCTCTCTTAAAACCCGATGCGCCGATTGTGGGTACGGGACTGGAAGGGCGATCTGCGCGCGACTCAGGCGCTGTCGTGGTTGCTCTCGAAGATGGCGTTGTAGAGTATGTAGATGGTTATAAAATCGTCGTAGCTCCAAAAGACAACCCATTGAACAAGCGCACCTACCTGCTGAAAAAATTCATGCGCTCCAATAGCGGCACATGCATCAACCAAACCCCGCTGTGCGTATGCGGCGATAAGGTGATTGCAGGGGACATTTTGGCAGATGGTCCGGCGACAGACAAAGGGGAGATCGCTCTCGGGAGAAACGTGCTTGTGGCCTTCATGCCCTGGTGCGGTTATAACTACGAGGACGCGATCATCATCTCTGAAAAGCTGATCCGCGAAGACTACTACACCTCCATCTATCTCGAAGAGTTCGAGTTGACCGCAAGGGACACCAAGCTGGGCAAAGAGGAGATCACGAAAGACATCCCCAATGTCTCTGAAGAGATGCTCAAAGATCTCGGAGAAGATGGGATTATCCGGATCGGCGCCCATGTGGAGCCCGGTTCCATTTTGGTGGGCAAGATCACGCCGAAGTCAGAAACAGAACTTTCTCCTGAAGAGAGGCTTTTGCGAGCGATCTTCGGTGAAAAAGCGGCGGACGTCAAAGACGCCTCCTTGACAGCGCCTCCCGGCACGGAAGGGGTTGTGATGGATGTCAAAGTCTTTTCGCGAAGAGACCGCCTGTCAAAAACCGATGATGAGCTCGTCGAAGAGGCGACCCGGATTAAGGATATCCATTCCGATTTCAAAACCAAAGAAGCGGAATTGCAATTGGAATTCCATGAAAAGCTCGGCGCGCTTCTCTTGAATGAGAAAGCGCCTGCTGCGATCATGCACCGCAAAACGGGCGAAGTGATCATCGAAGACGGCCAAGTCATCACGCAAGAGATGCTCGAAGCGCTGGAGAGCGAAAAAGCGGAAGATCTTCTCATGGCCGATAAAGAGATCTATATCGAGCTGAAGAAGGTGCTGCGCGAGTATGAGCTCTCCTATCAAAACTTGGAGACGCAACATAAAGCTGAAATCGAATTCATGCGCAAAGGCGATACAGAACTCGATCCTGGCGTCATCCGTCAAGTGAAGGTCTATATCGCAACCAAGCGTAAACTCCAAGTGGGCGATAAAATGGCCGGCCGTCACGGAAACAAAGGCGTCGTTGCGAAGCTGGTTCCTGAAGCCGATATGCCGTATCTGCCGAATGGCGAGACGGTTGAGATTATTCTGAACCCGCTCGGCGTGCCTTCCCGAATGAACATGGGACAGCTTCTCGAGACCCACCTTGGCTACGCAGCCAAAAAGGCGGGCATCTACGTCAAGAGCCCCGTGTTTGAAGGCTTCCCCGAGTCGAAGATTTGGGAGATGATGAAGTCTCAAACGATGTTCAAAGACGGAAAAGCGTACCTTTACGATGGAAGATCAGGCGAGAGGTTCGATAACCGAATCGTGGTGGGCTACATTTATATGTTGAAGCTGAGCCACTTGGTTGCCGATAAGATCCATGCTCGTTCGATTGGTCCTTACTCTCTTGTCACGCAGCAGCCTTTGGGCGGTAAAGCGCAGAAGGGCGGCCAGAGATTCGGGGAGATGGAGGTGTGGGCGCTTGAGGCCTATGGAGCTGCGCACCTGCTCCAGGAGATGCTCACCGTGAAATCGGACGATGTGGCGGGAAGAACGCGCATTTACGAGTCGATCGTGAAGGGAGAAAATACGCTCGTTGCGGGAACGCCCGAGTCGTTTAATGTACTTGTGAAAGAGATGCAGGGGCTTTGCCTCGATATCCGCACAGAGTTTGTGGAATAGTGGCTGCCGACACGCCGGCAGAACCAAATTGCGAATTACGAGAGGTATAAAGAGATGTTTGATGCTGATGAGGATGTAAGAGGTTCTCAGTTTGATAAGTTGACCATTAAGATCGCGTCCGATGAGGTGATCCGCGATCAGTGGTCTCGAGGCGAAATCAAAAAGCCCGAAACGATCAATTATCGCACGTTCAAACCCGAGAAAGGGGGCCTTTTTTGCGAGAAAATCTTCGGACCCACTCGCGATTGGGAATGCGCTTGCGGGAAATATAAGAAGATCAAGCATAAAGGGATTGTGTGCGATCGTTGCGGCGTAGAGGTCACTCTTTCGAAAGTGCGCCGTGAACGGATGGCTCATATTGAGCTGGCTGTTCCTGTGGTACACATTTGGTTTTTCAAAACCATGCCCTCGAGGATCGGCAATATTTTGGGGATGTCCACCTCTGATTTAGAGCGGGTCATTTACTACGAAGAATATGTCGTCACCGATCCAGGCAGAACCGATCTGCAAAAGAAACAACTGCTCAATGACAACGAATTTCGGGAAGCGCAAGAGAAGTGGGGCGCCGACTCATTCACTGTGAAGATGGGGGGAGAGGCGATCCAGGAACTTCTCAAAACGGAAGATCTTTCTGGGCTCGTCATTGATCTCAAAGATAAGCTGAGAAAGACCAAGTCGATGCAGGCGAGAATGAAATTGGCCAAGCGGCTGAAGATCATTGAAGGGTTTGCGACTTCCACCAACAAGCCCGATTGGATGGTCTTGGGCGTCGTTCCGGTTATTCCACCCGATTTGCGTCCTCTCGTGCCCTTGGATGGGGGCCGATTTGCCACCTCCGATTTGAACGACCTGTATCGTCGCGTCATCAACCGAAATAATCGTTTGAAATCGATTTTGAAGTTAAAAACGCCCGATGTGATTGTCCGCAACGAAAAGAGGATGCTCCAAGAGGCGGTCGATGCGCTCTTTGACAATGGCCGTCACGGCCATCCGGTCATGGGAGCAGGCAACCGTCCGCTCAAAGCCCTCTCAGAGATGTTGAAGGGAAAACAGGGCCGTTTCCGCCAGAACTTGCTGGGAAAACGGGTCGACTACTCTGGCCGTTCGGTGATTGTCGTGGGACCCGAGCTCCGATTCAATCAATGCGGTTTGCCGAAAAAAATGGCGCTCGATCTCTTTGAGCCGTTTATTGTGAAGCGGCTGAAAGATTTGGGGCTTGTCTATACCATTCGCTCTGCGAAGAAGATGATCCAAAAGCAGGACCCAGAAGTGTGGGATGTATTGGAAGAGATCATCAAAGGGCATCCTGTTCTTCTGAACCGTGCGCCGACGTTGCACCGTTTGGGGATCCAAGCCTTTGAGCCGATCCTGATCGAAGGAAAGGCGATCCGGATCCATCCGCTGGTCACGCCCGCGTTTAACGCCGACTTTGACGGGGACCAGATGGCCGTGCACGTGCCTCTGTCGATTGAGGCGCAATTGGAGGCCAAATTGCTCATGATGGCGCCAGACAACATTTTCCTCCCTTCATCGGGAAGACCTGTTGCAGTGCCTTCGCAGGACATGATCTTAGGACTCTACTATTTGATGCACGATCCGGTATTCCATCCAGATAAGCATGGCAAAAAAGTCAAAGTCTTTAGCAGCCCAGAAGAGGTGTTGATGGCGCTTCACTCCAGTGGAAGCTACAACTGGTTCGAAGAGGACAAAGGGCGTGAAGAAAAAGGACGCGAGGACAAAGGACGTCAGGACAAGGGTCGCGAGGACCAAGGGCGTGAGGACCAAGGGCGTGAGGACCAAGGGCGTGAGGACAAGGGGCGCAGAGATCATTTAGGTCGAGGGATCCATCTCCATGAAAAGATCAAGGTTTTGATCGATGGCGGCATTATTGAAACGACGCCAGGACGCGTTGTGTTCAACACGATTGTGCCCAAACAGCTCGGTTTTCAAAACTATGTGCTGCGTAAGAAGAGGCTCTCTGAGCTTGTTCTTGAGTGCTACAAGAAAATTGGCCTAGAGGCGACTGTTCAATTCTTAGACAACATGAAAAACCTCGGCTTTGCAGAGGCGACCAAAGCGGCTCTTTCGATGGGGACGTGCGATGTGAAGGTGCCTCCGCATAAAGCGAAAGTGCTTGCAGAGGCCTATAAGCGGGTGGCTGTTGTGAAGAAACAGTACGAAGACGGGATCATTACGGATGGCGAGCGCCATTCAAAGATCATCAGTATTTGGACCGAAGTTTCGGACAGGCTCTCTGAGGAGCTCTTCAAGCTGATTTATGATACGTCTGTGGAACTCAATCCGCTCTACCTTATGGTCGATTCGGGTGCGAGAGGAAACAAGTCGCAGGTGAAGCAGTTGGGAGCGTTGCGCGGTTTGATGGCGAAACCATCTGGCGAGATCATCGAGTCGCCGATTACGGCGAACTTCCGCGAAGGCTTGACTGTGATGGAGTACTTCATTTCGACGCACGGAGCCCGTAAGGGTCTGTCCGATACAGCGTTGAAAACGGCCGACTCTGGGTATTTAACCCGAAGGCTTGTCGACGTGGCGCAAGACGTGATCATCACGCGAGTCGATTGCGGAACGTTGAATGGCATCGAAGTCACTGCGATCAAGCAAGGAAACGAAGAACTGTTGCCGATCAAAGACAGGATTTATGGCCGAACCGTGCTGGATGACATTTATCAGCCGGGCGACAGCAAGAAAATCTTGGCTCGAATGGGCGATGTGCTCACGGGCGCTCAAGCTGAGGCGATCGATGATGCGGGCATTGAAGCGGTGAAGATCCGCTCTGCGCTCACTTGTGAAAGCCGACGAGGGATTTGCGCGAAGTGCTATGGCCTCAACCTGGCAACGGGCAACTTGGTCGGACTTGGCGAGGCGATTGGAATCATCGCGGCCCAGTCGATCGGAGAACCGGGAACGCAGCTCACCATGAGAACGTTCCACTTAGGCGGGATTGCGTCTGCGGGATTGAGCCCAGAGCTGATTACGGAACAAGATGGTCTGCTCATCTATATGGATTTGCGCGTTGTGCAAAACGAAGAGGGGCATTGGTTGGCGCTCAATAAAAATGGAACGCTGCAAGTGGTTCGCGATGAGGGGCGCAGTTTAGAAGATTACAAGAAGCTGCTCAGCAATAAGTCGATTGAGCCTTTGCAAACGTTCAACGTTGAGCTGGGCACGAAGATTTTCTTTGCCGACGGCGCGAAGATCAAGCTGGGAACGAAAGTGGGACAGTGGGAACAACACTCAAGTCCGATCATTTGCGAAAAGCCTGGATATGTGAAATACGAGGACCTCGTGGAGGGGATCTCGACGATGCGCGAAGTCAATAAGCAGACGGGTCAGGTGGAATTGATCGTGAAGCAGCATCGTGGAGAGCTGCATCCGCAAATTTCGATCTTCTCCGATGCAGAATATAGCGAGTTGATCGGAACGTATGCGATTCCGGCTGGCGCTGTGGTTTCGATGCGCGAAGGGCAGTTTGTGACGGCAGGGATGATTTTGGCCAAGTTGCCGCGCGGCGCAATCAAGACAAAAGACATCACTGGCGGGTTGCCGCGAGTGGCTGAGCTGTTTGAGGCGAGAAAGCCGAAAGATGCGGCTGAGATTGCGAAGATCGACGGCATGGTCGACTTCCGCGGAGTGCAGAAGAACAAGCGGATTGTGATTGTGCGCGATGATGTCACCGGCATGGAAGAGGAGCATCTCATTCCTCTCACCAAACACTTGATTGTCCAGAAAGGGGATAATGTCGTGAAAGGGCAGCAGCTGACCGAAGGTCTTGTGGTTTCTCAAGAGATCCTCGATATTTGCGGCGTTCGCGAACTGCAAAAATATCTCGTCAGACAGGTGCAAGAGGTATATCGTCTCCAGGGTGTTGACATCAATGACAAACACGTTGAGATCATCGTGCGTCAGATGTTGCAAAAAGTGCGCATCACCGACCCGGGCGATACCACCTTCTTGCATGGGGAAGATGTGGATAAGAAAGCGTTCCACGAGCAGAACCGCAAAACGATCGAAGAGGGGGGCAAACCAGCTGCGGCTGCGCCCGTTCTTCTCGGCATTACACGAGCTTCTCTCGGAACCGAGTCCTTTGTCTCTGCGGCATCGTTCCAAGAGACAACCCGCGTTCTCACAGAGGCGGCATCGGAATCGAAGACCGATTACTTGCTCGATATCAAGGCCAACCTGATCATGGGACACATGATTCCAGGAGGCACCGGATACGAGTATCACAAAAAGGTCAATAAGTTCATCGATGCGCGAAGCGCGGAAGATCTCGAAATCGATTTCGAATCAGAAGTAGCCGTGTTAGGATAAATTCGGTATGTGCGTCCCCGCCTGAAACAGGCGGGGCGATTCATTGGCGAACGGCGCGATGATGATACAGCCAGGGCTCAAGCTCCTGGCGTAAGTCCTCGCACGCTTTCCCAGGGGATGTTGTTGGACATAAATAGTTAGTGGCTAATTGCATAATCTCGCAAAGGACCTTTTTTTTAGGCTGGGTCAATTCATGATTATACAATGAAATTGTGGTAAAGGATTTCTCGGCTTTCTGCACCAATCTCACTAGACCAACGTATCGGCCATCCACCTTAAAGCCTATCGCACAAGGCGATGTATAAATTTGGACCGAAAGAATGGGATCTGTGGGTGCAGCTCCTTCCTCGCTACTTGCGTACGCGCTACCTTCACGATGGTCCAAAAAACTACAAACGTTTATTTCTATGCAGCAATGAAAATCCATTTTAATTCTTGTGTTATAAATAATTATAATAAAGTTATTATATAATAAGTTCGTTTGTTTGTCTACAACATAGGATGGCAGCCTATTTCAAAAGCGGATTGTGCCGCGAGTAAAGGGCTCAAGCTCCTGTCGTAAGGCCTTTTGCACTCTCTTAGCGGATTGTGCCGCGAGTAAAGGGCTCAAGCTCCTGTCGTAAGGCCTCGCATGCTTCCTGAGCGGATTTTGTACGTAAATGTTTAGCGGCTAATCCCGTAATCTCGCGAACGATCTCTTGTTCATACAGGGGCAATCCATAATCAGAAAATGAAGTTTCGATACGGGGGGGCGTCTCCGTGTGTAAATTCACCCATTCCACTTTACTAACGGAGCGGAGATGCGCACGAATGTCTATCGCATCAGGTTGTCCAACAATTTGGACAAAAAAAGTGTGACGTGTGGGTGCAGGGGCGTTCCCGCTTGTGTATGCGCCACCGGCATAATGTTCCTGAAATATACGAACGTTTATTTGCATGCTGCAATCAAATGTCATTTTAATTCCTATGTTATAAATAATTATAATAAAACATTATATAATAAGTTTATTTATTTGTCTACAACATAGGAGGGCAGTATATTTTAAAACATGGGGTCGATCGCATAGGCTTGTTCTCCTGCCTGGTCAAGAGAAGAGGGCATTGACGTAACTGATTGGGTCAAAGCGCTCTAGATCCTCCGCTCCCTCTCCGGTGCCGATCCATTGAATCGGGATAGTGAGCTGTTTTTGGATGGCGATCGCAATGCCCCCTTTGGCGGTTCCGTCTAGTTTGGTCAGAATAATCCCTGTAAGGGGGGTGAATTGGTGGAAGGTTTTGGCCTGATCGATCGCGTTTTGCCCGATGGTGGCATCGACGACGAGAAGCGTTTCGTGAGGAGCGTCGGGGATCTGTTTTTGACAGATGCGTCTGACCTTGGCTAGCTCATGCATCAATTCTGTTTTGGTCTGGAGCCTGCCAGCCGTGTCGATCAGAACCACGTCGATGCCGCGCGCTTTGGCTGCGGCGAGAGCATCAAATGCCACCCCTGAAGGGTCGCTATTTGGCTGCGATTTCACAAAATCGACCCCGAGGCGCTTGGCCCAGGTTTCGAGCTGTTCAATCGCTGCCGCTCGAAATGTATCGCCCGCTGCAATGAGCACTTTTTTTCCTTCGCGAAGGTAGTGGGCGGCGAGTTTGGCTAAGCTGGTCGTTTTGCCGCTTCCATTGACCCCAACCACGAGAATGACAAGCGGTTTGGCTCGATCCGTAGGGGGACGATAGGGGAGAAGCCCTTGGAGCAACTCCTTTTTGACAAAAGCGAGAACCTCCTCGCTCGTCAGTTTCCCATTTTTCTTATAAAGGCCCCGAATCTGATCGACGAGCTGGGCCGCCATTTCTGCACCGAGATCGGCCTCATAAAGAATTTGCTCCAAATGCTCAAAGGCCGCATCATCCGGCGGGTTAGAAAAGAGAGCCTTGATTTTCTTCGCAAAAGGGGAGACGATTTTTTTTAAAAAACTAAACATATCCCGTTTTTTTGATTCGATCCGAAATCATGGCTTCTAGCTTCACGATGTCCTTGGCAAAGGTGCGGATCCCTTCGGCGAGTTTTTCGGTCGCCATGGCGTCGTCATTCAGCATATAGCGGAACGTCTTTTCATCCATTTTGATAGGCTGTAGGGGACTCTGTTTGGCGGCAGCCGGATCTAACTTGCGAGGGACTGCATCGTTCGACTCCTTGAGCTCTTCGAGCAGCTTGGGAGCAATGGTGAGAAGATCGCACCCAGCCAGCTCGAGAATCTCCCCCTTGTTCCGGAAAGAGGCTCCCATAATCTGCGTCTTGATCCCAAATTTTTTATAGTAGTGATAGATCTTGGTCACCGACTTGACCCCAGGGTCTTCGGCGGGAGGGTAACTCTCTTTTTTCTCCGCTTGCTTATACCAATCGAGAATCCGGCCTACAAAAGGAGAAATCAGGGTCGCATGCGCATCTGCGCAGGCAATCGCTTGGCTTAAGCTGAACATCAAGGTCATGTTGCAGTGGATTCCCTCTTTTTCCAATACACGCGCCGCTAACACCCCTTCCCAGGTCGAGGCCAGCTTAATTAAAATCCGCTTCCGGTCAATGCCCGCTTTTTCATACAGAGAGATCAGGTAGCGCGCCTTCTCAATCGACCCATCCACATCAAAGGAGAGCCGCGCGTCTACCTCCGTAGACACACGCCCAGGGACAATTTTGAGGATTTCTAACCCAAAATTGACAAACACCTTATCCAGAGATTTTTTGAGATCCCCTTTGCCAAATTGAATCGCCTCGTCGAGGAGATGCTGGTACTGCGCCAGCTGGCTGGCCGCATAGATCAGCGAGGGGTTCGTCGTCGAATCGGTCGGAAGATACGCCCTAAGCGTCTCAAAATCGCCCGTATCGGCGACCACAATGGTCATTTTCTTGAGCTGATCTAATTGGGTCATATGTGCCTCTCTGTAACCGGAAATTGACTCGGCGTCAACCTCTCCTTAAATCCATCTACAAGAATACCCACTTCTTGCCCATTTTGCAACCCTTGAATCAGGTGCGCCATCAAGCCATCGGATAGCTTCAGCCGCATCGCCCCCTCATGGACCGGCACCTCCTCCTGAAAAGACTCGCCGTTCAGGGTGAGCTGAACCGAGATCGGGTTCGCAGTAAATCGAAATCGCTTCAAACTGAGAAAACCCTCCACTTTGTCTGCAGTATGGATGATCTCAAACACCAATACGGGATGCGCTTCAGCTGAGTGAAAACAGACACGGGTCGAATCAAACGCCAAATCCCCAGCGGCAATCGTTTGCGATACCCACGGATTGGAGACTGCGCAGCTAGTTAGAAGAAGTAAATAGAGTTCAATCGGACGGCGCATGCTCACCGCTATGTGTCGAAACGAAATAAATCGCAACGCCAGCTCCTATCAAGAGAGCGCCCGCAAACGTCCAGTTTTTCCAACTGTTCGAACTCGCCGCGTGCACGCTTTCCATGGCAGGCTCGCCCGTTGTCGGCGCTGCCGCTGTCTCTGTTTCTTCCTCAGGCTCTACTTCTTGCCCATGCAGGAGTGAACAAAGTACCAAAATCAATACGCATCGCTTCATTTTGACCCTTCCGAAGAATAAATCTTAGCATGCCCCTCTTGCGCAAGCAGATAAACCCAGTATGAACCGAGGTGGGCAAATTGCGAAAGTTTTTTTTGAAAAGTGTCCCATTCCACATCTCTTTGAGCGCTGCCGCCTAATTGCGCAAAATAAGCGGCGAAATCTTTTCTCTTCTGCACATCCTCAATCTGCAAGAAGAGATCGTCTGTAAAGGTCAACGTCCCAAGAGCGGTCACAATCTCCTTCTGCATATTGAGAAAATCTTCCCGAAGCACGGCCGCTGTGAGAATGTAAGCTTGTTTGTCTTGCACGTAAAGCGCTTGCAAAACTTTAATGTCCCCCCAAGGAGAAGGATTGGTGATCTCCAATAACCTTCCCTTCCCACACTGCATCGGAAAAGTCCCCAAATCCCTCAGCTGCGTTCCCGCCTCCGCCATCTGGAGCTCTTTCACCACCTTCACGTATTCTTTGAGAGAAAGGTCAACCTCCCCCTCAACCGCTAAATTGATCGATGGACGAAATTCCCCAGAACCCTTCCCTAAAAAACCGATCTTCACATAGGGAGAAGCCTGTTTGGTTTGCGCGATTTCCCATCCCGAAGGGGGAGTGAACAACGCCGTCTTTGCATGAAGCAAGGAAATGAATAATAGACCAATGATGCGCATGGATGATTAGTGACTTGTGCTGCTAGAAGTAGAGGCAGGATTATTCTCGATCAGAGCGCAGAGCGTGGCGATCCCTATAGCAATGCCTAATCCCCACCCCATCATAGAAAGGGCCGTTGCGTCCCGAGTCGCATAACCCGGCGCTTGCCCTCGTCTATAACGCCTTTGATCACGCGTTTCCTGCCCAAAGGCAGTCGACGCGATTGCGACGATAAGGAGGGTCATGATCGACTTTCTCATATGAACCGCCTTATCGCACAATGCATGGTTTCAAACAAGTCCTAGAAGGACTGGTCGCACTTTCTCAGTGAGAAGCGTTAGATTGTGAAGAGGTTGCGGCGGCTACAGTGACCCCCACAATCGTTCCCACCACAATCACCATACCCAGACCAATCGCCCACGCAAATCGGTCGCTAGAAAAATTTTTGCCGGCAGACGCGCCTGCGCCAGGCATCGCTTGAGCAAATGCTGATTGACTCATAAGCACTACGGCTAAAATAGTTGCGAATTTTTTCATCTGAATCTCCTTCTTGGTTTTTGCTTAGGACTTAGACGGATTGTAAACTTTTTTATGATTGATGTAAATTCCTGTACCTCTCAGAATTTAAGATTAGAAACTTTGGGAGAAGGAAATGAAGGGGTTAGAGACAGGAAAAGATAAAATCCAAAAAATCTGCGACGCACTCAAAAGAGAGACCCTCGAACCCGCTAAGCAAGAAGCGCGTGAGATCGTCGAAAACGCCCATCTCCAAGCCGCCGATATCGTCAAGGAAGCCCAAGCAAGGGCCCAATCCATGATCCAAGAGGCCGAAAACGTCATGGAAGAAAAAAAAAGAATCTTCCAGGCCTCTTTCAATCTCGCCTGCCGCCAAGGTATTGAAGAACTCAAACAAAGAGTGGAAAAAGAGCTCTTTAATCAAGAGCTTTGCCAATGGATCGCAAAAGAAATGTCTGATCCTAAAGTCATTGTGCAATTGTTGAACAGCTTTGTCAAAGCGATGGAAGAGAAAGGAGTGGAAGACGAATTTATCGCAAAAATCCCTAAATCGGTGCCGCCTCGCGTCATCAATGAACAGCTCACTGCACGCGTGTTGGAAAAGCTTCAAAATAAGACGGTTGTGGCATCCGATATCGGAGGGGGGCTGCAAATTCAATTGAAAGGGCGGCAAATTACGGTGGACATTTCAGATACGGCTGTGCGAGAGCTGATTGTTCAATACATACGGCGAGATTTAAGAGAGCAGATCTTCAATGTTTAAGGGACATGAATGGCGAACTACTATTTTTTGATCGCATCTTTTCCGGCCCTGACGGTGGGAAAAGCTCCTGAGCTCACTTTTAAAGAGCTGGAGAGCTTGCTCGCGCTCAATTTAACCGCGGGGGATATGAAGAAGGTCCGAGAGCTGTTGAGGCCGATTGATTTGTACAACATTCGGGCTTTTTGGCTGGGGTGGCCGCTCGATGATCGCAGTTCTATGAAGGCGAAGGAATTGGAGGAGGCGCTCTTAGTTCAGGAGGGGCTGCCCTCGTATGTCATCGAGTATTTAGGCCGCTATGAATCGGTCGCAGAGCGGCTGCGCTATTTTTCTTCGCTCTATGTCTCCATGTATCAAGATGCGATCTCGCGCGATCAGGGATTTTTGCTCCAATACTTTCAGTTCGAGCGCGAGCTGCATCTTGTGTTAACGGCCTTGCGGGCTAAACAATCGGGCAAAAACCTGGCGCGGGAGCTTCAATTTGAAGATCCGACCGATCCGCTTGTCGTTGAGATATTGGCCCAAAAGGATGCGCCCGACTTTACGCCGCCCAGGGAATATGAGGAGGTCAAGACCCTGTTTTTCGAATATTTGGCAAAGCCGAATGAGTTACACCAAGCGATTCTCGAGTATAAATTTGAGAAAATAGAAGAAATGGAAGAACCACAAGATTTTGGGATTGATCGAGTTTTGGCATTTGTTGCAAAATTCTTGATTGTGGAATCCATTTCGTTGTTGAGCCAAGAAAAAGGAAGAGAGCAAATGAGAGCGTATGAGTAAACAGACAATCGGCACAGTCGTACAGGCCTTCGGCAATCTTTTGCACGTTCGGTTTGACAGCCCGATCCGGCAAGGAGAGGTGGCGAAGGTCAAGGTGGGCGAAGAGTTTCTTTTAGCTGAGGTGATTGAGATTGCTGGCACTGAGGCGAAATTACAGGTCTTTGAGGATACGCGGGGCATTAAATTAGGAACCCCCGTCTATTTTGACGGGCATCTTTTAGAGGCGGAGTTAGGTCCTGGACTGTTGACGACGATTTTTGATGGCCTTCAAAATCCTTTGGAAAAGGTGGCCGATGTCACGGGCGCCTATTTATCGCGCGGCGTTTATTTGCCTCCGCTGGATCGGAAAAAGCATTGGGATTTTCAGCCGATTGCCAAGGTGGGCGATTGGGTCAAAAGAGGCGACAATCTCGGTTCTGTGACGGAAGGGAGGTTCCAACATTTCATCATGGTTCCCTTTTCCCATTTTGGCAAAGTGAAGCTGACCCATGTTGCGAAAGCGGGGTCTTATTCGATTGACGCGGTGATCGCCGCAGCTGAAGACGAGCGGGGACATAAATTTGAATTCACAATGGTTCAAAAGTGGCCCGTCAAGAGCGCTCTTCTTGAAGGGAAGAAGGTCCGCCCTGCGCGGATGATGGACACAGGGCTCCGGATTCTCGATACGCAATTTCCGGTGTTGAAAGGGGGCACATTTTGTTCGCCGGGTCCTTTTGGCGCAGGGAAAACTGTCATGCAGCACCACCTTTCCAAATATTCGGATGTCGATATTGTCGTCATCGTCGCTTGTGGCGAGCGGGCCGGGGAGATTGTGGAGGTGCTCAGGACCTTCCCGCAGCTCATCGATCCGCACACCAATGATTCGTTGATGAAACGGACGGTGATGATTTGCAACACGTCGTCGATGCCGGTCGCGGCGAGGGAGGCCTCTGTTTATATGGGGGCGGCGATTGCCGAATACTATCGGCAGATGGGCCTCGACGTGCTTCTGCTAGCCGATTCGACGTCCCGCTGGGCGCAAGCGATGCGGGAGATGTCGGGCCGTTTGGAAGAAATTCCGGGCGAGGAGGCGTTTCCGGCCTATTTGGCCTCGCGCATTTCGGCCTTCTATGAGCGGGCCGGGATGATCGAGCTCAAAGATGGCAAAATGGGCTCCTTGACGATCGGGGGGAGCGTTTCTCCTGCCGGGGGGAATTTTGAAGAGCCGGTGACGCAAGCCTCTCTTTCTGTGGTGGGGGCTTTTCACGGTCTATCGAGAGCCAGATCCGATGCGCGCAGATATCCGGCGATTGATCCGCTGATTTCTTGGACCAAGTATCTCGACGTAACGGGCCAGGAACTCAATCAGCGCCTGGCTGGTTGGGCCGATAAGGTGCGCCTGGCCGCTCAAATATTGCGCAAAGGGGATGAGATTGGGAAACGGATGGAGGTGGTGGGCGAAGAGGGAGTCGCGCTCGACGATATGCTGATCTATCTCAAATCGGAGCTCTATGAATTTTGCTATTTGCAGCAAAATGCGTTTGACAAGGAAGATACCTATTGTCCTTTGGAGAGGCAGGTAGAGATGTTCCGATTGATTCAACGGATTTTTGAGTGCAAATTCCAATTTGATCTGCACGATGAGGCGAGGAGTTTCTTTTTGAATTTGCAAAATGAGCTCAAAAATATCAATTTCCTGCCCTTTCACACGCAAAAATATCATGACGCTATGGCGGCGATTGAAATCAAAATTCAAGAGAAAGCGAAAAAATTATGAGAAAAAAATACGATCGGATTCTCGATATGAGGGGCAATCTCATCACGGTCGCAGCGGAAGGGGTCTCTTTAGGAGAAGTCGCGCGGGTGGAAAAGCGAAACGGCGTCTCTACGTACGCCTCTGTATTGAAATTTGATCAAGATCTCGTCACGCTTCAAGTGTTTGAGGACACGCGAGGGATTTCCACAGGAGATCAGGTCACCTTTTTAAATCGGCAGATTCAAGCGACATTTACCGATGCTCTTTTAGGAAGAAGACTCAATGGCGCAGGCGTTCCCATCGATGGGGGGCCTGAAGTGATCGGGGAGGAGGTGGAAATTGGGAAACCCTCTTTCAATCCGACGAAACGGATCATCCCTAGAGAGATGGTCAGAACGAATATTCCGATGATCGATGTGTTCAACTGCTTGGTGAAATCGCAAAAAATTCCGATTTTTTCGATTGCGGGCGAGCCGTACAATGCGCTTTTAATGCGGATTGCGAACCAAACGGATGCCGATGTGGTGATTGTCGCCGGCATGGGACTCCGTTTCGATGATTATCAAGCCTTTATCGACAATGCAGAAAGGGCGGGCTCCATTGAAAGAACCGTGATGTTCATCCACAAGGCGACAGATCCTGCGGTGGAGTGTATTTTGGTGCCCGATATGGCGCTTTCTGTGGCCGAGAAATTTGCGCTCGAAGGCAAAGATGTGCTCGTATTGATGACCGACATGACCGCTTTTGCCGATGCGATCAAAGAGATTGCGATCACCATGGATCAGATCCCCTCGAACCGCGGCTATCCCGGCTCGCTCTATTCCGATTTGGCGGCCCGCTATGAAAAGGCGGTCGACATCGAGGGGGGCGGCTCGATTACGATCATCTCGGTGACCACCATGCCGGGCGGCGATGTGACGCACCCGATTCCCGACAACACAGGATACATCACCGAGGGGCAATTCTACTTGCATCAAGGGGCGATTGATCCGTTTGGATCGCTGTCGCGCCTGAAACAGCAGGTCATTGGAAAAGTGACGCGGGAAGATCATGGCGATCTGGCCAACACGATGATCCGGCTCTATGCCGATTCGAAAAAAGCGCGCGAGAGGCAGTCGATGGGATTTCGTCTTTCGAGATGGGACGAAAAATTGCTTCGCTACAGCTTTTTATTTGAGGAGCGGATGATGAATTTAGAGGTCAACTTGCGGCTCGAAGAGGCGCTCGACATTGGATGGCTGACCCTCGCAGAATGTTTTGATTTAGAAGAAATTGGAATTAAAAAAGCGATCTCTGATAAGTATTGGCCTAAAGAATGAGACTGACAAAAACAGAACTCAGATCTCAGCAGATGAGATTGATGCAATTTCAGCGCTATTTGCCCACCTTGCAGCTGAAAAAAGCGATGCTGCAATTTGAGGTGAATCTCGTGCAGCTGGAGATTGAGAAGCTGGGCTGCGAGATGGACTCTTGCCGCCAACAGGTGGAGGAGTTTGCCCCTTTTCTTGTGGAAAAGGTGACCGTGAACCTCATGGAATATGCGGAGGTTCTCCATGTGAAAAAGCACTATGAGAATATCGCTGGAGTAGAAATCCCCATTTTTCAAAAGGTGGTGTTTCGGGAACCGGAGTATTTTCTTTTTGAGACTCCCCCTTGGACTGAAAGGGCGGCGGAGCTTTTGCAAGACCTTGTGGTGGCGAGAGAAAAAATCCGTATTGCGGAGGAAAAGAGAAGAGCTCTCGAGAAAGAGCTCAGAGAGGTGTCGATCCGGGTCAATCTGTTTGAAAAAGTGCTTATCCCGAGGGCTCAAGGAAATATCAGCAAGATCAAGATCTTTTTGGGCGATCAGCAGCTGGCTGCCGTCGCGCAGGCCAAGGTGGCCAAGCGGAAAATTTTCGAAAGGAAGATGTCGGTATGATTGTCAAGCTCGCCAAATACCTGATCGTTGGAAATCAAAGCGATATGGATCGCTTTTTTGTTCTTGCGCAAAGGGCCGGCTTTATTGAGTTCATAGGTCTTTCCAAAAAAAGGGCGCTCGAATTGCCTGAGGATGCCAAAACCATTTTGTCGGCGATTAAGATTTTGCGGGCCCATTCGAGCTATTCACCGACGCCGTTTATGACGCAATTGGATCCGGTCCCTTTGGCGTCCGAGATTGTGGCCTGGAATGAGGAGTTAGAAAGGCTTTGTGAACAAGAGCGGATGTTGACTCTTGAAATGGCCCGCGTGCAGGCGTTCGGTCATTTTTCGAGAAGCGAGCTCGACGGCATCGAACAGGAAGCCAAAAGGGTCGTGCAATTTTTTTGTATGAAGAGCGATTTGGCCAGGGAGATGACCTTGCCTCCTGAGGTGATTTACGTCGGCACCGAGTATGATCTCGATTATTTTGTCTCCATTAATAAAGAGAAGACAAGCTATCCAAAAATGATTGAGATCGTCATCGATAAGCCGGTGGGAGAGTTGCGAGATCTTTTGCACCAGTTGCGGATGGATAAGGCGAGTTTGGAGGCGAAGATCCACGAGTCGGCGCCGGGGATGAGCTATTTGCAAAATGGACTGCTCACGTATCTCAATGAATACCATTTAAAAATGGCCAAACACGATGCGATCCATCCGGTGTCATCGCTCTTTGCGATTGAGGCGTGGGTGCCTTGTACGAAGATCAATGCCTTGCATGGTCTCATGAGCAATCTAGATGTGTTTGCGGAGGAGATTGAGATTGAGGCGAGGGATAAGATCCCCACTTGCCAGGAGAATAAGGGGGCCGCCAAAATTGGGGAAGACTTAGTGCATGTGTATGACATTCCTGCTTGGAATGACAAGGACCCCTCGCTTTGGGTGCTGATTTTCTTTGCCTTGTTTTTTGCTTTGATTGTTTCTGATGCGGGGTATGGCCTCATCTACTTACTCATCGGTCTTTTTCTCAAATTCAAGTATAAAAAGGCGTCGGGCTTACTGCGCAGATTCATTAAGCTGACGATGATTCTTTCGGTCTCTTGCATTATTTGGGGGGTTGCGACGGCCTCTTTTTTTGGTCTGGAGATTGGGCCTACAAACCCTTTACGAAAGATTTCCTTTATCGATTATTTAGCTTCGAAAAAGGCTGTCTATCATTTGCGGATGCAAGACGATGTGTATCAGGAGTATGTGAAGCAGTTTCCCGATGTGGCGGGGGCTGAGAGTGCGCAAGCGTTTTTTTTAGCGACCCAGACCACTCGGGAGGGAAAAACGATCTATCAGGCGCAAGCCGATTTTGCGAACGACATTTTGCTGGAGCTGGCTCTTTTTATTGGCTTGGTTCACATTACGCTCTCTTTTTTGCGTTCGATCCACCGGAATTGGACGGGGGCGGGGTGGATTTGTTTCATGGTGGGGGGGTATCTTTATTTTCCCTCCTTTTTGGGGGCGACGTCTCTCGTGAATTTTCTTGGGTGGGTGCCCAAAGCGGTGGCCTATTCGTTGGGCGCGAATCTTCTGTATGCGGGGTTGGGGCTGGTGTTTGTGATTGCTCTTTTGCAGAAACGGAAATGGGGGGCGTTGCATGAGCTCACGAATGCGATCCAGGTTTTTGCGGATGTGCTCTCCTACCTGCGTCTTTACGCGTTGGCTCTTGCGGGGATGATTATGGCGGCGACGTTTAATGATCTGGCGGTGAAGGCGGGGATTTTGGGGGGGATTGCGATTGTGTTGGTGGGTCATGCGACCAATTTATCGCTGACCGTGATGTCGGGGACAATTCATGGATTGCGTCTTAACTTTTTGGAATGGTATCATTATAGTTTTGAAGGGGGCGGGCGCTTATTTGATCCACTGCGCATCCGCAAACATCATAGGAGATAAGAGAGTATGGATTACGAAATGATGGGACCTGCGATTGTGATGGGTCTTGGCTGTTTAGGGAGTTCGATTGGTTGCGGGATTGCGGGGATGGCCTCACATGGTGTTATGACGCGGGTGGATGAAGGGCACGGCAAGTTCATCGCTCTGTCTGCGATTCCCTCTTCGCAGTCGATCTACGGGTTCATTCTCATGATTGTCATGAAGGGGGCGATCAGAGCGGGCACTTTGAGCCCACTGAACGCGATCGGGATTGGGGTGTTTGTGGGTCTTGCGATCATGTTCTCATCGATTTACCAAGGAAAATGCGCCGTGACAGCCATCCAGGCGTCAGCCAAACAGCCTGCTATCTATGGAAAAACGATCGCAGCGCTCGGCATTGTCGAATCGTTTGCGCTGTTTGCCTTCGTCTTCGCCTTGCTGCTGATATAAGAACGAGATAGAACAGGATAAACAGGATAACCCTTCGCGCTGCGAAGGGGCAGGATAGGCAAGATAGTTGGGGAAGCGCCTTGGGATACAGGAGCACCCAGGTATGTGTACGAGGGACCCCATTTGGCTTCGCCAAATCACGCACCTTCAGCCGAAAATTTTTCTTCAAGCCGGCTATGATTAGGCAAAGACCCCTCCGCACATCGGCTTGAGAACAAATTTTCGGCCTCGGTGCGCTTGAAACTAAAGTTTCAAGTTGGGGCCCCAACGGTCTCCAAGCTTGGTGCGAAAGGTGGAAATCCCGCTGGCCTCGCCTGAAGCTGTTAAGCTTCAGGGCATCCCAGGGAAAATTTTGTTCTCAAGCTGATGGTGCAATAGAGTTTCTCTAACAGTAGCCAGCTTGAAGAAAAAATTTTCCCTGGGATGCATCTTTTGCTGAAAGCAAAAGCGAGGCCATTTGCACAGATCGGGTGCCCTTGTATCCCAAGGCGCTTCCCCAACTATCTTGCTTATCTTTGCCCCTTCGCAGCGCGAAGGGTTATCCTGTTTATCCTGTTTTCTTTCTATTGAGGCGTGACTCATGTTTGATCCAATTACAGGGCAATCCGATCCTGGAGAGCAGAAACCGGATGACCAAAATAGGGTGTAGCGCTAGGTTCTTCACCAAGGCAAAGTAGTTGACGCTGCGGAGTTCTTTTGTCACTGGGGGGCGGATGATGTGCGCATCGGCGATCCACTCGGCATAGGGGGGCGGCAATGGGGGCAGAGCGCTTAAGGGGAAAAACTGGATGCCGCTCGTTTCCTCAGTGATTTTGGGCTCGCCCTGTAGAACCCTGCATTCGAACAGATGGGTCCGTTTCGCGAGGCGGTTGATTGGAATGTAGTCGCCGACGAGCCGTTCCATTTGGACGGTGAAGCCAGTCTCTTCCTCCATTTCTCGGACCACAGCTGTCTCTGGGGATTCGCCTGGATCGATGCCGCCGCCGGGGAGAACCCAAATGGGAACATCTCTGCGTCGAATGAGGAGGATGCTTTTGCGATCTTTGGAAAAGAGGGCGCCTGCCACGCTTTGGGGATGCATAGGATTCAGGATACTGCAACGCTCGACTTTAGTTCCAATATTGCGTATCCTATTTACACAATGCGCAAACTGCTCATCATGGGTCTTTTCCTCACTTGCTGTTATAAGGACCACCTCTATGTGCAGCAGGAGTGGGTGGATCGGAACTTTTTAGCGAGCACCCATGTGAACACGCCCGATCCGAGGCAGGCGTGTCCTCCGGAGGGGCAGCGGTTACTCATCGCTTGGCGTTTTCCCATGAATATGGTGGATGCGGGGCTCAGTCTCGATCTTACGGTGCGTCTGTGGGATAATCAGGAGGAGCATTTCATCCGTCCCATTACCCAATCACATGGCCATGCGGCGTTTAATTTCTTCGACCATAAGCGGATTTTGACTTACAAAATCGATATCTTGAATGCGCAAGGCGAGGTAATCGAAGTGTGGGAACATCAATTTTGGACAAAACTGATCGATGTCGATCGGAGCAGCTCGGCCGTCTCATCCCAGCCCAAGCAAGGGTCTGTGATGGAGATGCCGTAATGCAAGTGGTGTGGGTCATCGCCTAAGGGTTGCTTGCCTGGAAGCAGGTGGCTTTCCAGCATCAGGCCGCAGATGGCCGTGTTGCGCATCGCCTGATCTGTAACCGATTGGAAGGCGCTCTTTTGCCTTTGGGGATCACGGCCGCAATTGCCATGCGAGCAATCGATGATCAGACGGGGCTCCAGTCTTTGTTCTTGTAGCGATTTGAGCGCCGTCTCAATCGAATGCGCGTCGTAGTTGGGTCCCCGATCCGATCCGCGTAGGACGAGGTGGGTATACCGATTGCCTTGCGTCTGGATTTTCGAGATGCGCCCTCCGGCATCAATGCCGAGATGCGAATGAGCGATGCGCGAGGAGAGGATGCCGGCAATCGCGGTGTCGAGGTCGCCTCGGGTGTCGTTTTTAAATCCAACCGGGAAGGGGAGACCCGATACGAGTTGGCGGTGGGGTTGGGAGGCCGAGGTGCGGGCGCCAATCATTCCCCAAACGATGAGGTCATCGAAGTAGGGGACTGCCAGCGGCTCCAAGAGTTCGGCAGCGCACGGGATGCCCAATTCGGCGATTTTGAGAATGAGGGCGCGCGCTTTGCGAAGGCCCGCCTCAATGTCGTGGCTGCCGTCGAGATGAGGGTCATAGAGCATCCCTTTCCAGCCGAGCTGGGTGCGGGGCTTTTCGAAAAACAGGCGCATAATCGGAAAGAAAGCATGTTCGATCTCCGGCAATAGAGCTTTGAGCCGGAGCCCATACTCATACACAGCATCCGCATCGTGGATGGAGCAGGGGCCGACAATGAGAGCGAGCCTAGGGTCCCGCCTCTCCAGGATGTCGATGGCGACCCGCCTCCAAGAGGCGATGTGCGCTGGGACGGTTAAGGGAATGTCTCTTTTGATTTGAGCAGGGGTTGGCAATTGCATAAGATATCCATGCTAGGAAATCCCAAAATACAAATCAATTGCTGGATTAAAGACTGTTAGACAAATCTTAAAGTGACGCCCAAAGCCATTAAAAGCATTCGAACCATTTTTAAACCGGGGTTTCCGCTGGGTGAAAGAATGCGGTATAATTGCTCTCTACGAATATGTGTTTTGCGAGCCAATTTACCCAATCCTCCCTGTGCTTCTGCCACATTGCGCAATGCAAGTAAAAACAGCTTTTGTGATTCTTCATCGCCCTGTAAACTTTCTTCCCAAGCGGCATTTAGATAAGCAACAGCTTCATCGTGATCTTTGAGGTATTCAATGAGTTCCTCTTGGTAATCTCTGTATCTAGGCATCGTTTTTCTCTCTTTGCTTGTGATCCCTAAAATAGGACAATGCTCGTCGAATATCTTTGTCCTGCGATCCCTTATCTCCTCCGCAGAGAAGTAAGACAATCGTACGTTTTATCATACCGAAATACACCCTATACCCGGGACCAAGGTCAATCTTCATCTCACTAACCCCTTCTCCGACAGATTCGCAATAGCCAAAATTTCCGAGCTTCATTCGATCTAAGCGCATGCGGATGGCGATGCGGGCTTTCTGATCTCGTAAACCACTCAGCCATTCTGATAAAGGTTCTGATCCGCTGAGAGTCTCGTAGATCTTTAGGGTATATTCCATCCCTTTCCCTCAATTGTAACATATAGGTTACAGAAAGGCAAAATTTTTGTCTCAAAAATTTTGTTTACAAAACGTAAGCGCCTGGTTATTAAAGTAATATGTTTTTAATGGGAATCGGGGAAAACGATGGTAAAAAGGCTGCCTTTTCCTAATTGCGAGGAGGCGGAAATTTTGCCGCCGTGTTTTTCGACAATATTTTTCACAATTGAAAGACCGAGTCCCGCGCCGCCGGCTTTGCGCGATTGTGCTTTATCGGCTGCGTAAAATCGATCAAAAATGTGGGGTAGGTCGGAAGGTGAGATGCCCATCCCATGATCCGACACGCTGCAATGGAGCGCGTCTCCTTTTTTTTCGATCTTCACTTCGATGTTTGCATTGCCTGCAGAATACTTCACTCCATTTTCGAGCAGGTTCATGAGCGCCATCTCGAGTAGGTCTTTCTCTGCAGCCACTGGAGCGGTTTTAAGATCTGTTTTCAGGATCGCATGCGCTTTCGGGTGGATGGCCAAGAGCTGCTCAATGCATTGCGCTGCGAGCGCGACGAGATCCACCTTTTGAAACTTTGCGGGTGTGATGCGCTCAATATCCGATAGGAGGATGAGGCCCCTGGCTAATCTATCCATACGCAAACAGGTGCGTACGATTTTGCCGGTGATCTCCAGGAACTGCTCTTTCGGCAGATCGGGATTGTCCTGCAAGGTCTCGGCAAACCCGCGGATGATGGTGATCGGCGAGCGCAGCTCATGCGCCACATTCGCTATAAAATCTTGCCTCTTCGTTTGCAAAAGACGCGGGATCAGAACGATATTGATCCCCGCCAGGATCAACATGAGAACAAGGGCCAAGAGAGCCGTAGAATAGGGAAAAAACAGGCATGCAATGGCAAAAAGCAGGAGAGCCAAGAGGCATTGACTGATGACCAGTTTCTGTTTTGTAGAGAGCATCATACCCAACATGGTTCAATCTGTGATTTTTGACAACGCGGGCATCCTCGGCTGCATCATCCAATTCATTCAGGTTGGGTGGCTGCGCCGCTTCAAATAGGCAGCGCCGGCTTTGTCAAATGTGTATATTTTCACCATAATGATTTTCTGCTCCTTACGCCAGGAATTTTTTTACCCAAGCGCAGCCACTTCCTGTTCCCACGTTCGCAACCCTTGCCGCACATAGTCAACCCACTCGGGAAGCGATCGGGTATTCGCTAAATAGCAATTGTTTAAAAGCGCAGGATGGAATCCGTGTTGGGTGAGAAGAAAGTTGAACATCATCAGATCGCATCGCCCGCCCCCATCGCGGACCGAATGAAGCCATTCCGTATTTCTAAAAAATTTGCAGATTGCGGTGAGCTTCTCATCCGCATTTTGCGCCCTTTCTAATTCCGCTGTCATATTCGCGCAAAAATAGTTATAAATAGACTTCACTTTCTCTTGAGGCATGGAGGTATAATGCAAAGTCCATGTCTGATTCGGATTTTGAGCAAAGCCGGCAATGGTTGTTCCAAAACGGCCCTCTATTTCTCGATTCATAGCCGCTAGATCTTCAAGGGTTTGCGGCGTAGGGGTATAGGCCGTCGCACAGTTCCATTTGAGCGTATCGCGCTCGTTTCGAAATACACCCGCTTGCTCGGATACCACATCATTGGCTGCCCCCAAGAAATGGCCGCAAGCAATCTCATGAAGAGCGAGATACAGATCGGCATCCACCTTTTTTTGGAATTGATGGCTTAAAAAATGGACCCCCCTGCACCAATTCCGATTGAATCCAAATTCAATCGCCCCACCATGCAGACCTTGATCGAACACACGGGATCCGAAGCAGTGAAAGCCGCTTTCAACGCCCTCTTTCCATTTGTCGCTCCCCAATCCCCAATAATTTTGGCGCATGAGATTCAGTTGCTCGTCAGTCAAAGGAATCTCAGCTGGCGTAAACCGTTTTGCAATCACATAATAAATGGAGTCGTATATGTGCATCGCCCAATTGTAGAGTATTTCCAATGGCACAATCACAATACGAAATACCGCGAAACGGGCTAAAGTACACAAAACACTCCGGAATGGATAGGTCACCCAATCCACAATAGAAGAGACGGAAGAGATCCACGAACAGCACGGGCGTGCCTGCGCACTCGCTAATGTATCGGCGGTCGGGGTCGGCGCTGCTGCAGATCGTGGAGTGTCCGTCTGCGCAACAGAAGTCGATGATGTCGAATGAACGGGTGTAACCATAAATCCTCAAAAATAAAAGCAAATAGTATATGCAACGATTTGATTATTGCCAATGAATCACATTTTTCTTGTCGCTCAAGATTCGGATCACATATACTTTTTTTCTTTTTAGGAAGGCTTATGAACTGGATATTCACCCTCGTTCTATTGTTTGCGGTGGCCATTGGGTATGCTTCGGATCTGTTCACGCGTTACCTCAGAGAACTCGATCAGAAGGGATTTACCCTGGTTGAGAATGTGTGGGGGCCCCAAGACTTGGAACAATTTCGCCAGGGTTTAGAACAAGCCAAACAAAGAGCCTTCGCATTGATCGAGAACACGCCGCCGCAACAACGAATCTTTTTTGAAAATGAACAGCGGAATGAATCGAAATATTGGCGCGATGGACAAACGCTCGTGATGCAAGCGGGAGAAGGGCGCTTTGATTTCTATTTGGGATTTGAATCGGCATTTTTCCCAACGCGCCAGGTGAATCAGCCGCTCCTCAATCGGTTGATGCAAGAGCTGTTGGGAGGAGAGTTCACGCACAACGCAGGAGTGGTTTTAGCTTCCCCGGGAGGCAAGGATCAATACTGGCATCGCGATACACATACTCTTTCGAATCGCGATACCACAGGCGCTCAACTCGTCGCGCTCGACGATTTTTACTTTACCGTGCTCATCCCCATCACTGTGCCTATGACTTTGGAAAATGGGACCACGGAATTGATGGTGGGAAGCCACCGTCTTCCCTCGCTGCAGTTTGACTCTTGCCCCAAAGAAAGATTGTGCGTACCCCTCGGCGCAGCCCTTGTGTTCAATGGCAAAATCAACCATCGCGGCAGAGCCAACCTCTCAACGGAGGAGCGCCCCGTTCTCTACATCACCTACTACAAACAATGGTACAACGAAACGTATCGAGTGGGCATCGATCATAATTGAGCCAGCTTCTCTTGAATGTCGGCGAGCTGTTTTTCCGCTGTTTTCAACGCCTCTTGCAGCTTTTCCACGACATGAGCGGGAGCTTTCGATCGAAATTCCTCGTTGCTCAATTTCATTTTCGTCCCTTCAAGCCCTTTTTCCAGCTTCTCTCGCTCTTTTTCCAGGCGGACCTTTTCTCTCACTTTGAGCGACTCCGGAATCGGAATCATCAATTTCAGCGAATGGACATGCGCGCTTGCGCCAAAGGATGTTGGTTCTGACTCAGAGTAAGTCACTTGCGTGGTCTGGGTCAAAGAAGTGACGATCATTTCGTTTTCTTGGATCATTTTCCAATCTTTCGGATGGCCCACGACGTAGAGCTCTGTTTTTTCAGAGGGGGCAAGCTGCATTTCCGCGCGGATATTGCGCACCTGGCGCACGATGTCGTTCACTTGAGCGAAAAGCTCTTCCACCTTTTCTTGCACGGTGCCAATCGGACGGGGATAGGGGGCCACAATACACGCTGGGCTGCGCAGCGCTTCGAGGGTTTCTTGAGTGTATGCATCGGCCTTCTTCACGTTTGTGTGTCCGATCAGCTCTTTGAGCTCAGCAAAAATCTCTTCTGTGATGAAAGGGGAGATCGGATGCATCAACCGAATCGCATTACAGAGAAGAATCACGAGTAATTTTTGCTTATTCGCTCTGATTGCGGGGGTTCCCGCCTTCCCAAAAAGAAACGGCTTGGTCAGCTCTACATAGTTTGCGCAAAAATCGTTCCAATAAAATTCATAGGCTCGTGTGGCCGCGCGATCAAACGTATACTCTTGCAAACACTGGTTGATCTCCTCCGTGGTCCGGGTGAGAAGAGACAAAATCCACTTGTCTTCGAGGGTCAGCAGTTTGGACTCCAGCCCCTCATCAAACTGAAATCCCTCGAGATTCATCAGGACAAAGCGGGCGCCATTCCATACTTTGTTGGCAAAATTCTTATATTCTTCAAACCGGCGCAAATCGAGATCGATCTGTCTGGCATGGGTTACGCTTGAGCAAAGGGCCAAGCGCATCGCATCGGTTCCATAGGTGTCGATCAATTCGAGCGGGTCGATGACATTGCCTTTCGTCTTCGACATTTTTTCCCATTTCGATTCCACGTCTTTGGGACAAGGTTCGCCCAAGTCGTATTTTCGCTTCTCTTCCGGTCCCACATAGGCGATGCCGTGGGCAGATTCGCGCCAGTACGATTTTCCATAAATGAGCCCGTGAAGAAACGTCTCATGGAAGGGGACCTCGTGCATCACATATTCGCCCATCATGATCATGCGCGCCACCCAGAAAAAGAGGATGTCATGCCCTGTCACAAGGACCGACGTGGGGTAGAATTTTTTCAGCTCGTCGGTTTTCTCAGGAAAGCCCATTGTGCTAAAGGGCCAAAGGGCCGATGAGAACCAGGTATCGAGCACATCGGGATCTTGCGTCCAGCTTGCATCGATGCCAGGAGGCGAGCCTTCGCCATCATAGCAAATCATCTCTTCGCCTTTGTGCCAAATCGGAATCCTGTGGCCCCACCACAGCTGTCTCGAGATGCACCAGTCGCGTAAATTCTCAATCCAATGGAAATAGGTTTGCTCCCAATGAGGAGGAATGAGCCGGACTCTGCCCTGTTTGACCGCCGAGATCAATTTGGCTTTGAATGGGCCCATGTGAATGAACCACTGCTTCGACAGATAGGGCTGAATGATCGCTTTCGAGCGGTACGAGACCCCTACGCGCAGTTTGTGCGGCTCTTTTTTGAGCACCTGTTCGCCGAGATCTCGCAGCACCGCTTTCCGCGCCTCTTCCATGGTCATCCCCGCATATCCTGAGATGAGCACTTTTCCATCGGGCGTCATGATGTTGATCATAGGCAAGTCATTGCGCCTTGCCACCTCAAAATCGTTGAAATCGTGGGCCGGAGTGATTTTTACGACGCCCGACCCAAAACTGGGATCGACAAAGGCGTCGCCAATGATCGGAATGGTGCGCCCGGTCAAAGGGAGTTCTATTGTTTTGCCAATGAAACGGGCATAGCGCTCATCTTTCGGATGCACCGCCACTGCTGTATCGCCTAGCATCGTCTCGGGTCGAGTGGTCGCTACTACGACGTGGCCCCCGCCCACAATCGGATACCGGATGTGCCAAAGAAAAGAATCTTGCTCCTCATGCTCCACCTCGTCGTCTGAAAGAGCCGTTTGGGTCACTGGATCCCAATTGACCAGATAGTCGCCGCGGTAGATGAGCCCTTCATCAAACATTTTTTTGAAGACGGTGCGCACCGCCCGATTGCATCCCTCATCCATGGTAAAGCGGAGCCGCGACCAGTCGCAAGAGCAGCCCAGCTTTTTGATCTGACCGATGATTTGCTCTTCGCACTCCTCTTTCCAGTCCCAAACATAGGACAAAAACTCTTCGCGATCAAAATCTTTGCGCCGTTTGCCCGTTTTCTTGTAGAGCTTTCTTTCGACCACCGTCTGGGTCGCGATCCCCGCATGATCGGTGCCAGGGACCCAAAGAACTTCAAACCCGAGCATCCGCTTCCACCGGATCAAAATATCTTGGAGCGTATCGACGAGCGCATGGCCCATGTGGAGCACGCCCGTCACATTGGGAGGCGGGATCACAATACTATAAGGCTTTTTGTCCGAATGGGGATTGGCTCTGAAATACCCCCCCCGTTCCCAAAAGGAGGCCCACTTTTTTTCGATGAGTTTTGGATCAAAGGCTTTGGGCAATTCTTTCATGTTGAAGCATTTTACCAATCATTTTTTTCCCACGCAATGGGTGTTCATAGAAATCTACTTCCATAGAGGTAGATCGGGGCGAACCCCGAGCAGGAATTCCTCACAAGGGACGCACAGGATTCCCTCTCGCAAGACCCTCGTTTTGCCTCGATAGAGCAAAAGGGGGGTGCATTCGGGATAGTCTTGCTTGAACGCCTTCAACCCACTCAAATCTCCCGGATGGGGCGTTTCCGTGTGTTTCACTTCGATTCCGAGAAAAGTGTCCGGTCCATATACGACAAAATCGACTTCAACTTTCGAGCGGGTGCGCCAAAACCCGAGTTCGTAATGCTTCA
The DNA here is from genome assembly GCA_018968815.1 of Verrucomicrobiota bacterium. GTDB lineage: Bacteria > Chlamydiota > Chlamydiia > Chlamydiales > SM23-39 > REEB52. Next base: position 15,578 of record JAGWZL010000009.1, on the reverse strand, counting down.
CCTGCGCATCGACCCAAGAGCGCAAATGTTGACACACTAACCCTTCGAGTGCAGCGCCTGCAATTTCTTGAGGCATATGCGGCCTTAAAGAGCGGTACACTCCCGCATCAAAAAGATAAAATTTGGGACGCTCGGCCAGCGCCCGCTGCGCTCGTTTGGTGAATACAGACAAGGTGTATCCAAGCAGCAAATCTTGTAAAATTTGGAGATAATTTTCGACCGTTTTTCTTTGCACACTGCATTCACGCGCTACATTGGAGATCACCAATTCTGAAGCATGAGAAAAACTGATGGCCTCTAGAAAACGGGCAAAATCGCCAATGTTCCGGACAAGCCCCTCCGCCTGCACCTCTTCTTTTAAATACATCCCCACATAGGTTTTCAATGTCTCTTCGGGAGCCTCTGAACCGCGAACGATCGGAAGAAGACCCAGTTCCAAGGCCTCTTGCAACTGAAACTGTTCCCCCAATTCCGCGGCGTAAAAAGGAGGCATATGCTTGAGAAGGGCCCTGCCTGCTAGAAGATCGACCCCTGCGCGCCGTAACTTTCTCGCACTCGAACCGGTGAGAATAAATTGAATGCCCCGCTTCTCTTCAATAAGCGCGTGAACCACAGAGAGAATGTCAGGCACCTTTTGCACCTCGTCAATCACGATCACCTGGGCGTGCGGATGGGCTGCAAGCAGCTCCTTCAACCTCTCCGGATGCGCACTGTACAGCCGCAATTGGTCCAGTTCCAATAGATCGATCCAGAGCGCGTCGGGATACCGCGCTTTCAACCAGGTCGATTTCCCTGTCCCTCGAGGACCAAAGAGAAAAAAGCTCTGGGTCGGCGCATGGAAGAACCGGCGAATCAAAGGGAGGGGGCGAATCAATTTTCCCATTCAGTTTCCATTTTGAGTCTCATTTTGGCATCTTTAGGGTAAATTTGCATTAGTTCGTTATAAGTAACTTACAATCAACAAGTTGTAAACTTATTTTTTTCCCACACAGCGGTAGAAGAGGTCGATTTGGCGGTGGAGCTCTTTCTTTTCCCACCAAAAGGCGTGATCGAGCCACCCCTCGAGCCGGCCGGTCAGAAAGAGGCTGGGCAGGGCGGTTGTGGGGGGATAGCGGGTTTCAAGCACCGACCCAAAGTGTTTCATGGCGGCGGCTTTGCCCTCTGTCATGTACAGATAGGTGCCGTAAGAGAAGTGGAGAGGGGAGCTCTCTTGCTGGATTTTGTCGGGGAATTGATCAAAAAGAGCTTTGGCCTCCGCCCATTTTTTATTCAGGAGCAAGTTCCATGCGACGAGTGTTTTTTTCTTGCGCGGTTTATGGGGGAGAAATTTGTGCAGCGCATCTTTGGCGTCTAATTCTTGCAGACAGACGAGAGCATTATTGAGAAGGACCTCTTGATCTTTGACGCTTTGTGCGATTTCTACGAGGATGGGCACTTTGGCCAGCCAAAAAGCAAGGAGGATGGCGATTGAATTGAGCCGGTCTGTGCTTTTTTCAATGAAGGGCAATACTTCCCAGTTGGCCTCTAAGCTATCGATCAGATGTTTGGTGTCTGGATTTTCCAAAAGATCGGGGATATGGCGAATCGCGAGCAAAATGATTCGATAAGCAGCTTCACGGTGATTGAGGGAACTTTCATGCATGCGATAGACAATATGTTCTTTGAGCATCGGGAGCAAGGGATGGTCTGGGAATTTGCGCAGAGCCAATTCCAGACATTTTGCCTCTTCTTCAAAATCGCCCAGCGCTTCGTAGACGAGCGATTTGCCCAGATATTCAAGAGGGGCGCCCGGTGTGCGGTACAGCTTTTCAAATTCTCTCAACGCGTGGTGATAGAGCTGATCGTTTTCTTCGGCGCGCGCTTTTTCAATGAGGGTCAACCCGGCTCTAAAAAGGGCCTCGCGCCCCTCCATTCTGCCGGGAAAGGATTGCCCAATTCTTCTGTATTCTTGCAGAGCCGTATCATAGAGTTTGTGGCTTAAAAAAGCGTTGGGTACAGCTAAACAACCGACCATGGCGTTGTGGCTCGCATCCAAAATCTTCAAACTCTTCAAATCGAAATGGCCATCTTTCAGCAGCAAACCCACATGCTGGCCCGCTAAAGGCAAATGGCTCACAAAATTGAGCTTCAATTTCCCATCGATATACACTTTCAAGTGGTCGTCGATCTTTTCGATCGCAATTTTTTGCGGCGCCGCAGACAATTTATTGTCGAGGAGTTGCACATTGTTGCGAAACAATTTGCATCCGCTCTCAGAGATCCAAACGCAATAGCCCTCTTCCAGGTCCCGATTTTCTTCGGGCAGGCTAAACAGAAAGCCGAGGCCGTGTCCGGCCGGTTTGAGGGCCACTTCGGCTTCAATGCGCAAATTGCCGGCAAAAGGGTGTTTTGAAATCATCAGCTCGGCCCATTCGGTGACATCGAAATTTTTGGTGATGGCGATGTTTTTAGCGAGCAAGACGTTTTCCTGAAATCGCCAATCCTCTTTATTCTCGGGGTTCAGTTCGGCGACCGAAATCCATTGGGGGCGCCCTTCAATGTAGTTTTTGATTTCACGGATGAGTTCTTCGGCCGATTTGTATCGCTCTTTGGCCGATTTCGCCAAACATTTGCGGCATACGGCAGAGAGTTGGTGCGGAATATCTCGATAGGGGGCCATTTCGATGGGGTCGATCAAGGCCTCATTCTGCACTTGCTTGCGGAAGGCGGCGATGGTTTTGCGCTGAAAGGGGAGTTGCAAGGTCAGCATCTGATACAAAATGACGCCCAAGGCATACAGGTCGGTTTGGACCGATGAGGATTGACCTGTCAGCCTCTCTGGCGCCATATAGGCGAGGGTGCCGGTGATTTTGCCTGGACGGGTGAGATCCTCGCCCTTGCTTTTGTGGGCGGGCAGAGGCTCTTCGTCGCCGATCTGATCGATGAAATCGGCAATCCCCCAGTCGAGGATCATCACTTCGCCATATTTCCCGACGATAATATTTTCAGGCTTGAGGTCGCGATGTAAAATTCCTTTTGAATGGGTGTAGGCGATCGCCTCGCATACTTGCAGGAAAATGCGGGCGAGAGCCGGGATCGAATTGCGCACCGGATGGACCTCTTCCTCCTTGCCGGAGCGCAAAATCTGCCTGAGAGTGACCCCTTCTACAAACGGCATCGTGTAATAGATGTCCGGCGGAGCCGAATGAATGGATAAAATGGGCACAATCGAGGGGTGGCTCAACGTGCTGGCCACCTTCGCTTCGCGTAAAAAACGGCTTTGGATGGTCTTGTGCAGCTTCAGCTCGGGGCGCACTCTTTTCAAGGCGATTTGCCTACTGCAGGACGGGTCTTTGGCCAAATAGACCTCGCCCATACCCCCTTTGCCCAAACTTTGGACAATGGAATAGGGACCAATCACAGAGGGGAGGGGAGGAGCTTCTTGTGTCATTATCAATCAATATTTGCTTGGCCCTTATACCAAGGTTTGGATATTCCCCCAACAAAAAAAATCGACTTTTTCGCATCAACCGATTAAAATCATGACTATGTCTCAAAAGAAAATCATCCTGACAGGCGATCGCCCTACAGGGAAGCTCCACCTGGGCCACTATGTGGGTTCTCTCGCAGCGCGCGTCCACTTGCAGGACCTGCACCGTCAATTTGTGATGATCGCCGATGCGCAGGCGCTCACCGATCATGCGGATGATCCAGGTCTGATTCGCACCCACATTTTGGAGGTGGCGCTCGACTATCTCGCAGTGGGAATCGATCCGAAAAAGACGACGATTTTCATCCAATCGCTCGTGCCGGCCCTGCCTGAGCTGACTCTGTATTATCTGAATCTCGTCACGTGGAATCGGCTGAAGCACAATCCGACCGTGAAGGCGGAGATCCAGCAAAAGGGGTTTGGCGAAGAGGTTCCGGCTGGCTTTATGATTTATCCGATCTCGCAGGTGGCCGACATCACCGCGTTTAAAGCCTCCCTTGTGCCAGTGGGCGATGATCAGATTCCGATGATTGAGCAGGCAGTAGACATTGTGCGCAAGTTCAATCGCCTGTATAAAACCGATGTGCTCGTGGAGCCGCAGGCGGTCACCTCTCCTGTGGCCCGTCTTCCTGGCATTGATGGAAAAGCCAAAATGAGCAAAAGCCTTGGCAATGCGATCTACCTCTCAGACTCAGCCGATGTCGTTGCCAAAAAGGTGAAGGGGATGTACACCGATCCGGGCCACTTGAAGGTGGAAGACCCGGGTAAAGTCGAAGGAAACCCCGTTTTCACCTATCTCGACGCCTTTGGAAAAGACAAAGCGAAGATTGACGACATGAAGGCCCACTATGCACGCGGCGGACTAGGCGACTCCGTGGTGAAAAAATATCTTCTCGATGAACTGCAAGCCTTTTTGGATCCTGTGCGTCGCAAGAGAGAAGAGTGGGCGAAAGATCCGGCGGCTGTCATGCAGATTCTGAAACAGGGGACTGAAGTCGCCAGCCGGGCGGCGGCAGAGACCCTTGCCGAGGTGCGCGCTGCCATGGGCATCAACTATTTTTCGTAACCATTAGCGGATGCGCCACATGAGATTTTCGATTTTGTGCCTGAACAGCTCTTTTTGATTTTTCCACCAGAGAGAACATTCTTGCCGTTTTTGTTCGAGCCCCTCTTGGTCAGCCAAGAAGGCGTCGTTCAGTAATGAACCCACCTCATCCCACCGGTGGACAGCTAAAAAGGGGTAGCCGTCATCAAAAAGGCATGCATAGTAGTCGAAGGGCTCCTTTTCTACGATGGGAATACACCCAGCTTCAAGCGCCTCGCACAGGCGAAACGTATCTAGATTGGAAAACCCCCTCGGACAGGGCGCAAAGACCGAGTCGAGCAGGAGATCTCGATATTGCGTGATGGGCAATCCATCTCCGAAAAAGGCGGTTTCATAGAGGAAAAAATCGCCCAACTGTTTCATGTTTGCCGCCATCTCTTGCCGAGTCGACTTCGTAATTTGCCCGGCAAAACTGGCGAGATGGGTTCTTTCAGACACAGGTTTTGTCTCTTTTGTGGCCAGACCCTCCCAAAACTTCGTCTTATATCCGAGAGGAAATTGGAGCACTTTGGGACTTTTTGCAAATTTTTTCGTCCAACAGTTCCGCAACACAAATTTGGCATATCGATACGACTTGGTCGAATGGTTGTAATGCTCATCGCTTAAATGGACGATCCCAAACTTATATCCTTTCCGATGAAGACTTTCGAAAAATGCGGGCAGATCTTTTCGATCGTGAAAGAGCGGCGTGACATAGAGCGCGTGGTTGAGATAGACCTTTTCATTGGGCGCCACAACCTCTTCAATCTCATATTGATCGGAAGCGAGCAGCTCCTTCAGCCAATCGCCTTCCCACCAACCGGCCGGATCAAACATCCACACGAGGCGGATCTTGTGAACGGGCCTTTCCTGAACAGAGTAGAAAAACAGGCTGAATGCGAGGAAAAGCCCCACACAAATCAGGGGCCATCTCTTCATTTTTTGTCCTCTTCGATTTCGTGGTTGAGCTCTTCCTCTTTTTCGTCTTCCTCTGTCTCATCGGGCCCCATGAATTCGCGGCAAATAATGTAGATGGCGCCTAAGGTAAAGAGAATCGGAAGAAAAATTTTCCAAGAAATATCGAATTGAACGGTGACAAAGGTTCCCACAAACACGAGCAGCGAAACCATTGCGTCATAGGTGCGGCCTAACAGAAATTGGCGCAGCGCCAAGGGCAAGCCGACGATGAGCATGATGCCAGGCCACCACTCTTCCGTCACAATGAGCGACGCAAGTCCAATCAAAAAAAGAGCCGTTGAGAGAGCTCCCGCTTTTTTTCTCGAAGTGATAGGATGGTGTTCTGACATATCTTGAATCTTGACAAAAACTTGAGTCTAATCAATATAGATATTTGAGTAAAGGGGACTTTGACATGCGATGGATTTTCTTGGTCTTGTTGTCGACGCTGTTTGCGAGCGACGACATTGGCGGGTTTTGGAAGAGTCTGAAAGATGATGGATCGCCCCAGTGCGTTTTTGGCGTGTATGAGTACAAAGGGCTCTATTACGGCAGAATCATCGGCACGTATGATGACGAGGGGAAGATGAATGACACGATTTATGACCCCAAAGGTCGGGCGGATGGGGTTGTCGGCCAGCCGCACACTTGCGGACTCGATATCATCTATAACCTCTACAATGCGGGAGCCACTTACGATGGCACGATTCTCGACCCCAGCAAAGGAAAAACCTATAACTGCTCGCTTTGGAGACAGGGCGAAGATTTGATCGTGCGTGGAAAATTGTTCATCTTCGGCAGGAATATCACTTGGTATCCCACAACCAAAGACGATTTCCCCAAAGGATTTAAAATGCCCGATATGAAAAAATTTGTCCCCTCCATTCCCCAAACGTATTGAGCATTATGGCAAAAAAATATGACGAAAGCGCCGTTAAATCCCTCGATGCCCTGACCCATATTCGGCTCAGGCCCGGCATGTACATCGGCAGACTCGGCAACGGCTCTCACCCCGATGACGGCATCTACGTCATGATCAAAGAGATCATCGACAACGCGGTCGATGAATTCATCATGGGCAATGGCCATAAAATTCTCATCGATTTAGATGCCAAAACCGCTACTGTGCAAGTCAGAGATTTTGGTCGAGGGATCCCGCTCGGCAAAGTGATTGAGTGCGTCAGCCAAATCAACACGGGCGCAAAATACAATGATGACGTCTTCCAATTCTCGGTCGGCCTCAACGGGGTCGGCACCAAAGCGGTCAACGCCCTCTCCTCCCACTTTACCGTGCGCAGCTTCCGCGAAGGACAATTTGTCGAAGCCAGGTTTGTCAAAGGGATCTTGAAAGACAAGAAAAAGGGCAAAACATCCGAAAAAGATGGCACTTTTGTTGAATTCACCCCAGACCCGGAAGTGTTTAAAAAATACGCCTTTCAAAAAGAACTGATACTCAAAAGGTTGTGGCACTACGCCTATCTCAACATGGGGTTAGAGCTGATTTTCAATGGGGAGAAGATCCGTTCTGAGCATGGGTTGCTCGATCTGCTCAATGCGGAAGTGAAAGAGGACAAGCTTTACGAGCCGTTGCATTACAAGGGCAAGGCGATTGAGTTTGCTTTTCTCCATTCTTCCAGTTATGGGGAGACCTATTTTTCTTTTGTGAACGGCCAATATACGCAAGATGGGGGCACGCACCTTTCGGCCTATAAAGAGGGGATTTTGAAGGGGGTGAATGATTTTGCGAAGAAGAATTTTCAAGGGATCGATGTTCGAGAGGGGATCATTGGGGCGATTTTAGTCAAAGTGAAGGAGCCGGTTTTCGAATCGCAGACGAAGAACAAATTATCGAATAGCGATATTCGGGGCCCGATCCTGCAAGAAGTGAAGGATGCGGTTCAAGATCTGCTCTACAAAAACGAAGAGACAGCCAAGAAAATCGTCGAGCGGATCCATTTTAATGAGAAGCTGCGCAAGGAGCTTGCGGCGGTTAAAAAGGATGCGAAGGAAAAGCAGAAGAAGATCTCGTTTAAAATTCCCAAGCTGCGCGACTCGAAATTCCATTATGGCGATGGGACGAAAGAGGGGGCCAATACGATGATCTTTCTGACGGAAGGGGAGTCGGCCTCGGCCTCTATTGTGATGAGCCGCGATCCTTTTGTGCAGGCCGTGTTTTCGCTGCGCGGCAAACCGCTCAACGTGCATGGGATGAAGCTCGATCAGCTCTACAAAAATGAGGAGATGTACAATCTCATGTCGGCTCTTAACATTGAGGATGACATTGCCAATTTGCGCTATCAGAAAGTGGTGCTTGCGACCGATGCCGATGTGGACGGCATGCATATCCGCAACCTTCTGATCACCTTTTTCTTGACCTATTTCGAATCTCTTGTGATGAATGGCCACCTCCATATTTTAGAAACCCCGCTTTTCAAAGTGCGCAACAAAGAGAAGACGATCTATTGTTATTCTGAAGAGGAGAGAGACAAAGCGATGCAGGAGCTCAAACGGGGCGTCGAAGTGACCCGTTTCAAGGGGCTTGGCGAGATTTCAGCGGATGAATTTAAGCAGTTCATCAACAAGAACATTCGTCTTCTGCCGGTGATGGTGCAAAATCTTTCGGACATCAAGCCGACGCTCGAATTTTACATGGGGAAAAACACTCCGGAGCGGAAGAATTTCATTATGAACAATTTGGTGAGCGACAATGGATGATTTAAAGCATCTGATGCGCGACCATTTTGTTCGGTATGCGTCTTATGTGATTTTGGATCGGGCGATCCCGAATGTGGTGGATGGGCTTAAACCTGTGCAGCGGCGCATTTTGGAGATTTTGTGGCGGCAAAGCGATGAGAAAATGCACAAGGTGGCCAATATGGTGGGCCAGACGATGCAGCTCCATCCGCATGGCGATGCGCCCATTTATGAAGCGCTTGTGACCCTTGCGAATAAAAACTATGTTCTCGACAAGCAGGGGAATTTTGGGAGCCTGTATACGGGCGATCCTGCTGCTGCCGCGCGCTACATTGAGACGAGGCTGTCCGCTTTGGCTCGTGAAACGCTTTTCAACCCTGACATCACTGAGAAAATTCCCTCCTATGATGGCCGCAATGAGGAGCCGGTGACCTTGCCTGCGAAAATCCCGCTGCTTCTCATGCAAGGGGCTGAGGGGATTGCCGTGGGGATGGCGACGCGCATCTTGCCGCACAATTTCAAGGAGCTGCTCGAAGCGGAGATTGCCTATCTCGAGGGGAAAAATTTCAAAATTTTCCCCGATTTCCCAACCGGCGGGATCATGGACAAGAGCGAATACGACAAAGGGTATGGGAAGGTCAAGCTCAGAGCCAAAATTGAGATCAAAGATCCGAAAACGCTCGTGATCCGGGAAATTTGCTATGGGACGACGACCGAGAGTCTCATTCGTTCGATTGATGAGGCGGCGAAAAAGGGCAAAATCAAGATTGAGGAGATTAACGATTACACGGCTGAAAACGTGGAGATCGAGGTCAAGCTCCCGCGCGGACAATATGCGGAAGAGTTGCTCGATGCGCTCTATGGGTTTACCGAATGCGAGGTGTCGCTCAATTCTCAAGTGATGGTGATCAAAGATGGACTGCCTTGGGAAACCAATGTGCACGACATTCTCGCCTACAATGCGGAAAAGCTCGTCACTTTCTTGCGCCGCGAACTCGAAATCGAAAGGGATCGCCTCTTAGAGAAGATCTTCTACAAGACGTTAGAGAGGATTTTCATTGAGAACCGGCTCTATAAGAAGATTGAGACGGTGAAAACGCTCGAAAAGATCCATGAGACGCTCTCCGAGTCGCTCGCGCCTTACCGGAAGAAGCTGCTGCGCGAACCGACGCATGAGGATCGGGAAAAGCTGCTGCAAATTCCGATTCGGAGGATTTCGCAGTTTGATATCGACCGGAATAAAGATGAGATTGCGCTGCTCGAAGAGACGCTAAACGGCGTCCTCAAACACCTCAAAAATGTGAAAAAGTTTACCATCCACTATCTGCAAACGCTACTCGAAAAGTACGGCCCTCTTTTCCCTCGCAAGACGCGTGTGAAGGCGATCGAAGAGATCGATCGGCGCGCGATTGAAACGAAAGAGATCAAAGTGGGTTTTGATCCAGAGACTGGGTTTGTGGGCACAAAAGTGACAGGCGCCGAGAGATTTACATGCACGAATTTCGACAAATTGCTGATCTTGCACAAAGATGGGACCTACAAAGTGGTCAACATCCCCGAAAAGCAATACTTTGAAGGGGCCCATTGGGTCGGCGTCGCTGACAAAAAGACCGTATTGAACGTCGTGTATAAAATCAAAGATAAAGGGCAAGTTTGGGCCAAGCGGTTCATTGTCGACAAGTTCATCCTGGATAAAACATATCGCTATTTCGATGAGAAAGGAGAACTCCAATGCCTTTCGACCGATCCCAAGGCGGAAATTGAGCTCCAATTTACGCCGAGCCAGAAGCAGAAAAAGCAGGTCCATTTGATCGCCGACATTCCCCTTTCAGGGGCGCAGACGAGAGGGGTGCGACTCTCGCCAAACAAGGTCAAAAAAGTCGTATGTCATTGATTATCAACGATCCTTAGTGGATCAAAATAACATATATGTTAAAATGATCTGGATTAAAATAACATAACCCTCTTAACAACCGGTCCCGTACATGAGGACAGCTGGGAAGAGTTTGTCGGTGGTTAACGTGTAGTGTTTTTTGGACACGACTTCGCTTCAGTCGTTCGTCGTCAAGTGTAAAGCCTTTAATCAAATACTCTTTTAATCTATGGGTGGCCCAGATACGGAATTGGGTGCCTCTCTGCGAGCTGACCCTCTCAAAACTGGAGCTTCAGAATCTCCTTGCCAACAGGCAAGGAGTGCTTCAATCACTCAGAAGTTATAAAGAGCGGAAATTCTGCCACCTATAAATGCTAACGTAGAAGTCAGCTTCAAGTAATAAGGTTCAAAAGCAGCATGCCAATGCTTGTCCGATGTATCCATCTTGAATGAAAGTGGCAATGAGATTTCATAGCCATAGTTTCCATCCCCAAAGACATTTTCAGAGATTTTTGTATCGTTGTATTGATGCCATACTTGTACAAAATGCAGTTGTTGTGCATTTGCCCCGATGCTAAAATTGGCCATTCGGTATTCGGCTTTTATCCCAATAGGGACGTATGCTAGATTCAAATGCTCATGTTTTTGAGAGACAAAGTAGCAACCAGCTCCTGAAAACGGAGTCAACCATACGTTTGAGCTGACTAGAGTATACCCAAACATTCCGGAAGCGTTATTTTGGAATCCCTTGACCTCTCCTTCGGAAATTTTTTCATCTTCAAAATATAGGTCAGCAAAACGATTGCTCATTGAAAAGGTGGCTTCTAGCCCTGCATAAAGAGAATTAGCTTTTAAGAATTCATAGCCTGCATTGATTCCTAAGAGATACCCAGATTCTTTGATTGTAAGGCTCCTATCACGAGTCTTGCTGGGGATTTCGTAAGCCACATCAGGTTCTATATATAACCTGTGGTTTTCATTTAGAAAGACAGTGGTTTCATCTGCATACATTAAAGCGCTAGAGATGACTCCGACGAGCCAGATCAATTTCATACATACTCCTTGTTGTAGCTTGACCGCGTTGGATAAAAATGCATAAGGGACTGACTCCAAAATCGACAGAAGCTTAAATCAGAGATTGTCTCTATACACAAAGGTGGGGCTATTGTATGCAAGAGCAAAAATTTAAAACAAGCGGCTTGCATCACAAATCGCTACAAGAACTAAAAAATCGATTGAAACTTTTTACTTGGATAGGTTCTTGCCTTTGGCAATGGTGCTCCTCGTTCAGACCTGGGGCTTCGCCCCCTTTGATTTGGCTTTGCCTCGCTGACGCAGAGGTGTCTCTTATTTGACTAGGGGGTTAATAAGTCGGGTTCTCCTCCTTCTTTAGACCAGACGAGGACTCTGAAGTATTCTGCGTTGTTGGGGGCAGAAAGGCGCACCTTTCTTTTTCGAAGTTCCTAATGGTTTCAAGGAAGTGTTGCTCCACCAAGGAAGGGGCATCGAGTACTTGCTGCTGATACTTAGAATACTCAATCCTGGCCTTGTCTAAAGCATCTTCATGACTGATTTTCCCAGCATGAGAAAGAATATCTCTGGAAGTCATTCGTAAAAAATCATCCAGTTTGGCGATCCAGTCCTTCATGGACATGGGATTGCGACTTAAAGCTTGCAATTCAGCGAAATCTAAATACAGAGATACGATGAGGTTAAGGACTTTTAACTCCTCTGCGTTGAGGTAGTTCTTTGCAATTTCCGCGTCCGTCTGTCTTGGTTTTTTGCCTGACCAAGAGGTGAGACCCATGTGTGCTTTCTCAGCATTGGCCCGAGAATGAATGATCTCGGCGGCTGTGTGTCCGTGAGCTGCCCAGTGCATTTTGTTTTGCACGACTGCAAAAAATTGCTTTGAGCTTTCCGTTTTTGGGTCATAGTCAATGCTTGTGGCATAGATGTCGAGGACTTTGCGCCAGAATACTTTTTCAGAGGAGCGGATATCTCTGATTCTGGCCAAAAGTTCACTAAAATAGTTCCCCCCGCCATTTTGCTTCAGTCGTTCGTCGTCAAGTGTAAAGCCTTTAATCAAATACTCTTTTAATCTATGGGTGGCCCAGATACGGAATTGGGTGCCTCTCTGCGAGCTGACCCTGTATCCGACTGAGATGATCACGTCCAGGTTATAAAAATCTATCTGCCTAGCAACTTCGCGGGTGCCTTCCATTTGAACTGTCCGGAATTTCCGGACAGTTGAATCAGGGGCAAGTTCCCCCTCTTTGAAAATGTTCTGTATGTGTTCAGAGATTGTTCGTTTGTCCTTATCAAATAGCGCGCATAGTTGTGTCTGACTCAACCAAACGGTCTCATCTTGCAGGCGCACTTCGATTTTGGTTTGACCATCCTCTGTCTGATAGAGCAGTAGAGAACTGTTTGAAGGAATCACGTCCATATTTTCCTTGGGGGGAACGATTTCGATAAGCGACCAATATAACAAACTGTTGACAAATATGCTAGGTTCTTGAACCAAGTTCAATTTTCAATCTTAACAACCGGTCCCGTACATGAGGACAGCTGGGAAGAGTTTATCGGTGGTTAACGTGTAGTGTTTTTTGGACACGACTTCGACCCAATTGGTCATTAAGTCGGGTTCTCCTCCTCCCTCTTTAGACCAGACCAGGATTCTGAAGTATTCTGCGTTTTTAGGGGCAGAAAGGCGCACTTTGCCTTGGGAGGTGATCATCTGGAGTGAATTGGGGTTGAGGGCCTTTCCCATGAGCGAGGCGTTATTGGCTTCATCCACTTCACGTCCTGAGGAGGCCCATTGGACGGCCATTTTGGATTGCTGTTTCACGGGATAGTCTGATTCGTTGTTTAGAAACACATCGTCGGCAAAGGCGGCGCATGCACATAAGAGAAACAACATCACTTTCATATACAAAGGGACCTCTTACTTAATGGTTTTTCCTTCTTGGGGCACACAGGGAGCCATCGGGTTTCTCTGTGGTGGAGAGAGGGGGAAATAGCCTTCTTGGCAAAGCGTTGTGACCTTATCTTTAAACATCATTTTCGGAATGTGGACGGTGACGTTTTTGACGCCGTTGACGGCTTCAGGGATATCGAAGTCGCCCACCATGCTTAAGAACTGGTAGCTCTCCTCTGGAGTCAACCCTTGCACGCGGACGAGAAAGTTGATTGCGTTTCTCGCGGCGAGTTTCATGGCTTCGAAGAGATCTGTGCTTAAGCCGGTGATCAGCCAGTGGGTGGTGGTTTCGACAATCGGCCAGGTGAACACATCGCCCCCTTTCCGTTTTGTTTTATCAAGAACCCCTTCGGCTTTCAGGTCTTTGCGGACGATGAACTGAAAAGTGATCGATTCATAGGCTGTTTCCAGGGCGGTGACATCGATTTCCCCGGTGCTTTGCATGGCGTGGGAATCTCCGGTCCACACGAGCGCCCCTTTTTGGAAGACGGGGACAAATAGGACGGAGCCTTCTTGGAGCAGCGGTTGATCTAAATTGCCTGCAAACGGCCCGGGTGGAACGGAATTGAACTCTCCGCGCACTGGTTGTCCCATCCAATCTTCCAATTGGACAGGCCAGCCTTTAGGCCAATCCAGGGGAGGGGCGACAGCGACCACACCAGGGAACGGTTTCAAATGCAGACAGAGCCCTTTGGAGAATTCGGTGGTGTAGTTTTCTTTATCGTACTTGAAGTACATGATTTGGGGTCTTGTGAACTCGGGTAAAATGCCGGCGGTTGGGCTTAAGAAATTGTATCCCCAATCGGTGAGTTTGATATCGAGGATGCGGATCTCCAAAACGTCGCCTGGCTCCGCCCCTTCGATATAAACTGGACCGGTTACAGAGTGCATGCCGCGTCTTTTTTGGATGCCGTTGTCTGTGTAGAATTTGGCCACATCGGCGGGTGTGGTTTGATTGAACTGCATTGCATGCAGGCAGCTGTTCCAGGTTTCCAGGGAGACTGTATCGCCTGATTGTATTCTCACGACCGGTTTGTGTTTCAGATCAAAGAGACCGAGAGTGACTGTTTCTGAGGTCGCGGGAACTTGGTAGGAGGCTCCCACCAGTGCGTTTGCCCACACTATTCCCCATAACATCATTCGCAACATGTGATACCCCTTTTATCTGTGTCTAATTGATGCATCGGTGAAATGCAAGAATAAATTTAGAACAGAACCGTGAGTCTGGCCGTGATGGCGCACACATTGGAGTGATTTGCATCTATGCCTGGGTTGGGAATGTAGCTGAGAACGGGCTCGAAAAAGACTGCATTGGTGATTGCCATTTGATAGTAGGCTTGCAACATCAGTTCTGAATGTCTTTCGAAAATATGTCGGTTTAAACGGGACCAGGCGATTCCCATGCCAAAGGAGTCATTGGGTCTTTTGGGGATCAGGGCAAAGCCGCTCAATCCGCCTCCGATATAGAGATTCATTGGCAAAGTCCTCGAATTGTTCCATCCAAATTGGACAAAGCCGGAGAGATTGCCTTGACTGACTGTGTGCGATTCTTTGATCCAAAGAGCTTGCGAGCCAAAAAAATAAAAGCCTCCGGTGCCTGTTTGTACTTGGCCGGCGTTTTTAAGCCGTCCGCTTTGATACCAGCCGCCGATGGCTGCAATGCCCGGTTTAGCTGATGCCCAGCCGTAGCCCACCTCCATGATGGAAAAATAATAGCCATTGAAGTGGGGGCCTTTTAGACCGGTTTGAACGCCTTTTGCTAAGTTGCCGTCAAACACTCCCACATTGATGTAGGCCTCTTTGATGGGGGCCATGGTGGCTACGACGCCGTAGACCGAGTTGTAATATCCGCCGATTGCGCCCAGAAGGGTGGTGTTGACAAAGAGGGGCGTGAAGATCAAGCCGCTCACCGAGGGAATGAAAACGACTGCGTTTTCGGTCGGTACCGGTTTGGATACGTTGTTGAAATGGTAAATCGGAGCGGTTTTGCCAATCCGTATTGAGAACTTGTCGTCACAGAACTTTTGCAAGATCCAAAGCTGATAGAGTTCTGACCGGTTCAAGGGGGGATCGCCTGTGATGCTGTTGAATCCTTGCGCGCATCCGGCGTCGACATTGGTGGCTTGTCCGTTGAATTGAAGAAATTCTGTGCCGAAATAACCTCCTTTCCAATGCATGGCCTGATTCAAATCGATCGATAGGTCGAGGATGAGGAGGTTGTTGCCGGTGAATTGTTTTTTGTCCGTTCCGCTCAAGACGGGGTTCCCGTCGCACATCCAAAAGCCGCCGAGGCGCACGCCGGAGCTTTCGGGGATTTTGAGTCTTCTGCCTAAAGCGCCTGTGCCGACTGTGATGTTGACGGCGCCCGGGTTACTGCTGATTCCATAGGTTGGGTCGTCTGCAAAACCAAAGGTTGCGGCAGCCAAAAGACAAAAATAGAGCGTCCATCGCATATGTGGACAGTGTACAGGGAAAGGTGCTTTTTCAAATACTTTTTAGAGACTGTCGTTGAAAAGATCTTCTG
>JAGWZL010000030.1 GCA_018968815.1 Verrucomicrobiota bacterium | reverse complement strand
AACAGTGCGTTGGTGGGCATCATTGAGGCCCCAGTCGATTTGGATGGTTTCGATCCAGCTTCGAAAAGTTTCCAAAACCTCCGCATCCCATCCTTTTTTTCGGTAGAATGAGGGGGTTTCGAAGAGCGACAAAATGTCTTCAGCGGACCATCTGCCAGAGCCCAGTTTCAAGAGGCGCAAAAGTCCCTGTTTGAATGAGCTTTGGGAGGACTCCATTTTCTCGATGCGGTAGGGGATCTCTTCTCCAAATACGTATTTGATGAGGGGGATGTATGGTTCGAGATCTGGCGCTAACACAGAGATTTCGTGATAAGGCACATCTAAGCGCAGAATCTCCTCTTTGAGCGCCTCGATTTCCGCAAGCCGCGAGGATCCGGTTTGCAACACGGCGATCGAATCATCCTGTTTGGGATCTTTTGTTTCTTGGAACAGGAGCAGATCGACTTGAATCTGTTTGAGGAGACTTGTCGGCTCCACGGGCGTATAGAGTTCTTCGGCTGCAAAATCGTCCAATGTCTTTAAGGTGATTCTGCCCAATCTTCCCCAATTGGCGAGGTGTCGGGGTCCTTCTCTTGGGATTGTGATTTTTTTATTCCGTTTTTGCCACGCTTTTCGTTCTCGGTCTGAGCACAGATCTTCCCAAAACTCTGTGCAAGGAGAAAATAGAAATAGGGACAGTGCGGGGGCAGTTGACAACGCCTTCCATTGCAGGGGGGTTAAAAAATCGATGCCGAAGCAAAAAATGGGCTCTGTGATGGGCGTGTCTTGCGGTTTGACAAGTGTGTGAAACAGCTCCGTTTGCCAGTCATCCGTTTTCAATAAGGGGCCATATTGCTCATATTTCGCAAATAGGGAGGCAAGTTGCGCTGTCAGTTCGAGGCGTCTTTTGGGCTTGCCATCTAAATAACTGACGAGAGCTGCTTGCGCCGGCAAGGCGTCATACACGGAACAAAACAGATCTAAGGAGCTTTTGGATGAGGGGAAGAATTGCCCTGGCTCTAAGACCCTCAAGCCCATGGCGATCCCTTTGCGTTTGGCGATTTCGAGGAGGAGCCATTGCCTGACTCCTCCGTTGGGGACGAGAATGGTTTGCAGCTGCATGGGACGAAGCATAGACGCTTCCCATTCTTCAACCAACCGATCGACGAGGGGGTCTAGAGACTGACTGAAAAACAATGTGGGGATCATTGTTACCAAGTGTATGTGACGCTGAACTGGCCTGTAGCAAACACATTGCTGTTGCGCCCATACACGGAGAACTGCACGCCCGTGACGATGCCCAAGTTGTCATTCCAGTTGTATTCGAAGGCGGGGGCGAGGCTTAAGTTATCGCTATAGCCGTTTCCTACAATCGCAACGCCGCCGTCGGCAGTGTGGCCTGGGTTGCCGTGGAAGTGGGTCATATTGGTGGCGACATACACGACATCCATGGCGAACACCCATCTTTGCGTGAAGCTGAATTCCATGCCAAAGTCGGCTGATAGCTTGTTGCCAGGGCGGACCGTGCCATTCGTATCAAAGCCTCCGCCATATGTATTGAAGTCTTTGACGTGAACGTCGGTCGGGATTGTGTAACCGACAAAGGCGCGCAGGTTCATCGGGTGGGGGTAGGTCCACCAAATGACCTTGCCCGTTGCGAAGCCGAAAGTGGTTTGATAGGAGCCGCCTCCTGTGGCGTTTAATCCTAAGCCATTTGTGCTTAAGTGCTGATATTTGCCTGTAGGGAAGGTTTCAGCGATGGTGAATTTCATGCGGGGCACGTAGAGGGTTTCTCTGGTGATGGGGAAGCCGATGGTGATGACGAGGTCATTGAAGCCTCCTCCGTTATGGCCATCTTGCCAGTTGACGATGCCGGCGGTAGACAAGATGACATCCATGGTGTCTGTGATGCCTACCTGGAGAAGGGGGTTGAGTTGCACGGAGTAGAGGTTATGTTTGTTATCGACTGTGTGTCGATGGCTGTTGTAGGTGGCCCAAGATCCGGTGACAAACAGGTAGGGTTGGATATTTGCGGAGCCGGGGGCCATCATGCTGGCTGAGGGTGTCACTAAGGGGCCGGTATACCATGGGTTGAACATCGACTTGGCTTGGCGATACGTGGTTTCTGCGTCATTCAGCTGTTCTTGAATTTCTTGAGGAGAGACGACCTCGTCTTCCTGAGGCCAAGCGAGAAGGGGTAACAAAGCGAGTAGGGTGGCAATTTTTTTCATGAGTCCTCGGGGGAAAAGGCTGAGAAGGCTTCTTTATTGCCCTTGGCCATATCGGCCGCTGTATGGACGGGCGAGTAGTTGGCGAACTGGCCGATTTCTTTTCGGAAGGTGAGCTGCACATCCCCGACAGGGCCGTGTCTGTTTTTAGCGACGATGATTTCTGCGATGCCTGGCTTATCGTACTTGTCGTAGTAATCGCGTCTAAACAGCATCATGACGACGTCGCTATCTTGTTCCAAGCTTCCCGATTCTCTGAGATCGCTCATCATGGGTCTGTGACCTTGCCGCTCTTCAACCTTGCGGGAGAGCTGGGCTGCGCAGAGAACGGGGATATTGAGTTCGCGCGCTAAGTTTTTGAGCATGCGGGAGATTTCAGAAATTTCGGTTTGTCTATTTTCGATGGCGCGCATGTTGCCGGAGCCTGAAATGAGCTGCAGGTAGTCGATCACGATGAAACCGACATTGTGGGCCTCTTTCATTCTTCGGGCTCGCGCGCGGATATCGGTGATTTTCAGGCCGGGCTGATCGTCAATGAGCATGACATGTTTTTGCATCATATTGACTGCTGCGACAATGCGTTGGTATTCTGATCCGCTGAGGGAGCCGGTTTGGATTTTTTCTGATTCGACTTCAGATTGGGAGCAGATGATGCGGTGGAGAATTTGGGTGGCGCTCATTTCCAGGGAGAAGATGCCGACGGGTATATGGTTGCGGAAGCAAATGTTTTCAGCCAGACAGACCGCCAAAGCGGTTTTTCCCATGGCAGGTCTTGCCGCCAAGATCATCAAGTTGGAGTTGTTGAATCCATTGAGCATTTTATCGAGGTCGATAAAGTGGGTTGGGATGCCTGTAATGCCTGGTTGATCGGGCCCTTTTTCTTGGTATTTTTGCTGTCTTTCCTGCAGTTCTTTCAAATAGGGTAATTTGGAGTCGGCTTTTAAGCCTGAAATCAGGTCTTTGATGGATACGCCGCCGTGGCGTTGGTTTTCTTGAGAGATTTGAAACAATTGGCTTTGCGCATCATCCAAGGCGGCCAACACATCTGCTGGTTCTTCGAGCGCTGTTTTTTCGATCCCTTGCGCGGTCAAGATCATCTGCCTCAACACCGATTTTTCCCGCACGAGCTGCACATATTCTTCGATGAACGCGGATGTGCCGGCATATTGAGCAAGCGTGGTGAGGTAGCTCACACCTCCGATGTGATCCAGTCTGTTTTGCCGTTTTAGTTCTTCTCCGACGATGTGGATATCTGCTGGTTTATCGGCTCTGTAAATGCTTTTCAGCGTGGAAAAAATGGTTTGGTGTTCGGTGTAGTAAAAATCCAAATCTTCCAAATGATCGGCAGCTACGTTGAGGGCGTTGATATTTGTCAGCATGCAGCCGAGAACCATCATTTCCGATTCTTTGGAATTGGGAGGTACGCGTGTTTTTTTGGTGTCTTCCGCCATATGTGTTGAAGAATATCAAAAACTGCTTTTATCGGCGATCCTTGAAAAGAGGTTTTGGGCGAATATTTTGTGTTGAAAGTTTTTGTTCCAACAGCGAAATAGAAGGTATGAAAGACATCGTGATTGTGACAGGTTGTTGTGGCCGGATTGGATCGCAGCTGATCAAACGGCTGGCCCCAGAGTACTCTCTCATTGGATTCGATTTGCACCGACCCGATTGTAAAGAGGGGGATGAGGATCGGTTGCACGTCGATCTGTCTTCCGATGAAAGCGTTGAGCGCGCGTTTGAGATTATTCAAAAGCGCTATGGAAAGCGCATTGCATCGGTGGTGCATTTAGCGGCTTATTATAGTTTTAAGGATAAATTTTCTCCGTTGTACAACCAAGTCACTGTGCAAGGTACAAACAGACTCCTTCGCGCTTTGCAATCTTTTGAAGTAGGGCAGTTTCTTTTTTCAAGCACGATGTTGATTCATGCGCCGACTCGGCCTGGCGTGCCGATCACGGAAGACTCGCCCATTTGCGCCACATGGGGCTACCCCATTTCAAAAGTGCAAACGGAGCAGCTCATTCATGAGAAACACGGGTCGATGCCTACCGTGATCATGCGCATAGCGGGCGTTTACGATGATGTGTGTCATTCCATTCCTATCAGCAATCAAATTCAGCGCATTTATGAGAAAAAGCTCGAGGCGAGGTTGTTTTCGGGGAATGTCCATCATGGCGCCGCTTTCATTCATATGGATGATCTCATCGATGCTTTAGCGCTGGCGGTGAACAAGCGGAAGGAACTGCCCCACGAGCTTGTGTTACTGATCGGAGAATCCAAAACACTCAGCTACGATCAACTGCAACGCAGCATTGCCAAGCTGCTCTATCACCAAGAATTTACAACATTCCGCGTGCCCAAGTTGATTGCGAAGTTAGGGGCGTGGGTTCAATGCCATATGCCGTTTGGGCCAGAGCCCTTCATCCATCCTTGGATGATCGATTATGCGGATGATCATTATGAGCTCAATATTGACCGGGCCAAGAAAGTATTGGGCTGGTCGCCAAAAAGATCGATCGCGATGACTTTGCCCAAAATGATCGAGGCCTTAAAGAAGGCGCCGGAAGAATGGTATCGGGCGAACGGCTTAGTGTGGAGCCACTCCTGACCAGGGAAGTTCGGAAAGAGAGGGATTTCCCTCTGAGCGAGCGATTAACGTCGCCTCGGTCGGTTTTGCGAGACGCAAAACCGACCCTCGGTGTCTTTCCTCACAGGGAGGTTCGGAAAGAGAGGGATTTGAACCCTCGGTACCCCTTTGGGGAGTACGCGTCCTTAGCAGGGACGTGCCTTCGGCCACTCAGCCATCTTTCCGCAAAATAATGGGTTAATGGTACTCAAATAGGCCCTTTTCATCAAGAACTGCCTATGCGCGGGTTATGTCCACGCAATGCCGCTAGCCGGGAGCATGCCTCCACCCGCCTGGGGCGAGCGTTGGGGCGAGATGCCCCCAGTTCGGGCCGAGCGTTGGGGCGAGATGCCCCCAGTTCGGGCCGAGCGTTGGGGCGAGATGCCCCCAGTTCGGGCCGAGCGTTGGGGCGAGATGCCTTCAGCCTGGGGCGAGCGTTGGGGCGAGATGTCTTTCTTCTGGGGCGAGCGTTGGGGCGAGATGTCTTTCTTCTGGGGCGAGCGTTTGGATGAAGAGTGTTGTGTAGAGGAGGATTGCGGCTGGGCATCCTTGTAGAGCTTTTTGATTGTTTTAATGTTACCGATTGTTACAGGTGCAGTCATATCCTGTGTGAAATCCCTTATGAAATCTGGAAAACTGTTCTCAAGACGCGATGTGCCAATGCCATAGTCTTGATTGATCTTCTGAAGAAATGATAGAATCGCTTGTTTCGTGAGGCAATTTTCTCTTTGGGAGGCGCTCCGTCCCCATGATGACGCTTCTTCTGTGATAAGGTGGGAAGAATTGTTTACGGTGACGAGCACAATTCGTTGTTGATCTCGTTGCTCTTCTGGGATATAGGGGTCCAGCAGGCTCAGGCATCCGCATCGGACAGGCTCCTGAATCGTGAAATAGCGATTGATTTTTCCATTAATCTCCTGCCATGTTGTGGGTTCCCAGGGTACCGGGGTTGTAGTGCTCATTTTTTTATCCTTTTAGTTTTGTTTTGCAAGTGAAATTATATCATATTTTGATTTTTAATTTAATTAAAATATGTTTGTATTATCCTGATAATATAGGTTTCGGGGGTTAACGGACCCTTAAAGCGTTCAAAATCACTGCAAAATCGATGACTTCTTGCAGCATGGCTCCGACTGGCGGGACGATGAGTCCGAAGGAGGCGATGATCATGAGAAGCAAACTGAGCCCCATCCCGATAAAGATGCTCTCTTTGGCAATGTGTATGGTTCTTTGGCTGATGGCGATCGCTTCGCCCACTTTGGTCACATCATCGACCAGAAGCACGATGTCGGCCGATTCTGCTGAAATGGCGCTGCCTAAGGCGCCCATTGCAATGCCTGTCGTTGCGGTCGCAAGCGCCGGGGCGTCGTTGATCCCATCGCCGATCATGGTCACATTGGCCCTCTCTTTCAGCTTGGCCACGATGTCTACTTTTTGCTCGGGCAGCAGCTCCGCTTTGAAGTTTTGAATGCCGGCCTCTTTGGCAATGAGAGCCGCATTTTTTTGACTGTCCCCCGTCAACATCACCACCTCTTTCACTCCCAACGTATGGAGTTTCTCAATCAGCGTGGGGATGCCAGGGCGAATCCGGTCGCTGATCACAAAAATGCCCACGCAAAGGGCGTTTTTCGCGATGAATACGAGCAGCTTTTCTTGTGCAAAATACCTTTGGATCGCCTCCTCGCAGTTGACATAACATTTTGCCCCCAGCTTCTCTTCCAAAAAGGCGTAAGATCCGATCGTAAAATGAGCTCCGTCTAGATCGGCCTCCACACCGCGGCCGGGCGATTCTTGAAAGCCCTGCGGCACCCGGAGCTTCTTCCCAGCCTTTTCCACGACTGCCTTGGCAATCGAGTGGGAAGAGAGCTGCTCAATACAAGCTGTTTGATACAGCAGATCGTCGGCGCTTTCATGATTGAGAGGGACGATCTCCTCGACAAACGGCGTTCCATAGGTAATCGTTCCCGTTTTGTCGAAGACGGCTATTTTCGTATTGCCCACCTGCTCCATCGGGGCACCCCCTTTGACAATGATGCCGCTTTTCGCCGATTGATTGATGCCGCACAAGATGGCAAGCGGCGTCGCCAAAATCAACGGACAGGGAGTCGCCACCACTAAAACAGCTAGAACCGTCGTCGCATCATGCGTAATGAGGTACCCTAACACACTGATCGCCAAAGCGAGCGGCGTAAAAAAAATCGCATAACGGTCGGCCAGTCTTTGAATGGGAGCCTTTTCTAATTGCGCCTTGCGAACCAACTCCACAATCTTTTGGTATTGGCTTTGCTCGCTTGTTTTGTCAGCCCGCATTTCAAAGACTCCATTGACATCGATCATGCCTGAAAAGACTGCGTCATTGCTGGTTTTGCTGCGGGGCAGCGGTTCACCAGTCAGCGCCGCTTCATCGATCTCCGCTGAGCCGCTGAGGATCGTGCCATCCACAGGAATCAGATCCCCCGGACGCACCATCAAAATATCTCCCACTCGCACCTCTTTGACATCGATTTGATGCAACGTCCCCTCTTGTTTGCGAAAGGCAAAACGGGGGGCCCTTTTGAGAAGCGCTTCCAGAGAATAGGAGGCTCTGCGTAGGCCATAGGATTCGAGCGCCTCGCCGCCCGATTGCATTAAGACGACCACCGCGCCAGCAAAAGCCTCATCCATGATCAATGCCGTCAGGATCGCCAGCATCGCGACGATGTCCGACGCAAATCGCCCCCTCAGCATCCCTTTGAGAGTCTGATAGACAATCGGAACGCCCCCTACCACCAGCGTGGCAAGCCATATCCAATGGCCCACCTCCGGACGATGCAGAGGAAGATAAAAAATGAGGCCGACGATCAGACCTGTTAACGCAAGGAGTGGCAGAGGGTCATTTTTAAGAAAATTACTCAATCTCATTCGGCGCCGTCACGAGCCGTTTTCCATTCAGAGCGTTCCAATAGGTCGTCATCTGCGATCCATCAGGGTTTTGAACGATGATGCTATAGACAGGAAGAAAAATTTCAGCCGTTTTTCGAATGGCAAAATCATGGCCAAAAGCGGCTCTTGCAATGTTTTCAATTTGAGAGGCGCGATAGCGCTTCTTCACCCGCAACGCATGTTTGGTCGGCTTGGTCACCAGCCATTGTTCCAGTTTGGTCTCTGGAATCACTTGCAATTTCGGATTCTGCAGATGCAGCCGGTATGTGTTCCCATTTTGAACAATCAGGCTCTTTTTGCGGCAACTGTCGACCCAAGTGTCGAGAATATTGTTCTCAATATTGAGAAATTTAGATAGCCCGTCCCGGTCCCAAGAACCTCCCCGAGAAGCGAGCGCATTGATGATCTTAAACTCTTGGCGCGTCGCATTGGATGCAATGCAATCGGTAAACCCATGGGTTTTTTCCCAGGTGCCTGTGTTAATGACCATCTCCCCATCGACAAGCCCCCAAAGAATCACCCCCTCTCCTGTCTTGTCAGTCGAGCGATTATACTTCACATCCATCAACAAATAGGGGATGAACTTCAATGTGGGCTCGAGAAAAATATGATCGGTATCTTTGAGAAGCTCTTTCCGATGCGCATCCATAATCGCTTCCGCAGAATAGCGCACCTCAAGCGTTTGAAAAGTCGCCGAGCTGAGCAAGTCTTCGACCTTCGTTCTCACCTTCGGTTGATAGTTCCATATCCAATAGCCACCAGCTACAAAAATAACGAACATTGCGACCAAGATGAGCGTGCGCATAGATCGAGCCTCCCGTTTTTTCTTTTACTTTATTCTTTCATCGAAAGCAAGAACTCTGCGTTGGAAGCTGTCTTTTTGAGTCTCGCTGTCAGAAGATTCATCGCATCGACAGGCGTTAAATCGGCAATGCCTTGTCTCAAGAGATAAATTTTCTCCAGCTCCGCAGGATGATACAAAAGCTCCTCTTTTCGAGTGCCGCTCTTAATCAGATCAATCGCAGGCCAAATCCGTCGATCTGCCAGACGTCTATCAAGCACAAGCTCCATATTGCCTGTACCTTTAAACTCTTCGAAAATCACCTCGTCCATGCGCGATCCCGTATCGATCAGCGCTGTCGCGATGATGGTGAGCGAGCCTCCCTGCTCCACATTGCGCGCCGCGCCAAAGAACCTCTTCGGCTTATGCAACGCATTGGCGTCCACACCCCCCGTCAAAATCTTCCCTGAATGGGGTTGAACGGTGTTGTAAGCGCGGGCCAGCCTGGTGATGTTGTCCAGCAAAATAACCACATCATAGCCGCACTCCACCATCCTGCGCGCTTTCTCGATGGCCATATCGGCGATTTGAACGTGTCTGTCAGGCGGTTCATCAAAGGTAGAAGCAATCACCTCGCCCTTGACGGTCCGAATCATGTCCGTCACCTCTTCCGGACGCTCATCGATCAGCAACACCATCAAAACCACTTCTGGATTGTTCAGCTCAATCGCATTGGCAATGTGCTGCATCAAAATGGTTTTGCCCGATTTGGGAGGCGCGACAATCAGGGCTCGCTGCCCTTTGCCAATCGGCGCTGCAAGATCTAGCACCCGCGTGGAGAGCCGCTCTCGCGATGTTTCCATGACGAGCCGTTTATCTGGATACAGAGGAGTCAAGTTCTCAAACAGGACGCGGTCGCGCGTTTGCTCAAAAGTCTTTCCATTGATCCTTTCGACCTTGAGCATCGCAAAGTATTTCTCTTTGTCTTTAGGAGCTCGGATCGTCCCATAGAGCGTATCGCCTTTTCTTAAATCGAAACGCCGAATCTGGGCTGGCGATACATAAATGTCTTCGGTCGAGGGTAAATAGTTGTAATAAGGAGAACGGAGAAATCCAAAACCATCCGGCAACACTTCCAGGACCCCTTCGCCAAAAAGAACCTCATTCGGACGCTCAGAAATCGTTTTCACAATTTCAAAAACGACAGCTGACTTGGGAAGAGAGGCAGTGTGTTTCAGGCCGATATTGCGCGCATATTCTTGCAGCTTATCGATGGTCATTCTCTGCAAGTCGGAAATCTTTGTTACAGTTTCAAAATCGGCGGGTGGGCGGTGCTCTGAATTTTGTTGTTCGGTTTGTTGATCGTTCATGAAAAAGCTAACTCCAAGGTGATAGAGGGTTGAAGGATTTTTTTGGTTCTTCTAGCAATAGACCCAGTGTAAATATTTTCTTGAAGGGTTTGGTTTCAGAGCCGATTTGCCAGAAATTACTGCTACCCCAGATTCGCCGGGAGAACTGCCTCGCAGCGGGATAGCAAAGTTAATTCGACTTTAACACTAAGGCCCTTTTTTGCCAACAGCTATACCCGTTCCCAGTTGAATATTCTCAATTTTGACCGCGTGAAAGCTGCCAAAAATCGAGAATATTGAAGAACTCTCCCTTAAAAGTGGAGAGATTCTCCTACTGCCAAGGGGCGGCCATTGTGCCTTGCCGCAGAGGAATAGATAGCTCGGCTAACTCGGTCCTGAAGGACCGAGACTGCGCTCGAGCAGCAGTTCAACTGGAACGGGTATACTTGCGCGGCGGTTAGGTTTTTGGCATTTTAGTGGGGTCTCGGACCGAGGGGAGAACTCCTTGCCTGTTTAGGGAAGGAATTCTTTTAGGCCTGGTCTGAACGATCGGGCTATGGAGCGGGCGCAGGATGTTCTTTCTTCCACTGCTCTACTTTGTTTTTAGTCTCCTCGTCCCATACACCAACATCAGTGTCAGCGTAAGCACAAGCCTCCCGGTGTCTCCGGATTACTTCACGCATAAACTCACCATTTTGTTTCAATTCGCGAAAGTCGTCGGGGTTCTGCAGGACTTTCTCAGCTCCAAGCACATCGATTGCATGGTGCATCACTCGATGGTAGGTTTCGGTATACCAGTACCTCTTCTCTGGAGTCTCCTTTGCAAGCGCCTGGACGACTTTGTCCATA
This sequence comes from Verrucomicrobiota bacterium, assembly GCA_018968815.1. Classification (GTDB taxonomy): domain Bacteria; phylum Chlamydiota; class Chlamydiia; order Chlamydiales; family SM23-39; genus REEB52. Next base: position 6,334 of record JAGWZL010000030.1, on the reverse strand, counting down.
CAAACTTTATTGTCATTGTTGTCTACGAGATCGATCACTGCTGCTAATCCTTTGGTGCCACGCGTTGCTGCAGCATTGAGTATTCTTGATATGTTCCCCTCTTTTGCCGCAGCTAAAACATCCTCGTCCCGCAACAAGTCTGCAGGGATATGCTCCAGCGCTCTAGGTCCATACTTAGCTGCAGCACGTAGAATGAGCGCTCTATCTGCTAAAAATCCTGGATCCATAGACGAGCACCTATCATCAGCTCGCATTGATGCTAAAGTACGCTGGTCTTCTTTCTCAATCTTTGCGAGGATCTCCTTTCTGGTCTCATTATGAAAGAGTACATATAGCCCGATGAGCGCAGCCGTACAAATCAAACCAGGGGCCAGCAGCCAAGGAACGCCGCTAGCGGCAAAAACAACTCCGAGCACAAGCAACCCAATTGGAAGGATCGAGATCGCGAATTTCTTTAAACAACTGGTATGCCTATAAAAGTGCGCGGCTCTAGTCAAAGCATCGATGGCCGATGTGAAAATGGTTTTTATTCTAGGATCTGGCGCGACCCCGGGGCGAGTAGTAGGCACCAAAGGGGTGCTGGGTGTTGGGATGCTGGATGTTTCTTTTACTGGTATAGTTGCCATGATTTGTTCCGTGTTAAATATTTTAATACTAATTATAGTAAATAAAATACTATTATTCAATGTTTTTTTGAATTTATTTGTATATAGATAAAAGACGCGTCCCTTAATGCTGCAGGATAGATTAATGGGATGGGTTCAAGCGTCTGAATGCCATCGATTCCAGAGCTCGTGAACCTTGCGGCGCAGTTCGGTCAAATCGCCGTTATTGGAGATCACGATATGGGCGCTTGCCGCTTTGATTTCGGGACGGATCTGCCTTTGCATCCTCAGCTCGTATTCTTGCCCCCCTTTGGAAAAGCGCTTTTTCGCTATTTCGGGATCGCAATCGACCACAATGACGAGATCATATCGATCTTGTGCTCCAATTTCGTAAAGCAGTGGGATCTCCACCACAAAATAGGTCCCTTTCGCCTTGGCATAGGCCTGATCGATGGTTTTGAACACTTCCGGGTGAAGAAGAGCTTCCAATCTTTGCAGCGCTTTTGGGTCTTGAAACACCTTTTCACTCAACGTTTTCCGATCGACTGACCCGAGGTCTCGGATGATTTTTTTCCCTACTTCGGTGTGAGGTTGTAATAGATCATGCACGATCGCATCTGTGTAAAGGACGGTGGCGCCCAGCTCTTCCAACATACGGCAAACGGTTGTTTTCCCGCTCGCGATGCCGCCTGTCACTGCAATTTTCTTCAGCATTCTGCCCAAGTTTTCCCCACTGCCATATGCACTTCAATCGGCACATTCAAGGTCAGCACCGTTTCCATCTTCTCTTTCACAAGCTTTTCAAAAATGGGAATTTCCCGATCGGGAATTTCAAAAATCAACTCGTCGTGAATCTGCAACAACATTTTCCCCTCAAGCACTTGTTCGCGAATGACGCGATCAATTTCAATCATCGCCAATTTAATGAGATCTGCCGCTGTCCCCTGAAGCGGCGTATTGACGGCCAACCTCTCAGCGGCGAATCGAATCGATGGATTTTTATGATTGATTTCGGGAATCGGCCTTTGTCTTCCCGTTAAGGTTGTCGAATACCCCATTTTGCGGACGATTTGTTTGCACTCTTCAAGGTATCGTTGGACCCCAGGATACCGAGCAAAATAGGTTTGGATAAAGGTCGACGCCTCCTTTTGAGAAATGCCCAGTTGCTTGGACAGACCAAAAGGACCTTGGCCATACACGATCCCAAAGTTCACCGTTTTGGCCACTTTGCGCATCTCTTGCGTGACTTCTGGCTCAGGCACGCCATAAATCAGCGATGCCGTATGGACGTGAATGTCTCTCCCTGCTTGGAACGCCTTGGTGAGTTCACGATCCTCACTGAAATGGGCTAAAAGGCGCAGCTCAATTTGCGAATAGTCGGCGCCTAAAAAGCTGCACCCCTCTTTCGCTTTAAAGCAAGATCGAATGGCTGAATGGACAGGAATATTTTGCAAATTGGGGTCTTGGCTCGAAAGACGCCCAGTCGCTGCCACAGATTGGTTGAATGTGCAATGGATCCTTCCTGTGATCGGATTGACCGCATTGGGCAGCGCCTCCACATAGGTCGAACGGAGTTTTTCCAGCGTCCGATAGGCTAAAATCTCCTTGGCAATCGTATGCTCTTCCGCCAAGACCTCTAAGACGTCCGCGCTGGTCGAAGAAGTGTTCGCTTTCAGCCCCATTTTGTCATATAAAACCGCGCCGAGCTGTTTTGGCGAATTGAGATTGAACTCCTCGCCCGCATGGGCAAAAATCCGCTGCTTGATCTGATGAAGATCTTTCACAAGCCCTTCCCCAACCCCTCGGAGCTGTTCGACATCGAGAAAAATACCGGCTCGCTCCATGCCCGCTAGAATCGGCAGCAGAGGCAGCTCAATCTCGCGCAAAATGCGATCCAGTTTCCGCTCCTTCAGCTCTGGCTCAAAGAGCGCTTTCAAACGCGTTGTATAATCAATGTCTTCGCAACAATATTCTTTCACCTTGTCAATCGGCACATCGCGCATCGAAATCTGCTTTTTCCCTTTGCCAATCAGGCTCTCCAAAGGAATTTTTACGCGCGTAAATTTTTCGAGTGTCAGATCATCTAAATTGTGGCGCCGCTTTTGTGGGTCGAGCAAATAGGAGGCAATCAATGTATCGAAACCGATATGCCTGATCCGAATGCCCAGATTTTCCAAAATATGGGAGTCGTATTTGAGATTGTGGCCAAAAAAGGCGCATGGCGCCGTCGCAAAAAACTCTTTTAAAAGGGTCACCACCCGTTTTTTCTCCATGCGCCCATTCAGCGGCACGTACCAAGCTTCACCCGGCTCTACCGCAAAACCAATCCCCACCAGATGCGCGAGGAGCGGATCGAGCTCGGTTGTCTCCGTATCAATCCCCACCTCTTTTTCTGCAGATAGGCGAGCGAGTAAGTCGATCAGAGCTTTTTCATCATCCACCAGATGATAGTCGTGCCGATCCAAATGTAAAGCAGCTTTACATTGGGGCGCTTCCACAGGGGGCGCCGGCTGAGAGGGGCGAGGGGCATTGAGTTCCCGGATCAACGTATTGAACTTCATGGTTTGGAACAAGTCGGTGAGTCGCGCGCGGTCGGGCTCTTTCAGGCGATAAAAATCCTCCTTGTGAGGGACGTCCACTTGAGTGTGCAAAGTGGCCAGTTCGCGGCTCATCAGCGCCTCTTTTTGTTGGGTACGCAGCACGTTTTGTTTTTTGTCTCCTTTGACGGCTTCGGGGTGGGCAAGGAGATAATCTAACGTGCCAAATTGCTGTAACAGAGAGGCGGCTGTTTTGGGGCCAAACCCCTCCAGCCCTGGGATATTATCTGAGGCGTCGCCCATGATGGCGAGCAGATCGAGCATTTGGTCGGGACGTACGCCATAGAGTTCTTGCACTTTCGCTGCGTCGATGAGGAGGTTGTCTTTATGCACATGGAGGAGGAAGATATGGTCATTGACGAGCTGCATGAGGTCTTTATCGCTGGAACAGATGAAGACTTTTGCCCCCTGTTTTTCGGCCCATAGAGCTATGGTGGCCATTGTGTCGTCGGCCTCGACCCCTGCGACCGAGAGAGAGGGAATGCCGGCGAGGGCGCAATATTCGTAAGCCCATTCGAATTGGGGAAACAGGTCTTCGGGAGCCCCTTTGCGGTGCATTTTGTATTCTGCATAGACCGTTTGGCGCGATTTTTTATTATCGGGGCCATCGAACACACAGATCAAATGGGTGGGAGCAAACTCTCGAATCAGTTTTTGCACGGTTCGGATGAAGCCGAACAAGGCGCTGGTCGATTGCCCTTTGTCATTGAGCATGGGGCCGATCGCGTAGTAGGATCGGAACAGGTAGTTGACAGCGTCTAAAATATAGATTTTTTCCATTCCATCCAGGTTCACTCACACATAGGTTGGTAGAGGTAGGCCACTTGGTCGCGGATTTGGGGGGCGCCTGTATCGATGGTGTGTTCAATGCGGCCAGTGCAGAGGGGCGATTGCGAGTTGAAGAGACTTTTGATCCATTCGCTCTTTGGTTCGAGTTCGACCACTTGATAGGTTTGAGAGGGGTCGACGCCTGCCTCTTTGAGAAGGGCTAAAAGGGCCGTATCGCGCGAGGCTTCTGCAAAATCGACGTATCCATATTCTTGCGCTGTCATGGGGTCAAAGATTTTGGCGCCATAATCGTGGATCAGTTTTTCTTTATTCAGGCGCGGTTTTGCGCTTGTGACGATATCGACAAATTGTTGGTAATAGTAGGCGGTCACGGCTTGGAGCGAGGCATCTTCGTTGGGCTTCCAGGCGCGGAAAGGGTTCATCATGTCTTTATCCAACCCTTCGGTAATGGTTTTGGAAGAGATGCCAATTTTGCTGAGCGCATCAAAGAAGTTGAAGAAGGGGCCGATGACTACACCGACTGAACCGATGAGGCTGGCTGGGCCTGCGTAGACCTGATCGGCGGCGCAACTGATGTACATACCGCCTGATGCGCAAAGGCCATCAATGTAGGCAAACACGGGCACTTTGTAGAGCGCCTTATATTCTTTCAGCATGCGGTAGATGTTGTCTGAATCGACGACCGTGCCGCCTGGCGTATTCATGTGGAGTAAAATCCCTTTGACCCGGTTATTTTTAAAATCGCCTGTGCGGGAATCGAGAAGAATATTTTGCACGGCTTTTGTGTCGATGCCCCCTTTTGTTTCGCCAATGACTCCATGGACATTCAATTGTAAAATGACGGGGCTTGTCGTGGAGCTTTCTCGCTTCCAGTTGGCATCGGGGAGGTAGTGCACGGTGGTTTTAGACTCTGTGGGGGAAGTGGCTGTGTCGGCAATCGCATTGTAGAGACAAGTCATTGCGATAAAGGCGAGAAAGATTCCGCATACTGCAAAAAACATTTTACAAAAGGAGCGGATCGCGGAGACAAAAATTGATTCACGTTGCATTTCCATGGATATGACCTCTTAACATAAGAATACCCGAAATGGGTGAAAGAAGTGAAGGCATATTGAACCTCCCCCCATAAAAAGTTTCAGTCGATTTTTTGGTTCTTACGCGTGCGAGGCGCGCACTTGAAAGAGTTCCAAGAAGGCGAGCCATCCCATGATGACGAACGTGCCGAAGATATACCAGGGGAAGACAAGGCCGCAAACGATGCCGATGAGGAGGCAAAATTGGAGAGCTGTGGTGACTTTTCCCCAGCGGATGGCGCGAAACACAATCGATTTCCACCGTTTTGTGATCAGCATTAGAAAGCCGTATAGGCAGAGAAAAAAATCGCGTGAGAGCATAGCGGTGAGTTCCCAGGGGCCCAATTTGCTTTCGAGAAAGAGAACGGTCATCGCAAAATAGACGAAGAACTTGTCCATGGCTGGATCGAGAATGGCTCCAAAGCGGCTGGCCGATTGGCTTCTTCGCGCCAGATATCCGTCGACCGAGTCGGTGATCATGGCGAGGAGAATGGCCGTGATACGCAGGGTGGAATTTTCCTGTAAAAACAAAAAGGCAAGGGGTGCGCGAATGAACGAGAGGCTATTGGATGCAGTGAGCATGAGACGTCAAGTGGCCGCTTTTTTCCTTCTTTTATACCAGATAAAGCCAATTATCGCGACAGCAAAGGCGCCGAAAAGAAAAATATTGAATGTTTTGAGTGTGGAGAGGAGGGCCTCATAGTTTTTGCCCACGTGGTACGCCAAGGTGAAAAGGATCGTGTTGGACAGGACGCACGCGATGCCATCGCTGAACAAAAATTTGCCGAAGTGCATTTTTCCCAGTCCCGCGGTGAGGAAGAGGCCATTGCGCACTCCAAATGGGATGAAGCGTCCGAAGAGGAGGGTGAAAAACCCATATTTCGCGTAGTAATTTTGGATTTGATCGATCCGATTGCGGTTAAAGGTGCGAGCGAACCAGCGGACATTCCACAGTTTTGGGCCAAAATGGCGACCGATCCAATAACAGACCCAGTCGGAGAGGTAGCAGCCCAAAAACACTCCGGCAAAGAGTTTATAGGTATTTTCTGGGACGACTGTAGCGGCCAGGACGGCGCTGATGATGATCATCAAGTCTTCGCTGATGGGCACATTCAGGCCGGCCAGCATCAGAGGGTGTCTACAAAGTAAGGGTTCGTCATTTTTAGGGATTATTTTGGCCAATTTTCGCCTCAAATTCGGGGGTCAATATCAGCTTCCATATTGACCCCCGAATTTGAGGCGAAAATTGGCTCAAAAGAACCCTAAAAAA
>JAGWZL010000008.1 GCA_018968815.1 Verrucomicrobiota bacterium | reverse complement strand
CAGCGCAGGCGAAGCCCCGCTTTGCGGGGCGATGGGGGTAGTGCTGCGCACACCCCCTCGCCGAGCACGCGATTTAGCGAAGTCGTAGTTAGGCGCAAGGGGGCAGCGGGGGACAAGGACGGATCGGGGGCCCCACGTTAGTGGGGCGATCCGCTTTGTCCCCGACATGTCTATCTATTACACATATCCATTATTCACCCTTCCTCTCCCACACTCGCTCTTTTAAGCGGAAGATTCAAGGGGGCGGTTGGCTAATGTGGCGCTGCTGCTTGTCTGATAGATGCGCCTGGCGATCGGGGCCACCGTGTCGGGTGTCACAATCTTCGCCCCACGCAATTTCTGCAAATAAACGGCGCTCGCCGACTCCCACCCAGGAATCCCCTGCAAAAGCCCCTGCCCCTTTTTGGCCTCCGAATGAATAAACATTTCGCCAGTGCTCACACACATCAGCTCCATCGCCGTCTGCCCGCCAGAACGGGTGCAGTTAATGTCGCTACGATAAAAAAGAGAGGCAATCACATCCTCATTTTGATAAGAAAAGGGAATGATCGAAAGATTGGTCGGATAATTCTTCGTCCTCGCTGCAATCTCCGCAACGCGCTTGTAGAGCGACTCCTCCCCCTCTTTGTGATCGGCAGAAAATACAAATAAATGACTCCTAATCTTCGGAAATTCCTTCGCAAGAGCCACAAATTTTCTCGCATAACGATAGGTCGCATCAAAAGCAGGCTGAGAACCAAGCAGAATCGTCACCACTCGATCGGTCGGCTCAAGAGTAAACTCCACCTCGCCTGGACGTATTTTGGCAGCAATCGACCCCTTTTCAAAACTCCTCGCCATCAAACGAATCTCTTCCGCATTCTTATAACGAATCACCATCCTCATGGGACCCTTAGGCCTCTGCTTCCCCTTAAATTGCTGAAAAGCCTGCCGCACATAAACCTCTTCAAGATTGATGTCCTTCTCAGACAACCCACACGTCGTTTGCCAAAACTCCTCCGCCGTCTCCCCATCTTCTAACAACGGCGCAATCGAAGTCAGCTTCACCAGCTTCCGATTTTTCGCAGAAAGTTTCTTGATCGGACGAAAAAAATGGGTCGCCTTCTTGGTCGGTAAATCAACCAGCACCTTCTCAAGCTTCACCCGCTTATTGCGCTTCCGATTATAAATGCGTAAAGCCTTGACAATCGCAGATGTGCAAAGCGGCTGCGTATCAATAATATGATCCACATCCTCTTTAAAAAGAGTGTACAAAGCATAGAAAAAAATCACCGGATGAAGAAAAATATCGGCAATAAATTGCCCCCAACCAAAAAACGTCTGCGCCGAAATGTTCCCCTTCATTTGCGCCACATTCCAAAACGTAATGAAAGAGAGCCCCATCGGCTTCCAAAGCCAATCTTTTAACAAATCTCTCCGCACAATCTGGATCTTTGGATGCCTCGCAAGAATCTCTTGTTCCTTCGCATTCGCCGTTTGCAGCAACCCTCCACCCCCACTCGATGTAATAATCAATACGCGCTTCAATTCCACTACCGGTTCATTCGACATGCATCATTCTCATTCTTGATTTAAAACCCCATATGTAATCGGCCATGACTCTTCTGTCAAGCTCCGATCACACCACTCATCACTAGGAAGGAGAGAAGCTTACACCCCGCATGGATCGCAAATAGCTTGAAAGAAGCCTTCTCCCAAAGAATCATATTGATCTGTGTAGTCACAACAAACCCTAGCCATAAACAAAATCCAACAAACATCCCATCCACAACCGTCGTAACTCCCAACCACCCTTCAAAAAAGGCTAGAAAATAGGCAATCACAAGAGAAACAACCACAGCATAAACCATCGTAAAACGGTTCGGCTGCACTTTGGCGAAATCTTTCAGCTTCATCCACGTGGGTCCAAAAAGCCATTTGGAATACCAACAATACCCAATCAACATATTCAATATGGCTGCAACGACCACTGTCAGCCAGTCAATGGAAACTTGATTCATTTTGGCTCCTATCTAAGAGAAAATTCTATCATACCCATCTTTTTTTTATCTCTGAATTTCTCGGCTGCTCTATACTTTCGTCCATGTCTATCTATTTCATTGGGTACGATCATTTAGAAGAGCTCTCCAAAGCCGCTGAAATCGTCACAGTCGCTCCATTCACAAACGCGCTGTATTATCTCTGCCCGCGGATCAGCGCGTTTTTCCACAACTTCTACGAACTTTACCTAGACCCCTCTCTAGAAGCCGTCATGCCTCGCGCCTCAACCGCACCCATCTTGAGAGAAATTGCCGATTTGACAAACTGCGCTCGCATCGAAAGGGACATCGTTCCCTACACAACCCTGTGCTTCACGGTTTCAAGCTGCGGAGGCCGCTTTTCTCTGACCGCACCCGCCCTTCTCCTCCCTGAACCATACCTATTTCGCAAAAATGGCCATTCCCCCTTCACACAAGAAAGAGCCGATGAAAATTTGAGCGCCCACCGTTGGGTTTTTTCAGATGATGAGATGCGCTTCCTCATTGCAAAAGAGTTGGGACGGATGCAAGACAACAGTTCTCTTCTCAGAGTTACGATCAAGGTGGCCATCCTGGCTGCCCTCTTCCTCTTTTACACGACTCATTCGGGTTGGCTGTTTATCGGCGCGATCGGACTGTATCTGGTCTCCGAAAGAATGTCAGCAGAACAAGCCGATCTCCATGCCATCGAAATTTTAGCTCGGCGAGGCGTCCGCAGACCCGCTCAAGTAGCCATCGCAACACTCGAAAAAATGCGTCAGCAAAATCTTGATCGACGAGAAAATAACGGACTCGCTAGATTATTTATTTTAGAGTCAGGGAACAATCTTTTAGATTTTTTGAACCCTTTTTTAACAACGCGGATCGAGAGAATTCAACATTGCGCAGAGAGTTGCTAGCCGGGCTATCGACATTTTTCACGGTTTCTTACCTACTCCTTCTGTACCCTAATATTTTAAGCGCGGGCGGCCTTGACTTTGGAGCCGCTCTCACAGCAACCATCCTCACGATCGTCTGCTCCACTCTCTTTTTGGCCCTCTACGCCGATTTTCCCGCCATCCTCGTCCCCGGCTTAAGCGTCGGGCCTTTTCTCGTCTATTCAGTCATCTTGCAACAAGGCGCCTCTTGGCAAACCGCCTTAGGCATTGTTTTTTGGGCCGGCATCGCAATCTTTCTGTTGACCCTGTTCAAAGTGCGGCAAAAAATTCTCCTGTATCTCCCCCTATCCATTAAAACAGCGGCCATCGCTGGGATCGGCCTCTTCTTGATTTGCGTGGCTCTCAAAGACCTCGGTTTCCCTCACCAACATGTGTTCAATGTGCCCATCGCCATCGCGTTGTCCGGTCTGATCCTGTTTTTTATCCTCCACTATTTTCAGATCCGCAGCGCCTTCCTGTTGGCCATTTTAGCCAGCTGGCTCGCCGCCTTCCTGTTTGGACTCGCTCCATTTCACGGCATAGTAGCTCTTCCATCGAGTTTGTCTCCCACCTGGTTCAAATTGAACTTTCTACTGAATTTTGAATGGTTCGGCACCCTATTAACGGTCGTCTTAATCGCCCTTTTCGACACAAGCGCATCGCTCACAGTCCTTTCCAAATTGGCCCACAAACTCGATGACAAAGGGCACATCAAACAGATCGACAAAATCCTCATACCCGATGGCCTCGGATCGGTTCTCGCAGGTCTTCTAGGCACAGGAACGCTTTGCTTCGCTCTCGAATCTTCGGCTGGCATTAAAGCAGGCGGGCGACACAAGTGGACCGCCATCATTGCAGCCCTTTCTTGTCTCATCGGCCTGTTCTTTCACCCCCTCATCGCCTCCATCCCCTCGTTCGCAACCACTCCCGCCATTTTAGCCATCGGCATTTTCATGACCATGGAAATCAAACACATCAAATGGAAATCGATCACCGAATCGATTCCTGCCTTCATCATGATTTTTACCATTCCGATTGCATTTAGCATCTACCGCGGATTTGCGTTTGGATTTGTGTCCTACGCCCTACTCAAAGGGCTGCGAGGAGAATGGAAAGATGTGCACCCAGTGTGTTGGAGCCTTGCGATCATTTTTGCAGCACACCTCTCTTGGGCCTTAATCACCCATCACATGTAAGAGACATGTAAGAGATATGCTGCGCGCACTATTGGGTACGATTTACCACATACGCTTTTTGGATTTTGATCGGTTGAAGAGGGCGATCTCCAGGAGCAGTCGGCACCCCTTCGATCTTTTTGACGACGTCGTATCCAGAAGTGACCTCTCCAAAAATCGTGTGCTTCATGTGCAACCATGGAGTCAGCGCCGTTGTAATGAAAAATTGACTCCCATTCGTATTCGGCCCCCGGTTCGCCATGGCAAGAATCCCCACCTTATCGAACTTCACATCCGTTTTGCACTCATCCGCAAACTCTTTGCCCCAAAGAGACGCTCCCCCAGCACCCGTTGCCGTCGGATCTCCCCCCTGAATCATAAAGTTCCGAATCACACGATGGAAAATCAAACCATCATAATACCCTTTTTTCACGAGACCTACAAAATTTTCACACGCCTTCGGCGCTGCCTCAGGCTTCAAGGTAATTTCAAAAGTACCCATACTCGTTTCAAAAACAACGACTTGAGATTGCTTCACTGGATTCTCCTGTTCCGCTAACAGGAAAGTCGGGAGCAGAATTGTCCATAAAAAAGTGAACCATTTTGCCATACTTTCCTCCTTTTTTAAAGAGTCGATGATGCCAAAAATCCCCTTTTCATGCAATGGTGAGATTCGTGGAAATATTCATCATTTTGATCGTTCTTTTGGGACTCCTGTTCGACTATACCAATGGCTTTCACGATGCAGCCAATGTGGTTTCGACAGTGATCGCAACAGGCGTGCTCGCCCCCATTTCCGCGATCGTCATGGCAGGGGTGCTCAACTTCATCGGCGCCACCCAAATCAGCGGAGTGGCTGAAACCATCGCTACAGGACTTGTGCAAGCCCAAGAAGCCAGCCAGCTTGCGATTTTATCTGCGCTCATTGGCGCCATTTTTTGGAACTTTCTCACCTGGTATTACGGGATTCCCAGCAGCTCTTCCTACGCGCTCATCGGAGGACTGATCGGCGCTGCATGGGTCCACGAAGGAGCCACAACAGTCATTTGGTCGGGAGTCATCTACAAAGTGATCCTTCCCATGTTCATCTCCCCCATCGTCGGCTTCCTCATCGCCTACGGCCTGATGAAAGGACTCTATTATTACCTCAATCAACGCCAAGCCGGCCACGGCGAAGGGATCTTTCGCCATTTGCAGATCGGATCCGCCTGTTTCGTAGCCCTTTCCCACGGACTCAACGATGCACAAAAAAGCATGGGGATCATCACATTAGGTCTTTTTGCAGGAGGATATTTACACACGCCTCATATCCCTCTTTGGGTCATCCTAACGTGCGCAGTAGTCATGGGCCTCGGAACAGCCTCTGGAGGCTTTCGCATCATTCGCTCCATGGGTTTTGCCATCACCAAGCTCGAGCCAGTTCAAGGTTTTGCCGCAGAACTGTCCGCCTCCGCCGTCATTCTCACCGCCAGCTTCCTCGGCATCCCAGTCAGCTCGACCCAAATGATCGCAGGCAGCATCACAGGCGTGGGCACCGCCAAAAGCCTCCAAGCAGTCAGCTGGAAAGTGCCGCAAAAATTTCTGTACACTTGGGTGCTCACCCTGCCCGGAGCCGGCATCGTGGGCGCTCTCGTTTACTTCATGAGCGCTTGGATAGGAAGCCTATGGTGATACGCAAATTACCCTCAGGCGAGTATCGACTGTACTCCCGCAAAATCAATCCCAAAACAGGCAAACGGAGAAACCTCGGGACATTCCGCTCCCTAGAGGCCGCCAAACACCACGAACGGGAAATCCAGTTTTTCAAGCGCCGCCACTAACATAGAAGCCATGAACACAAAAAACACTTCCCCAAAAATCATACGCAGGTGTATAAGATTCGGGCATTATGGCTGCTATATCAAGAACTGGACCACGAAGTGTATGCGATCCATGTCCCTCGGGGCCGATCTCAACACCAGATGACGGCACTTCACAGGTTGGACACGTAACTACAAACAATCCATGTGCCAAAAGTTGGAATGCCTTAGGTGACGACAAAGCCCAGAGCGACCGCGCCAACCTGGAACAACAGTTAATGCAAGCCCAGAGCGACCGCGCCAACCTGGAACAACAGTTAATGCAAGCACAGAGGGACCGCGCCAACCTGGTACAAGAGTTATTTGAAGCCCGGAACGCCGGCGCCTACCTGGCACAAGGGTTATTTGAAGCCCGGAGCGACCACGCCAACCTGGCACAAGAGTTATTTGAAGCCCGGAACACCGGCGCCTACCTGGCACAAGAGTTACGTCGCGCCCAGAACGACATCGACAACCGGAAACAACGGTTAACTGGCGCCCAGCACGCCAACGCCAACCTGCGACAACAGTTAACTGAAGCCCGGAGACTTCTCGCCGACCAGACACAACAGATCTTGGGCGCCCAGAGAGTCATCGAGAACCCGGCACAACAGTACCGTGACGCCCAGATACGCAGCACCGCCCCGGGAGAAGCGTTATGCACATCCCATAACGCATGCACAACTTGGGAAGAAAAGGCACGTGACTACGCAAAGATCGCCACGCAGCAGCAACAAGAGCTCGAGCGCTGCGTTGGCATAATAAAAGCATTGCAGGCCGAATGCACAACCCTGCGAGAGGAACTAAATCAGGCCAAGTGTGATCATCCCACATCGCAACCGGAGAGCGACTGCGTTTTGCAAAATAGGGATCACCACAATGTTCCTCAGCCCAACGACCAGCCACCTCAAAACCACCCCCCGTTCCAGGACACCGCCTGCTCGAATCGGGGACTCAGCGCAGATCTAGCTTCTTAAAGGTGATCCTTCCCATGTGCATCTCCCCCATCGATGGGCCTCGGAACAGCATCTGGGGGCTTTCGAATCATTCCCTCCATGGGTTGTGCCATCACCAAGCTCGAGCCAGTTCAAGAATTTGCCGCAGAACTGTCCGCCCCAAAACAGGCAAACGGAGAAACCTCGGGACATTCCGCTCTCTAGAGGCCGCCGAACACCACGAACGAGAAATCCAGTTTTTCAAGCGACGCCACTAAAATAGAAGCCATGAACACAAAAAACACTTCCCCAAAAATCATACGCAGGTGTATAAGATTCGGGCATTATGGCTATATCAGGAATTGGCCCAGCAATTGTATACAATCCATGTCCCCCGGAGCCGACCTCAACATCAGGTGACAGCACTTCACAGGTTAGACAAATAACTCAACACGAGCCATATCCCAAAGATTGGCGTGTCTCAGATGACAACACTCCACGAGGACGAAGTGCCGTCCTTACAGGCCCAAGGGACGACGCAACTCTGCTACTAGCGTTACTTCAAGACCCAAGTAGCGTAACCTCAGACCGCCATCGCCTGATCGAGATAGCCGAGCGCATGCAACAACAGCTCCTTGAAGCCCAGAACGCCAGCGTCAACCTGGCACAACAGTTAATTGAAGCCCAGAGCGCCCTGCTCAACCTGGCACAAGAGTTATTTCAAGCCCGGAACGAGAGCGCCCACCTGGCACAAGAGTTATTTCAAGCCCGGAACGAGAGCGCCCACATGGAACGAGAGTTAACTCACGCCCAGAACGACTGCGCCAAACTGGAACGAGAGTTAACTCGCGCCCGGCACGCCATCACCAACCTGAAACAACAGTTAGGTCCAACTCAAACCGACTGGGCCACCCTGATACATCAGTTAGCTTGCGCCAAGAGCGTCATCGCCACCCAGCAACAACAGTTAACTGACGCCTGGGAACGCCTCGCCGAACTGACACAACAGATCTGTGACGCCCAGAGACAGCAACACCTGTTACTTCAATGCCCTACTGAACAACACAACCCGGAAACGACAGGCAAATGACTGCGAAGAAATGGCCAAGCAGCGGCAAGTACAGCTCGAGCGCTCCTTGACCAAAAGACGCGTGTCATAACCACACATCCGTTTCGCAACATCCAACACCCATTCTCTAGAGGCCGCCAAACACCACGAACGGGAAATCCAGTTTTTCAAGCGACGCCACTAAAATAGAAGCCATGAACACAAAAAACACTTCCCCAAAAATCATACGCAGGTGTATAAGATTCGGGCATTATGCGTGCTACATCAGGAATTGGCCCAGCAATTGTACCAGCAATTGTATACGATCCATGTCCCCCGGAGCCGACCTCAACATCAGGTGACGGCACTTCACAGGTTGGACGAATCACTACACACGATCCATATCTCGAAGGTTTGAGTGTCTTAGGTAACGACACTCCACAAGAACCAGACCCAAGTGGCATAACCCTATCAGCACCAGGCGACTATCGCTTTACCCGGCTAATCCGGAACCTGCAACAACAGTTAGCTCAAACTCAGAGCGACCTCGCCCTCCAGACATACATGTGCCAGAACGCCTGGGCCCTCTCCTGCCAACAGCAACACGAGCTCGAGCGATCCAAGACAGCCCTCGCCGACCTGCAACAACAGGTCCTTGAAGCCCAGAGAGACCGCGCCAACCTGGAACAACGGTGCCTTGTAGCCCAGGCAATCATCGGCGACCTGAGAGAACAGCTCGTTGCAGCCCAGAGCGACCGCGCCGACCTGGAACAACAGTTAACTCAAGCCAGGAGAAACGCCACCAACCAGGCAGAGACGTTAGAGAGCGTCCGGGCCCTCTACAACCAACAGCAACAGGAGCTCAAGGGATCCGAAAAAGCCTTCGCCAGGTTGCAAAAAGAGTTCTTTCGAACCCAGGACGCCTGCACCACCCTGAAAGAAGTGGCACATAAATCCAGTACTGAATGCATAGCCGCTGAACGAAAGGCACAGAACTCCAGACAGATTATCAATGATCAGGCAGAACGGCTCAAGCGCAACGAGCGCCAAATACAACACTTGAATAACAAATGCGAAACACTCCGAAGGGAACTAGATCAACAATTAAATCAGGCCAAGTGTGATAATGCCACACCCGTTTCACGACATGCAGTACCCATTCCTCATCCTCGCACAAAGATCCCAGCAACGTCGACTCATCAGCCCAACGGCCAGCCATCTCAAAACCGCCCCCGTGCCAGCACGCCGCCTGCTCGAATCGGGGACTCAGCGCAGATCTAGCTTCTTAGTGCTTGTCTTTAAACAACTTGGAGAGTTTGCGAGAAAACCGAAATAAGATCAGAGTGAGCGCCAGAAGCACAATAGCCAAAAAAATCGGAAAGATAAACTGAAACCCTATCATCGTATTCGTCGAACGAGTGATCTGATGCGTGTTCTCCTCAATTGTCTGCCTCGATTCACCCATAGCTTGAATATTCTGACACATCAACTCGTTCGAACGCTCCAAATTCGAACTGAGCTGCTGAATACACCCCGAAACAGTTAGAATATACACCAATAAAAGAATTCTCTTCATATCTCCCCCTATACACAAAGAGACTCATTAATTAACAAGCGAAATTTGTTTGCGAATTAAAGAGTGCTTCAATACGTTGAGCTTATGACCATTCCATCCACCGATCACGGCTACCCCCAAAAGCCCGCATGGCCCCTCTTGTTCTTCATCATGATGGCCTGCCTAGCGGTTGCCCTATGGACCGAAAACCTCATTGGAGATGTACACCCCCCCACTTGCACCATCAGCGATGCTCTGCAACACTTAATGACCCCCCTCAACACATATGTCGCCAATCACCCCCCCTTCTCCAATGTCATGATCATCTTCTACTCCCTCGTCGGAGACGCCCTCGTCCTCTTCCTCATCGGCGCCGCCATCGCAAAATCAAGCATTCGCCCCGTCCTCCCACTCATCATCTTTATGCTCCTCAGACAGGTTCTCCAACTGTTCGTCTCCTTCCCCATCGATCCCAAACTCATCTGGCACGACCCCGGGTTTTATTCCCTCTTCTTGAACTACTACGTCCAAGGCGATTTCTATTTCTCCGCCTACATCGGCATCAGCATCCTAGGCGCACTCGAATTACACCACATGTTCCACAAAAAATGGCTCACAAGCGCCATCTTCCTCAACGCGCTTGCCCTCATTCTCATCGATATGATCCTGAGAACCCACTACTCTACAGACGTCTACACATCCATTGTCACAGCCGTATTCGCCTATCTGTTCATGCAACCCCTCATCCAACCCATCGACCATTTCCTCAAACGGTTAGACAAACTCTCCCACGTATTGTTTTTATTTTTGATCTGCCTCATCACCGCAACCATTTTTGGCTCCCAATATTACACCGGACTCAAAACAATCCCCACATGCGGAATCAAAGATCATTTGCAAATGTTCCTGGAACCCATCAACGATTTTCTCAGAGCCCACCCTCACGGCGGAGACGCCATGCTCATCATCATGAGCGGCCTTTTAGACCTGCTCTTCTTGTTGCTTCTTGTAGACACAATCATTACGCGCAATATCCGCCCCTTCTTAACGCTCGCCCTCTTCTTCACCTTGAGACAAACCATGCAGCTCATCGTCGCGCTCCCCTTGCCGCCACACGTGATCTGGCACTATCCAGGCTTCCCCTCACTCACACAAAATTACAACATCGCCAACGATCTCTATTTTTCAGGTCACGCAGGCATCAGCTTGATCGGCGCATTGGAACTCTCAAGCTTCGGAATACGATGGCTCACCGTGTTCGGCTTTTCCGTCTTCTGCTTTGAATGCTTTATGGTCATCGCAATGCAAATCCACTACACCATGGACGTGTTCACCGCCATCATGACCGTCTTCTGCATCACCGACCTCTCATGCCACATCGCTCACCCCATCAACCGCTTCCTCGCTAAAATCATGAAGGCTTCGTAGCACGTCACAAACCACTTTCCCTTTTTGGAAAAATCCTTTATGGGAAAAGAATGCGGGACCGGATTCTCAAGCTTCTGTTTTGTATCGGATGCGTAACAATCGCAATCCTCGTCACCTATTTCATCCTTAAAGAAAAAAAAGAGGACGGCGAACTCACCCTCTACGGCAATGTCGATGTCAGACTCGTCGATATCGGCTTTCGAGTCCCCGGACGAGTGCAACAACTCTTCTTCGAAGAGGGCGATCTCGTCAAAGAGGGACAGCTCATGTGCCTCTTAGATAAAACTCCTTATGACGCCGAATACAACCAGGCCGCCGCCAATGTCAACGCCACACTCGCCAATTTAAAACTCTCCGAAATCCTCTTAAAACGACGCAAAGAATTGATCGGCATCGGCGGCGTTTCCCAAGAAGATGTCGACAGCGCACAGGCCAATTTCGATCAGCTCGTCGCCAATCTACAACTCAGCGAAGCCAGCCTCGCTGTGCAAAGAGACAACTTGACCTACACAGAAGTGCTCGCCCCCACCGACGGCATCATCTTATCCCGCATCCGAGAACCAGGCACCGTCGTCAACCCAGGCGACCCAGTCTATACTCTATCGGTCCTGTCGCCCGTCTGGATCCGCGCCTTTGTCGATGAGCCCGATTTAGGCAAAATCTATTACGGCATGCCCGCAGAAATCACGACAGACACCAAAGACGCCCCAGTCTACAAAGGACAAATCGGATTCATCTCCCCCATGGCCGAATTCACCCCAAAAACAGTGGAGACCACCCAACTGCGCACCGATCTCGTCTATCGCCTTCGCATCTACGCCGAAAACCCCGATTGGCGATTAAAACAAGGGATGCCCGTAACCGTTAAACTGCGCCCGCGAAAATGAATGAACTGGTCTCTATCGAACACCTCACCAAAACCTTCCCCCCCAACCAAATCGTCTTAAACGATTTGAACCTCACGTTGCCCAAACACCAAATGATCGGCATCGTCGGACCCGACGGCTCCGGCAAAACCACCTTGCTGCGCCTCATCACAGGATTATTAAAACCCACTGCCGGGTCTATCCGCGTCCAAGGCTGCGATACATTGAAAGAAATCGACGCCATTCACAACTTCAGTTCCTACATGCCGCAGCGCTTCGGACTCTATGAAGATTTAACCGTCTATCAAAACCTGGATTTGTATGCCAGTTTGCGCGGCTTGAAAAAAGAAGAGAGACAAAAAACCTTTGATGAGCTGCTCCATTTCACCAATCTAGCCCCTTTTCTAGATCGCACAGCCGCCAACCTCTCGGGCGGCATGAAACAAAAATTAGGACTCGCCTGCGCCCTCGTCCACAAACCGCAACTGCTCATTTTGGATGAACCCAGCGTCGGCGTCGATCCCCTCTCTCGGAGAGAACTTTGGAAAATGGTCCAAAGCCTGCTGCAAGAAGGCGTATCGGTCCTCTGGAGCACCACCTATCTCGACGAAGCCGAAAAATGCGATCGGGTCGTCCTCCTCAATGAAGGCAAAATCCTCTATGAAGGACCCCCTCAAGAGCTCACTCATCGCGTGGAAGGCCGAGTGTTTCGTAAAATCGATCCGACCAAAGAGAAAAGAGAACACCTCTTCCAAATCGAAAAAAGCCCTCACGTAGTCGATGCCCTCATCCAAGGAGACGCCATCCGCATCGTCAGCGACGAAAACCACTTCGCCGATGCCGAACCCACCACCCCCCACTTGGAAGATGCCTTTGTCGATATCCTGGGCGGCATGAAAAAAAATGTGTGGACATGGAGCGAAGCGGCCCCCGTGACCCAGCGAAAAGGAGACGAGGTCGTAATCGCAAACAATCTCGTGAAACAATTTGGCTCCTTCAGGGCCGTCGACAACATCTCTTTTTCGGTCAAACGGGGCGAAATTTTCGGCCTGTTAGGCCCCAACGGCGCCGGCAAATCCACCACCTTCAAAATGCTCTCAGGCCTTTTAACACCCACAAGCGGCAGCGCCAAGATCAACGGAATCGACGTGAAAAGTTCTCCTACATTGGCCCGCGAGCAGCTCGGCTACATGGCCCAAAAATTCTCTCTTTATGGCAACCTCTCCGTCAGACAAAATCTCGAATTCTTCTCCGGCATCTACCCCTTTACAGGCAATCTCGACGAGAGAATCAAACTCTTCCAGTTGGAAAACGAGCAGTTCCGGAACGCTGAGACGCTCGCGCTCGGCTTTAAACAAAAACTCTCTTTGGCCGTCGCAACAATCCATTGGCCCGATGTCCTTTTTCTCGATGAACCCACATCCGGCATGGACCCCGTGTCCAGAAGACATTTTTGGTCCCAAATGAACGGACTCGTCAGAAAAGGAAAAACCATCTTGATCTCCACCCACTTTATGGATGAGGCCGAAAATTGCGACCGCATCGGACTCATCTACCGCGGACGAATGATCCATTTAGATACACCCGATCAATTGAAACAATTGGCCCAGACAGACGAAAATCAAAATCCCACCTTAGAAGACGCCTTCATCAAACTGATCCAGGAGTATGATGAACAACACCGGTAGCAGCTGGCAAAGAACGAAAGCCCTCATCAAAAAAGAGGCGTTTCAGATCATCAAAGATCCAAGCGCCCTCTTAATCGCCGTCTTTTTACCCATTTTGCTCTTGTTCCTTTACGGTTCGGGAGTCTCCTTGGATTTAAAACACCTGCGCATCGGCCTTTGCATGGAAGATACCTCCCCAGATGCCCAAAGTTTGGCCAAAGCCTTTGTCGATTCGCCCTACTTCGACGTCCGCATCGTCAGAGATCGAAGAGAGTTGACCCCCGCCATCGAACGAGGAGAGATTCGAGGATTTGTCGTGATCCCATCTTATTTTTCACAGTTTCGCACAGAGGCAGGTCAAGACGCCCCCATTCAGGTGATCGCCGACGGCAGCGAGGCCAATACCGCCAATTTCGTCCAATATTACTGCGCAGGAGCCTTTAGCAATTGGCTCGCCCAAGAGGCGATCAGTTCCGATCTCAGGGGGTTGCCCCTCATTCGCACAGAGCCCCGCTTCTGGTTCAACAATACGCTCGAGAGTCGATATTTTCTCTTGTCAGGCTCTCTCGCCATCATTATGACATTGATTGGCACGCTGCTCACCGCGCTCGTCGTCTCACGCGAGTGGGAAAGGGGAACCATGGAAGCGCTCATCTCCACGCCCGCAGGCAAATGGGAAATCATCGCAGGGAAAATCATCCCCTACTTTTTCCTCGGACTGATCTCCATGGCCATTTGCATCTTCGTCTCCACAATTCTGTATGATCTGCCCTTGCGCGGCTCCCTTTGGCTCCTCTTCCTCGTCTCCTCCTCTTTTCTCATCTGCGCTTTAGGAACGGGACTCCTCATTTCATTGCTCTCCAAAATCCAAATCGTCGCGTCGCAAATTTCGATCATCATCGGCTTTTTGCCAGCCTATATGCTGTCGGGCTTTCTCTTCGAAATTCCGAGCATGCCGTATTGGATTCAGTTCCTCACCTACTTTCTCCCCGCACGCTATTTCGTCCAATGCCTGCAAACTCTTTTCCTCACCGGCAATGTCTGGACCCTCATCTGGAAAAATGTGGGCATCATGCTCTTCATCAGCGCTCTTCTGTTCTTTGCCATCTCCCGTAAACTCATCAAGAGGCTCGACTGATGCGCGTATTCAAATTGATCTGGAAAGAGCTTCTCATCGTGTTGAAAGATCCGCGCAGCCGTATTTCGATTATCTTGCCCCCGATCATCCAACTCGTCATCTTCGCGTATGCCGCCACCCTCGATGTCAAAAATGCCACCATCGGAGTCTTGAATCGAGACAACGGAGAACAAGCCATCGAATTGCTGCAGCGGTTTATTGGGTCCCCGTTATTTAAAAATATCGTCTACTTGAGAGCTGTGGAAGAGATCCCCTCCTTCCTCGATGAACAAAAAGGGCTGATGGTCGTCTCGATCGATGAACAATTTTCCCGCAACCTCGATGCGGGAAAAAAGGGCGCCGTTCAATTGCTCTGCGATGGAAGGAAATCAAATACCACGCAGCTGTTATCGGGTTATGCCACAGAAATCGTCCAAGATTATAATAGAGATTATACAGCCAAGGCCAGAATCAAGCAGCAAAATGCAGTGATTGTGCCCCGCACCTGGTTCAATCCGAATATCATCTACCTTTGGTACAACATCCCCTGTCTCGTCGGCACCCTCTCTATGCTCACATGCCTCGTCGTCACCTCGCAATCGGTCGCAAGAGAACGGGAAATGGGCACATTTGATCAGCTCCTCGTCTCTCCCCTCTCGCTGATTGAAATATTGGTGGGGAAAATCGTCCCCGGCATCTTGATCGGCGCAGGCGAAGGGATCCTCATGTGGACAGCGGGCACTCTCTTCCTGGGAGTCCCCTTCACCGGCTCTATTGTGCTGTTTCTCCTCTCTCTCGCCGTGTTCGTGACCGCCATCAGCGGCGTGGGGCTCTTCATCTCCTCGCTTTCAGCCACACAGCAACAGGCAATGCTCGGCACATTCGTGTTTATGCTCCCCTCCGTCCTCTTGGCAGGCTATGCCACCCCCATCGAAAACATGCCCCACTGGCTCCAGCCGTTTACTTTTTTATTGCCTTTGCGCTACATGCTGATTTTATGTAAGGGGTTATTCTTGAAAAACATCTCGGCCGCTTTCGTCTTCGATCAACTCTGGCCCATGGCGCTGATCGCTTGCGGTACATTAACCCTGGCCACCCTCTATTTCCGCAGGAGGATCCAGTGAAAAAACCGATCTTCTGGCTCGCCTTAGCGATGACCGGCTGCATGCTCGGCCCCAACTACCACACCCCCGATATCAACGTGTCTAACCATTGGGAAACAGAGGCCGCAAACTCGATGCCCGCGCAAAAATGGTGGGAAGAATTGCAGGATGAACTTTTAAATCGCTATGTCGAAGTGGCCTCAGAATATAACTATGACATTCAGGCGGCTGAAGCCAACATACTCAGGGCAAGAGCATTACGACAAATCGCCGCATCGACACTCTTTCCGCATATCAATTTTGATCTGAACGGGACGAAAACCTATTTCAGCAAAAACGGGCCTGTGTTTGCGATTGGCCAAGCGGCGGGCAATCCGGCCGATACATCCTCTACGACGACGGGGCTGCCCTTTGCGATTCAAACGCCGCAAATCCAAAATCTTTTCAATGCTCTCTTTGACGCTTCGTGGGAGCTCGACTTTTTTGGGAAAAACCGGCGCGCTGTTGAGTCGGCAGTCGCTGAGCTGGAGAGCCGCATCGCGCAAAGGGATGACATTCTGCTCTCGGTGCAGGCGGAAGTGGCGCGCAATTACATCGATTTGCGCGGGTTTCAAAGGAGGACCCATCTGCTCGAGCAAAATATCGCTTTGTACGAGCAGCATGCAGCCATCATCCGTATGGCGGTGGATGTGGGATATGCGAATCAGCTTGATTTAGAAAATATCGAAGCGCAGTTGGCGTCGGCGAAAGGGGCGCTGCCCGATGCGATGGCAGAGGTGTACCGGGCCATTTTTACGCTCTCTATTCTGATTGGCCGCCCTCCGGAAACATTGGTCGAAGAGCTTTTTACGCCGGCTCCATTGCCTATGGCCCCCAACCATGTAGCGGTTGGGTGCAGATCCGATCTATTGCGCAGAAGGCCCGATGTGCGCGTCGCGGAGCGCAAACTCGCTGAAGCAACCGCCAATATCGGGGTCGCCGTCGCCTCCTTTTTCCCCACCGTCACCTTGCTGGCCAATGGCGGGTGGCAATCGCTGATGCTTCCACAGCTCTTTAATTGGGGCAGCAGAACATGGGCGTACGGCGCCGATGTGAACATGCCCATTTTCGAAGGGGGCAATCTGGTGGGCAATTTGCACTTTACGCAAGCCGAACAGGCCTATTATGCAGCTCAGTATCAGCAGGCGGTTCTCAGCGCCTTGCAAGATGCGGAAAAGAATTTGCGCAACTATGTGGAAACCGCCCAATCGAGTGTCGAGTACGATCAAAACGTGCGGCATAACGAATTGGTAGTGGCCATTACCCGAGAGCGGTTTTTGAAAGGGCTGATCAATCGGATCGATCTGCTGAACAATGAAAAACAGTTGATCAGCGCCCAATTGACCCAGCTCGATAGCAAAATGGCCGAACTGTTCGCGCTCATTGCACTTTATAAATCACTCGGCGGCGGCTTGAACCTATCCGAGTAAAAAGTTTCAATCGATTTTTCGGTTCTTTTGAGCCGATTTTCGATTTTTTTTCGGGGGGTAATATACGGACAAGTGATATTACCCCCCGAAAAAAAATCAAAAATCGGTCAAAATAATCCGAAAAATCGATGAAACATTTTACTCGGATAGGTTCTGCGAAGATTTCCATGTACATTCTGATTAAAATGTGGTAAACATATTGCCACAATCATGAATGATCCATCCCGCGATAAAGTTTGGCAAATGTTCGATGCGATTTCGCCGACCTATGATCGGACGAATCGGATTATTTCATTTGGGCGGGACCAATATTGGCGCGCCAAGGTGGCCGAATTTTTACCGCCGCAAAAAAATCTAAAAATCCTCGATTTAGCAACGGGCACTGGAGATCAGGCGCTGGCGCTCATCAAGAGCCAAGCCTCGATCCATTCGATTACGGGGATTGATCTTTCGAGTGAGATGCTCGAGATTGCGAAGCGAAAAATCCCTTGTAAAATGCAGTTCATGGTGGCCGATGCTGAGCAGCTTCCCTTTAAGGAGAAGACGTTTGATGCGGCGACGTTTTCGTTTGGGATCCGCAATGTGACAGACCCTTCCAAATCGCTGAAAGAGATGTATCGCGTGTTAAAACAGAAAGGACGCGCGCTGATTTTGGAGTTCTCTTTGCCGCCGCAGCCGATCCGCGCTTTTTTCTTCTTTTATTTACGGCATATTTTGCCTCGTCTTGCTGGCATGGTGTCCAAGAACCGCTTAGCCTATCAATATCTCAACAAAACGATCGAACATTTTCCTTCGGGCAAGGCGTTTTGTGCATTGATGCGGGAGGCGGGGTTTGGGAGATTGAAGGCGATCCCCATGAATCTCGGGAGCGTCACTCTTTACATCGGAGAGAAGTCGTGAAGTTTTATTGGTCTGATCGAGAAGGCAAGACCCCGCCGCCTGGTTGCACGTTTCACTGGCGCCCCTTTGCGCAAGGGAAGGAGGTCTCTTCGCGTCCAGAGTTTATGGATCTACCGGCTCCTCAGTCATATAAAGTGTTGAAGAGGACCTTTTTCCCCACTTTTGCCGAGTGGAAAGAGGGGGTGGAAAAAGCGCTCCAACTCATCCGCAGAAAGGTGTTAGAAAAAGTGGTATTGGGACGCATTTGCATTCTCGAGCTTGCCGAAGCGCCAGACCCTTTTGCGATCGCTGCAGCGCTGAAAGAGAAAGCGCATGGGGGGGCCTTTGTTTTTTGCGCGCAATCGGAGGCGATGAGTTTTTTGGGGGCGAGTCCTGAGCGTCTTTTCGTTAGAAAAGGGAGAGCTCTCTTAAGCGAGGCGATTGCAGGAACGCGTCCGAGAGGCCAAACGGCTGCGATCGATGAACAATTGCGCTCTGAGCTGCTGAATAGCTCGAAGGATTTGCGCGAATTTTCGCCGGTGCAAAAGTATTTACAAAGCGCCCTTTCGCCTCTGTGTGTAGCGCCGCTTATTTTCAGTCCGATTTCGGTGCATCAAACGCCCAATGTGCAGCATCTTTATAGCCAATGTTCGGGCGAGCTCAAAGAGTCGATCACCGATGAAGAGATTCTCACCTCGCTGCACCCGACTCCTGCCCTTTGCGGCACGCCGACGTTGAAGGCCATTTCCCTCATTCGGGAATGCGAGCCTTTTGATCGGGGGCTCTTTGGGGGGGCGATTGGTTGGTCGACGCCAGAGCATTCAGAGTGGATTGTGGGGATCCGTTCCTGTATCATTGAGGGCAAAAAAGCCACTCTTTTTTCGGGCACAGGGATCGTAGAGGGTTCCGATCCGGCAGAGGAGTGGGAAGAGCTCGACCACAAATTGAAACTATATGATCGAATCTTGGATGATTGACGCTCTTGTGCAGCAAGGGGTCGTCCATTTTTGCATGGCTCCTGGCTCTCGCTCGACGCCTCTTGTGTCTGCGGCAGTCTGCCACCCGAAAGCCAAAACGCACGTCCATTATGATGAGCGCGGGCTGGGCTTTTTGGCGCTGGGGCTTGCGAAGGGGTGTCAAAAGCCGGTTGCTGTGATCGTCACTTCGGGGACAGCTGTGGGGAATTTGCTGCCGGCGATCATGGAGGCCCATCACAGCCACACGCCGCTGATTCTGCTCACGGCCGATCGTCCCCATGAATTGCGCGATTGCAGCGCGAATCAAACGTGCGATCAGGTCAAAATCTTTCAATCCTTTGTGCGGTGGCAAACCGATTGTCCGACCGAGATGGATGAGCCCTTTTTTCGCTCGCTTCTGGCGCAAGCCTATTTTGCTTCGATGAAAAACCCTCCGGGGCCTGTGCACGTTAACTGCCCCTTTCGCGAGCCTCTGTACAAGGCAGATTTGCGCACGATCGAGGGGAAGCCGATGGAACTCGTGTTTCCTCGCCATGCGATTGCTTCTTATCGCACCGCCCATGCGCGCGGGGCCATTTTAGTGGGCAGGCTCCCTATGCAGGGCGATATCCATCCTATTTTGCGACTTGCCAAAAGGCTGCAGTGGCCCGTTTTAGCCGACGTTCTTTCGAATGCGCGCTGCACGCCCACGGAAGAGCAGATGCGCTACTTTGATTATAACGACAAACCGAGGCCCGATTTTGTCCTCCATTTTGGGGAACGGATGACATCGAAAAAGGTGCTTCAGTGGCTCACAAAAATGCGTCCGGAAATCGTCCATGTGAGTCCGAGACCCGAATTGCAAGATCCGGAGCGCATTTTAACGGGCAGAGTGCAATCGGACATCCATGAGTTTTGCGAGGGCTTTGAGAGCGGCTTTGACCCAACGTGGTTCTCTTCTTGGCGCGACGAGGAACCTGCATTTGAGGAAACGGGTTCATGGACAGAGGCGCACGCGATGCGCAAGATAGGGCAAATCCTCCCGCCCGGATTCGGAATTTTCTTGGGCAATGGGATGCCGATTCGGGACGCGGATCATTTTCTTTTTCCCTCTGAGCCGCGTAGCTTTTTTGCGAATCGGGGGCTTTCCGGCATCGATGGCAATATCGCCACTCTGGCAGGCCTTGCGGAAGAGATGCCCATGCTGGGGATCATCGGCGATCAGGCAGCGCTCTACGATTTGAACTCATTGCCACTTTTAAAGAAAGCCAAACACCCAGCCATCCTTCTGATTTCGAACAATTTTGGAGGAGGCATTTTCCACCATTTGCCAATTGCCGCATCGCCCCATTTTGAACAGTTTTGGGCAAATGCCCACGATATGCATTTTGCCAAAGCGGCCTCGATGTTCGATCTCCCCTACATGTCGTTTGCAGAGATGCAGTTTGATCAAACAGGGGTGGTCGAACTGATCACAGATCGGAGCGAGAACGCCCGGTATCAAAAAACATGTCATCCGAGCCTATCTCTGAGTTCTTGAATGGAGAAGAGTAGAATATTTAAATACAGGCGTGGACAAGCTTAGCCAGCGTTCTCACAGTAGGGTTTTTACTCTTCAAAGTATGATACATTGTGGACCTAGCCATTTCGCTTTCTTTGGCAATCTGCGTTTTATTCACAGCTTCCAAGTAGATACGGATCACTTCAATCACGCCTTCTGAATCCCCATTTTTGAGACATCCCCAAATTGCGCGCCCGATCAACTCTTCGTTCAATAATTCTTCTGTAGGATCGCTTTTGCGAATCCCAGCACCTTTTTTGAGCTTCATTCTACGCTTCCTCGTCTTTCCTTATTGGTTATACCTAAACAAGTTGGACAAAGACTCCCCATTGACAATCAAGGTGATCGCGCTCGCGAGTAGAGGCGCCACGCTGAGCTGCTTGATATTGGACGGCACTTCCCCTCTGAATGGGATCGTATCGGTCACGATCAGCTCTTCTAGGCACGATTGCTCAATCCGCATCACTGCAGGTCCCGACAACAAGGGATGCGTAATGCAGGCAAAAACCCTGCGCGCGCCGTGCTCCTTGAGCTCCCCAGCCGCTTTCACAAGGGTCCCCGCCGTATCGCAAATATCATCGACAATCACCACATCGCTCCCACGCACCTTGCCCACTAAGTTCATCGTCTCGACCACGCCCGCTTCCGCCCGCTGCTTCACAATAACAGCCATTTTCGAGGAGATGCCAAGCGTTTGCAGACCCTCAATGAACGTTTTCGCTCGCTCCACTCCGCCAGCATCCGGAGAGACAATCACCGGATCATACAGCCCAAGGCGAGCAATGTAAGGGACAAAAATCGTCGAAGCAAACAGATTGTCCACAGGCGTATGATGGAAAAAACCTTGGATTTGCCCACAATGCAAATCGATCGCGACGACGTGATCGGCGCCAGCCACTTCCAGCAGCATCGCCACATCAGAGGCCGAAATCGGCACCCGCCCCCTCATCTTCCGATCTTGCCTTGCGTACCCATAATAGGGAATGATCGCAGTCACACTTTGAGCAGAGGAGCGCTTCATCGCCCGAATCATTAAATACAGCTCCATCAAATTGTCGTTGACCGTCGATTCTTCGCTCACACAGATCGACTGCATGACAAATACATCGCAACCCCGCACGTTCTCTAAAATCCGAATCTGAATCTCCCCATCATTGAACTTGTCGACAATCGCTTTTTGCATCTGCACCCCTAAGCAATCGGCGACCGCCTGCGTCAACTCCGTATTCGAGCTCCCACTAAACAACATGATGGGAGGACAACATTTCGCATACACACCTACACAAATCCACAAACACACAATCGCCCACTTCGACATTCAATCTCCTTTTGCAAATGTTGGGTGGGGAGTGTACACTGTTCGCAAGATGTTGACTAGCAAAAAATTGAATACAGGCAAAGGCATCCCCATCGTATTCCTACACGGTCTTCTCGGACGAGCCGAAGATTGGATCCCCGTTTGCTCTCACCTGCCCGATCACACCTGCATTGGAATCGATTTGCCAGGTCACGGCGATTCACCGTTCGAACCCGAATGGTCGATCGATTTGCCCCAATTCCACCTCGTCGGTTATTCGCTGGGCGGTCGGATTGCCCTGCAATTGTTTCGCCATCGCGCGCGAAGCCTCACTTTGCTTTCGACCCATCCCGGCTTAAATACGTTAGAGGAAAAACAGGCCAGGTGGCAAAGCGATCTCGAATGGGCCCGGTTGTTGCTGGAGCTTCCTATTGACGAGTTTTTAAAACGTTGGTACGATCAATCCATTTTTAAACCTTACCAACCCGATTTTGCCACACGGCGCAATCAAAATGTTGAGGGAGTCGCTCGAGCGCTTATGCACTACAGTTTAGCGAAACAAGAGCGCCTTGAGTTAGATGGCGTGCTCGTCGGAGAGCGAGATGAAAAATTCCGCGCCCTCTACCAACGCTCCATCGTGATCCCCCATGCTGGACACATGATCCATTTGGAAAACCCAAAAGCCGTGGCCGAAATCATTCGAACCCGAGTTGAACCATGACCCCCTGGATTCCTTACGGCGCCTACACAGACATCAAATACCACAAAATAGAGGGGATCGCAAAAATCACCATCAACCGCCCCGAAGTGCGCAACGCCTTTCGCCCACACACAGTCGAAGAAATGCGCCATGCGCTCAATGATGCGCGCAACGACAGCACCATCGGCGTCATCATCTTGACCGGCGAGGGCAAAGAGGCCTTCTGTTCGGGCGGCGATCAAAAAATTCGGGGCAACGCCGGATATGCCGATCTGCACGGCGTCCACCGACTCAATGTGCTCGATTTTCAAAGAGAGATGCGCTCATGCCCCAAACCGATCATCGCCATGATCGCAGGCTATGCTGTGGGCGGCGGCCATGTGCTACATGTGGTCTGCGATCTCAGCATCGCCGCTGAGAACGCCATTTTCGGCCAAACAGGCCCCAGAGTCGGCTCATTTGACGGCGGGTTTGGCGCAAGCTTCTTGGCGCGCATCGTCGGTCAAAAAAAGGCGCGCGAAATTTGGTTCTTATGCCGCCAATACAATGCCGAACAGGCGCTCCAAATGGGCCTCGTCAACTGCGTAGTCCCTTATGAAAAGTTAGAAGAAACGACCATCCAATGGGCACGCGAAATTTTGCAGCTTTCACCCATTGCCATCCGGTGCTTAAAAGCTGCGCTCAACGCCGATTGCGACGGCCAAGCAGGGCTCCAAGAGCTCGCTGGCAACGCCACCATGCTCTATTACATGTCAGAAGAAGGCCAGGAGGGACGAAATGCCTTTAACGAAAAACGCAAACCCAATTTCCACAAATTCCCCAAACGTCCTTAAGACACTGTTCCTAGCGAGCCGCCCCAAAACATGGATCGCTTCATTGAGCCCTGTTTGGATCGGCGCCTCTATGGCTCCCCGATTGAATGTAACGAACTTGGTTCTCACTCTCTTGTTTGCTTTATTGATTCAGGTGGGCGCAAATTACGCCAACGACTATTTCGATTTCATCAAAGGCGCCGACACCGCCCAACGGCTCGGCCCCCAAAGAGCCGTGCAACAAGGC
The DNA here is from genome assembly GCA_018968815.1 of Verrucomicrobiota bacterium. Taxonomy (GTDB): domain Bacteria; phylum Chlamydiota; class Chlamydiia; order Chlamydiales; family SM23-39; genus REEB52. The sequence continues at coordinate 43,494 of JAGWZL010000008.1, read as the reverse complement.
TGGATCTCCCCTCAAACCATGTGGAGTGCGACTCTCGTGGTGTTTGGCTTGGCTCTTTTGTTTGCATTGCCCCTCATGATCCTCGCCGGCTTTTGGAGTTTTTTGGTCGCTCCACTCTGCGTAGCGCTCGGCATTTTGTATACGGGCGGACCTAAACCGCTTGGCTATATCGGCCTCGGCGAAGTGTTTGTCTTTCTCTTTTTTGGACCCATTGCCACCTGCGGCACCTACTATTTACAAACAGGCGCCTGCACGTGGTCCGTATTTGTGGCCAGTTTAGCTCCCGCTCTGTTATCGTGCGCCATTCTCATCGCCAACAATTTGCGCGATGAAGAGAGCGACCGCGCTGCCAAAAAAATGACGCTTGTCGCAAGATTCGGCCACACGTTTGGGCAGTGTGAATACATCGCCGCTCTATTGCTCGCGATTTCTGTCCCCTTTTGGCTCGTGTTCGGCTTTGGCTATTCTCGCGCCCTCCTCTTCGCTTCTGTGATTGCTTTGCCGGCGCTCATGCCCATTCAGAAAGTGTTTCGAAAAGACCTGGTTCCTGTATTGCCGCAAACAGCCCTGTTGCTGATCCTCTACACCGCGGTGTTTTGTATGATGGTGAACCTATGGTAAAAAAACTGTTTCGGTATCAATTGCCAAAAAGAGAGGGGCTCATTCTTCAATGGGACGACCTGTTTGGCGAAATTGCGCCGCTGCCCGGCTTCAGCAAAGAGACGCTCCAAGAGGCCGAAAAAGAGGTGACCGAGTGGATATTAAACGGCGCATCCCCGAGCCTCCCCTCTGTGCGCTTTGGCATCGCCTCCGCCCAAAGACCCTTGCAATCGGTCCGCCTCCGTTTGTGCTCACTCGGGCCAAAACCAGGGTTTCCCGCATGGAAATTAAAATTAGGCCATCTGCCATTACAAGAGGCCATTCGCTTTGCCAAAGAACACAAAGGCCCTCATGTGCGCCTTGATTGCAACCGCGCCTGGAGCTTGGATGAGGCTCTCGAGTTCGCCAGCCATTTTCAACCGGGTGATTTCGACTACTTAGAAGAGCCCGTAAAAACAGTCCCGGAATTGCGAGAATTCTCTCGCATCACCCGATTCCCCATTGCGCTCGATGAATCCATTGACACCGACTGGTCGCAAATCCCGAGTCTCAAAACGATTGTCGTCAAACCGACGATTGTAGGAGGAGCGCCGAAAACCCATTTGAACCTCGTGCTCAGCTCCGCTTACGAATCGGGCCTCGGTTTACTTCACATTGCGAACTTAGCGAGAAATAGATTGCCGATTGGACTCGACACCGTCTTCGAGGAGGATCTGCTGGCGCATCCCATCCAATCCTCTGCCGGCGTGTTTGCTTGGAACAAAGAAGAGCCCCTTCTCAACATGGATCGGTTATGTCGTGTCCTTTAAAAGAGGCTGCACGCGATGCGCCCAACCAGTTAGCCCTTTTGTCCAAAGACCACGCATGGACGTTCGCCGACCTAGACCGACTCGTTGACGAACTCCCCATTTTGCAAATGTTTTCCGCCTGGCGCAAAGAGCGCTCATTTCAAGCCCGCAATCCCCGCTTGCCCAGACAAATGCCCGAAATATCCGGCCCCGCCAAAACGGTGCTTTTGCAAACCTCTGGCTCTACAGCCGAGCCAAAGATCGCCATTCTCAGCATGCAAAATCTGATCGCGAATGCAGAGAGCGCGGTGGCGGCCCTCAACTTGAAAGCGGGCGATCAATGGAAGCTCTCCTTGCCCCTGTATCATGTCGGCGGAATCGGCATTTTAATCCGCTGTATTCTGGCAAGGGCCACCGTCGTCATCGATGACAGCCCCCACATCACCCACCTCTCTTACGTCCCGACGCAGCTGTATCGATCGACCCCCATTTACCCAAAACTCCGTTGCCTCCTCTTAGGCGGAGCGCCGATCGGATCCTACCCGCCACATCTCCCCGTCCACACGACCTATGGACTCACCGAAATGGCCTCGATGGTGACCCTCGATGGTAGCCTCTTGTCCAACCGAGAACTCAAACTGGCAGAGGATGGAGAAATCTGGGTCCAAGGGCCCTCCCTCTTTCAGGGCTATTGGGGCGAAAAGCCCCAAACAGGTTGGTTCCCCACCAAAGACCTCGGGGCCTACGTAAATGGCAAACTGACGATTTTAGGCCGCAAAGATTGGATGTTCATCTCGGGCGGCGAAAACATCCAGCCCGAAGAAATCGAGCGATATCTCCTCACTTTCCCCGAAGTCCTCGAGGCAGCCGTCATCCCAACCCCAGACCCAGAATGGGGCCACAGACCCGTGGCCGTCATTGCCGCCAAAAACCGCTTCTCTTTAGCCGAAATGCAGGCCCGTTTGAAAGACTATTTGCCTAAATTTAAAATTCCCATCGCACTTTATTTTTTAGATGAACTCCCCAAAAAAAATAATTTAAAATTGAATCGATTTTTCTTATCGCAATATATTCAAAACCAAACAGATGGGAACATGGCTGGGCAAAAAAAGGGGGCTTAACTATAATCCGCTGCTTTGTCCAACGGATAAGATATGACCGTACAAACCCCCACACCTTTAAGAAGGATGTTTGCCCGCTTCTTTCCTCGGAAAGCGGTGGCTGCATCGGCGATGCCGAGAGAGGCGATCGAGGGAGATCATTTACCGGAAGAGCAAAAAAAAGAGTTGGCGCTTCGGTATTTAGCGGAAGGGGAGATGGCGCTTTTGCAGGGCAATTTGAGGGCGCTATCCTGTTTTGAGGCCTCTTCGAATCTCGATCCGCACAATCCGCAAGTTTGGTATCGGCAGGGTCTTGCCTTTTTTGAATATGGGTCTGAAGAGGGGAAAGAAAAAGCTCTTCTGCTAGCGGGGAAAAATTTTAAGGTGGCGACCCGTTTAAAGCCCGACTATTTTGATGCGTGGCTTGCTTGGGGCAATGTTCTTTTGCAGTTGGGGCGGTTTCATGAGGAGCACCATTTTCTCTTAGATGCGCGGGATAAGTATCAAAAGGCGCAGGAGCATTCGCAAGGCCAGCCCAAGGAGATTTTAGCTGAGCTCTATTGGGACTATGGGATTGCATGGACCGAGATTGCGCAGCATTCTGGGGAGGCGCTCGACGTTCGTTTGGCGATCGAGTCGTTCCAAACGTCGAAGAATTTTCAAGACAAGCCGTCGCCCGAATTTTGGAATGATTGCGGCAAGGCCTATTTAGAGATGGGTCTCCTCATCAATGATTCGCGTCTGTATCTTCAATCGATTGAGTATCTCCAAAAGGCTGTAGAGAGCTCTCCGCAATATTTTGATGGCTGGGTTTCTCTTGCGGAAGGGTATGCGCAGCTCTACATCAACACGCTGGACGAGCATTATGTGACAAAAGCGGTAGAAGGCTATACGATGGCCTCGAAGATGTCCCCTTCTGATCCTGAGGTGTGGTTGGGCTGGGGGCAGCTATTGGGGGAATCTGGCAAACACAACCGCGATGCGAAATCGCTGCGCCTGGCCATTGAAAAATGCGCGCGCGCAGCGCAATTGGACAAAGAGAATCCGCTGATTGTGAGTCAGTGGATTGAGAGTCTATCGATCTTGGGGATGGTGACCAACCGGCTCGATCTAATTGTTGAGGCGGAGCATAAAGCGATCAAAGCGAGCGACCGTTTTCCCGATGATCCCGATCTTTGGCACGCCTACGGCATTTGCCTCATGGCCTTTGGGCAATACTATGAGGATGTCGATTATTATGAGATGGCGATTGAGAAGCTGCAGTATGGGCTTTCGATCGACCGAAGCGATCCGGAACTGTGGCATGCGCTCGGCCTTGTGCACAAGGCCTATGCCGAATTGACGCAAGATGAAGATCTGATCGAGAGGGCGAGCCGCTTTCTGTCGAAGGCGATGGATCTGAAGCCTGCCTGTCCGGTGCTTCTCTATGATGCAGCTTGCTGTCTTTTGGATTTTAGTGAGATTCTCGATGATCTGCCCGCGCTGGAACAGTCGATTCTCTTGTTCGAGCTGCTTCTGGAAAGCCATAAGAGCGCCCTTCTGCATCATCCCAAATGGCTTTATGGCTATGCATGCGCATTAGAATCGCTGGGTCATTTTTCGGATGAAGAGTCTCATTTTATTCGAGCGATTGAGCTTTTCTCTCATGTGCTGCTCATTGAGCCCGATTTTCCTGGCATCCATCACAAGACAGCGCAATGTTATGTCGAATTGGGTTCGATTGCGGGGGAAGCGGAATACTATCGTCGGGCGATCCATTTCTATCGCTTAAGCGTTCGAGAAAATGAGGAGAACGACCAGGCCTTTCTCGACTGGGGAGGCTGTCTCATTCATTTAGCGCATCACACGCTCGACACCGATTTCATGCATCAGCTGTATATGGATGCTGAAACAAAGATTACGAAAGCGGGAACGCTTGGCAACGAAGGGGCCTACTATGCCCTTGCCTGTCTCTATTCGATCCTGGGGCGCACCTACGAGGCGATGGAGCTGATCCATAAATCGCTGCAAGCTCGCGCTTTGCCCTCCATTGACGAATTGCTCGAAGACGATTGGCTCGACAACTTGCGCGCCACACCTGTATTCGCGCAGTTCATCAATGCGCTCGAGGCGAAAATGCAGCAAACTCGCGAAGAGTAAGCAAGATCACTTAAGTCCTCTGTTGGGATATGCGTCCCGGTGGCCCTTGCCGCAAAATGGACTGGGGATCTCAGTTGTCGAATCTACCCAAACGCTCCGTGAACAACCTGGGTAGACACATGTGTCCCCAGGTTGAGCGATTTTTGGAGGGATAGGGCCTCCTGGGGCGCGCCCACAGCCTCTGCTACAAAAAGCGTATATCGTATTGCCAGTCACATAGACTGGTCGAGTGTGGCACTCAGCGCACATTCGGAACAGAGGTGCAGCTGCTGCATGGGTTCTGTGAATCACACCCTCGGAGCGTACTCGCGGCTGCACGGGAGCTCCTCCATAGAGGGCGGCGTTTAGCGTGGGTGGCTTTACCACTATCCCCTTTCCACCCAAAGTTCCTCGACGCTCCATGAGAAGTTGTCCAAGCATGTTTTCGCCGGTACCATCATGATCGTCAGACCAAAAAGTATCTCTCCCTTTCCTTTCATTGTGTTCCACTAGATAAGCTGAGCCTGTATCCAAGAGTTGTCCTGCGAGTTTAGAACCAGGTTTAAATTTCGATGCAAGAACCTGCCGCATCCACCGTATATTTTGGCCTCCCTTGATCCAATGTGGATCTGCCCCCGCAGCCTTATATGTCTCTTTAAGCGCTAAGGCAGCATCGCCTGTTTTCGCGTCTGTAAACGCAACCAAAATATCTCGGCGATCGAGATGGGCATACCTTCCATATTGAAATGCCGCTTCGGCTGTTTGGAAGGTCACTTTTTGTCCATGGATAGTCATGGTAACGGGATCGAGGTAGAAATTCCCCATAAATGCTGTAAGCTTATTCTTGCCATCGTAAAACCAAACATAACCATCCCTGTTGGCCAATGCGTTGAGCTGGGAAGAAGTAACAGGAGGCGTTATACTCGCGTGAGCCACGACCGCAGTACGCTTTTCCTCTGAACCCGGCGCAGGTTTTTTAATGGGATAAAAGTATCCACATATCGATTTTAAACAATCGCCAATGGGAGATACACAACTTGCAATACACGACATCATATTTACACAACCTTGTTAAAAACTAAAACAATAATTTTACACTAACAACCATTTTTTTAAAATACAAAAAACAATTGTTATGATAAAATATTTAAAAAATAATTTATTGGAATAATGATATGTCATTAATGGGACAAGGGATGCAATGCAATCCCACAACACTCGCTATCCCCTATTTACCGGGCGACCCTTCTCAACGCAACGAAGAAGGTGAGCCGCTACTCAACCTCGTATTTACGGAGGGCGGCCAACCCAAAATTACGCGGCATACGGGCACTGGACCCAGGCTATTCCGTCTCACTGAAGAAGCGAAACGGACGTTGAGGACTCAATATCCTTCCGCTCCCGATCAAGTTTTAACACAACAACAGTTTACTTTATTGCAAGAGCTCGTTTTTGGAGCCAGAAAGACAATAGGCGTACAATGTCACTACTATGCCCAGGTCGCTCGCGCAATCGCTCAAGAGCTCTTTGACTCCGAGTTACAACTTGCGTTAGTTAAGAAAGGGATCACCCAAGATTGCGAGCACCTCATCATTTTGGATTCGGTCATCCCAAGGATCGAAAGAGCAGAAAACGAAACCAATCAATATCTCTATCACTGCTTCTTATTTACCCAAACATCCGCCCTCTGGGTTGTGGATGTGGGACTCAAAACAGTTTGGCGGGGAACAGATTGGACAGAGTGGTCTGCACATACATGGGAATATCCACATTATCCAACGCAACTGTACCACCTCAATGGTGGCAATGCATTGCAGCGCCTACTCAGGGAAATCCATTCGAAGCCACACATCAAAGGCGACTGGCAATCTGCCGTCCAGTGGCTTGCCGAATCCCATGAAATGGTCCCATCTAGCGTGTCTTCAATCCCTGAAAAATCCCTTCTTTCTAGAGAGGAATGCACAGCGATCGACTTACCCAAACCCGACGCTTGCGCTCATGCGCTCGCAAAAGCGGAACATACGGAAGCGGTGGTCCAATGCCTACAAGCCACTATAGCGGGGAATAGAGACGGGGTCCTCGCAGCGGTCAAACTCAATGGCCTTGCATTAGCCTTTACTTCCCCGAAGTATCAGGACGATGAGGACATTGTAGACGCAGCCTTCAACCAAAACCGCATGGCGATGCGATGGGTCTCTGACAGGTTACGGAAGGATATAAAATTTGCACCCTTTTCTGATTTGTGGTAACCTTCATCAATTAGTATTGAGAGGTCCATGGATAAGCGTACCCTTCTGTTCATGCTGTGTGTGAGCGTCGCCTTTTTTGGTGTACAGCTCTTTTTTCAGAAAAACGAGCCCCCCAAACCGGCCGTTCAAGAAAAAGTGGTTCAAGCAGAAGCCCCCCCTAAAGATGTAGTCGCTCAAAGAACTCCTATCACCACCTCGGATAGCGAGACCTTTTATGTGCTCGAAAATGAGTACCAGCAGCTCGTCTTCTCCAGCCGCGGCGGGGCGCTGGCCGAGATCAATTTGCCGCTGATCGGCACCAGCCCAGACAGCTATGTGAAAGAGATCGATTTCGACCGAGAAATCGTGCGCACATCTCCTCAAAATGCCCGCTTTCCCCTCCATCCCTATCAAACCCCCAACGGGAACACCGTTTCAGAAGGAAAACTCGGCGGATACTATCCCCTGCTCCGGCGCGGCATCAATGGCAACACCCTCTCTGCAGAATACTACGCGCTGAATGTCGTGGGAGAAGATCCAAGCATTGCCAACGCCAGTTATCGAGTCACCCGTTTTGAACCCAATTTGATCGAATTCCAAGGCTCGGTCGGCCAGGCGCAAATTACGAAGACCTACACCATCCCCGCCGAACGCAATGGCCCCTACTGCTTCAATTTGGATGTGCGGGTCGATGGCGATCCAAAAGGGCTGTGGCTCACATCAGGCGTACCCGATGTAGAAATCGTCAGCAATTCCTATAGCCCCATTCTGCGCCTCCAGGTGACCAAGAATAAAACATCTGATGTAGATACGATCGATTTGCCCAAAAAAGGGCCCACTCAATCTGCGCAGATCGCCCCCAACTGGATCAGCAACTGCAACGGCTTTTTGGGACTCATCATGGATCCGTTGACCCCACTGAATCCTGGCTACAAAGCCGTGCAAATCGATGGGAACCTCGCGCCCACCCGTTTGACATTGATCGATCCCGCCTATAACCTGTATCGGGCCGCCGATTACCCAGGATATGCCACCTTTTTGCCCCTGAAAAGCGGTTCTACCCCTTTTCGGATCATGGCAGGGCCCTATGACAATTCTCTCTTAAAAGAGCTCGACGCCCTGTACGATGAACCGCTCAAAAATTATAACCCTGAATATGTGTCCGCCTTGAGCATTCAAGGCTGGTTTTCGTTTATCTCTCAGCCCTTTTCAAAATTCCTGTTTTGGCTGATGGAAATTTTCCACACCATCACCCGTTCATGGGCCCTCTCCATCGTTCTCCTCACCATCGCCTTAAGAGCCATGATGTACCCTTTGAACAACTGGTCGATCCGCTCTTCGCTCCGCATGCAGGAAATGGCGCCCAAAATCAAAGCAATCCAGGAAAAACATAAAAAAGATCCTAAAAAAGCGCAGATCGAGGTGATGAACTTCTATCGCCAATCGGGCATTAATCCTTTGACAGGCTGCTTTCCCGTGCTCCTCCAAATGCCCTTTTTAATTGGGATGTTTTATCTGTTGAAATCGAGTTTCCCCTTGCGCGGAGCCATCTTTATTCCCGGATGGATCGACGATTTGTCTGCGCCCGATATTTTATTTACCTGGGGACAGCCCCTTTGGTTCATCGGCAATGAATTCCATCTCCTGCCGATCTTGATGGGACTCTCCATGTTTTTACAACAGAAGCTCACAGCAAAAATGCCCCAAGATCCAAGCAAGATGACCGACGCCCAAAAGCAACAAAAGATGACCGGCAACATGATGGCCGTACTCTTCATGGTGATGTTTTATAACTTCCCATCTGGGCTCAATATCTACTTCATGCTGTCGACCCTCTTAGGGATCGCTCAGCAAGTATGGTTGACCAAGAAAATGCAGCCGGCAGCCCCGAAAAAGGCATGAAAGAATGGAATGAGTTTCTCGCTGAATTAGAGCAGGAACTGGGATCCGAAAGGGTACAAAAATGGATCCCAAAACTCACCCGTTTTGACGCCGCCAACATCTACCTCGAAACCGAAGATTCTTTCCAGGCCAGTTGGTTTGAAGAGCATGTGCGCCCCAAACTGAAAGGGTTTGCCAACGCCAATCACAGGCCGATCAAAGTCCACCTCAACAACACCGACAAAAAAAATAAAGAAAAAAAAGAGGCGCCGCCACTCTCGTTCGACCCAGACCGGCTCGATCCAGAAATGACTTTTGACCATTTCATCCCGTCAGAGAAAAATCAGATCGTCTATCAACTCCTCCAAGATCCCGTTTCCTTCAACCCCATCTTTCTATTTGGCGCAAAAGGTGTGGGCAAAACACATCTGCTCCAAGCCGCCGCCCACCATCTTCAAAAAATGGGCAAGCGGGTCTTCTTCATCCGAGCAGAAACATTTACAGATCACGTGGTGCAAGCCATTCGATTAGGTCAGATGCAATCTTTTCGCAAAGCGTACCGAGACATGGACGCGCTCATCATCGATGACATCCATATCTTTTCCAAGAAATCGGCCACTCAAGAAGAGTTTTTCCACACGTTCAACACCTTGCACACGCAAGGAAAACCCATTCTCATCAGCGCCCCTGTTCCCCCCGCTCAGCTTCCAGAAATGGAACCTCGCCTGATTAGCCGGTTCGAGTGGGGCCTATCGCTCGAGGTGGGAGCCACCCAACAAACCACCCTATTGCGCAAGAAAGCCCAAATGTGGAACATCGCCCTCTCCGAGGAGCTCATCTCGTTTCTAGCGCAAAAATTTCCCCACGAAGCGACAGCCGCTCTGCAAGTCTTGCTGCTGCGCTCTAAAACCGATGTTCTCAATATTCCCCTCGCAGAACACCACCTCAAAGACTGGCTGGCCAGACACTCAGAAAATGCCCTCACCTTTGAAAAGATCGTCAAAAAAGTCGCGGCCCACTACGGCATCACAACAGAAGACATTTTGGGCAAATCGCAAATGCGCTCCATGGCCCTACCCAGACAGATCGCCATGTATTATTGTCGGGAAAAATTAAGACTGCCGCTCCAAAAAATCGGAACGCTGTTCCATCGCGACCACTCCACTGTCATGAGCAGCCTCAAACAAGTACAAAAAGCCCTAGATGAAAAAAGTTTAAGCCTTCCCGAGGTTGATTAAGGAAGAGGGAGAAATCGATCTCCCCCCTTGCCTTTCTTAGATCTTGATATAGCGATCGCCGCCAGGTTTGCTGCCACCAAAGCTCGCCGCTTGATTGGGAGGAGGAACAGGGAATTGGAACGGCCCTGGATCCTCGCCCGCTATGATTTTGCCGACCATCGCGCGCCACTTTTCTACAGTCTCAACAAAAAGAGGAGCAAATCGGCGCAACGCAGCCGCATCCACCCCAAGACCCATGTCAAGGACACAGTGCATCAAAATCAGCTCTTCTTTCGGAGCCACGCCTATACCGCCGCCAGCCATCTGACCGCCCAACATCGACCCCTCGAGAAGCCTCTCATAGAGTTTTAGCCGGATTTTGTCATCTTTGGGAAGGCCATCAAGAATAGGTGAATACAGATACAGCCGATCTGAGTTCGGTTCATAAGTTATGTGCAGCGAAAAAGTGTTGTCGATCCCGAGAATACAGGTGTTGTTTTCGTCGAAATCTAAACCCTCCAGGTTTAGCTCCTTGCCAAACTCCCGAAGATTCGCTTTGGCGTTTTCATAGGACATTCGATTCCTCCTAATGGATTTTTTTAAATGTATACATTTGCATCTTGAGCAGAAACTTTTATAAATCTTTACAGCCCTTAGACGCAAGGGAATTCTTCGCCCCCCTGAATAATCCCAGGTTTTTGCTCAAAACACAATTTAGGGTAAAATTATTTTAGTTGAAACTAAACTAAAGATCAAGCTTAAAGAAAGAAACAGGTATAAGATATTTGAAAATTACAATTGGCGTTCCCCATCCGCTTGGTTTTTCCATGCAAAACGGGATGGCCAATTTCGCCCTTTTTTCGGCTCATGCGGAAAAAGTGACGCTCGGGCTCTTTCAAAATGGGCATCCCATTAAAGAAATCCCCCTGCAAAAAACAGGGGACGTCTGGCATGTGGGGATCGAGGGTCTACCCGAAAATCTCGAATATGCCTATCGATGCGACGGCCCCAAGGACCATCTGTACAAGCCAGACGCGTGGCTCATCGACCCAAGAGCCAAGCTCGTTCGCAACCTGCGTGCGGTGGCTGCGATGCCGGCCCCATTTGACTGGGAAGGCGATGCCCCCCCTCGCATCCGCAAAGAGGATTTGATCATCTACGAAATGCATGTGCGCGGTTTTACAAAGCATCCCTCGAGCGGGGTGCAACATCCGGGCACCTATTTGGGCGTGATTGAAAAAATCCCCCATCTGAAAAAATTGGGAATCAATGCCGTTGAGCTCATGCCTCTCTTTGGCTTTGACCCCACTTACACAAAAAAAATCAATCCGAAAACAGGGCAAAAGCTGGTCAATTATTGGGGCTACAACACGCTGCACTTTTTTGCGCCTATGGCCTGGTATGCAGAAAAAGATCCACTCGCCGAATTCAAGACGCTGGTGCGCGAGCTGCATAAAAACGGCATCGAAGTGATCCTCGACGTCGTCTACAACCACACGGGAGAAGAAAACGATCTTTCCTATTATGTCCATTTCCGGGGCATTGACAATTGCGTCTACTACATTTTATCTCCTGATGGACACTACATGAACTATACGGGGTGTTGGAATACCGTCAACGCCAACCATCCGGCTGTATCGCGCTTCATCCTCGATTCACTGCGCTATTGGGTCGAAGAGATGCATGTGGATGGATTCCGCTTTGATCTCGCCTCCATCTTCACGCGCGATCCAAAAGGCCTTCCTCTCTCCCACCCTCCCCTATTAGATCTCATGAATCAAGATCCCGTCTTAAAGAAAGTGAAGTGGATTGCAGAGGCCTGGGATGCTGCGGGGCTGTATCAATTGGGATCCTTTCCCAAATGGGGCCCTTGGTCAGAATGGAACGGACACTATCGCGATACAGTGCGCCGCTTTCTCAAAGGAGATGCAGGACACGCGGGCTCTTTTGCCAGCGTGCAATGCGGCAGCGAGATGATCTACGCCTCCTCAAAAACTCCCTTAAGCAGCGTCAATTTCATCACCGCGCACGATGGATACACTTTGCGCGATCTCGTGAGCTATCAATCCAAGCACAATCTCGAAAATGGAGAAGAGAATCGGGATGGCAACAATCAAAACGACAGCTGGAACTGCGGCGTTGAAGGGGAAACAAAAGATCCGGCCATTCTGGCTCTGCGAGAAAGGCAGATGCGCAATTTCCTCTTAGCCCTTTTTGTAGCGCAAGGGATTCCCATGCTCTTCATGGGCGATGAATATGGACATACCCGCTATGGCAACAACAATCCGTACGGCCAAGACAATGAACTCAACTGGTTTCTCTGGAATCAACAGGATGAAAAAAAACTCCTCTTCTTGTCCTCTCTCATCGCCTTTCGCAAACAACATCCCGCTTTAAGACACACGCAATTTCTCGTGGACGCTGAAGTGAATTGGTTCACCAATTGGGATGCGCATTCGCATGGAGTCGCCTATCAACTCAAAGCGGCGCCTTCTCTTTATATTGCATTCAACGCAAGCGCTCAAACCGTTACGCTCCCCTTGCCGAAAGGCAATTGGCAAAGCGTCGTGAATACAGCCGACGATTGGCAATGGAACACAAAAGGTCCCTTGCTAACCACATTGCAACTCATCCCCTACAGCGCATCTATTTTGCAAGAATCATCTTCCCCTAATTTTTGATTCGATGTATAGTTAAGTTTTTCTGGAGGAATGCATGCGAAGGATCTCGTTACTTGTGTTGGCTGCAGCTGCCATGAGCTGCGCAAGAAGTGAAACTGAATTATGGAGCCGCTTTCATGAAGACGGCAGAGCCAAACCGACAGTTGCGATCGCATCCATGATCGACACAACTTCCTTTGACGTATCTTGGAGCCTTTCCGATGAAATGACCCAAGGTGTGATGAGCCAAGTCGCTGCATCAGGCGCCGTGTATGTCCACGGACAAGAAGAATCTCCTTTTACCGAAAATCCATTTGGCGGCGATCTCTCTTGGATGAAACGGGAATTCCAAGGAGAAGAATTTGTCGCCTTTTTAGAACTGGTTGAACACGAATTTGCGCCCGTGCAAACAAAAGGCATTTCCCTCCAAGAGGCCTCTTCGAATCTCAATATGTCCGTGCGTATCCGCGTCATCGATTTACGCCCCGAAAATCCGAGGATTGTTCTGCAGGAAATGATTCGAGACAGCTATTTTGTTCCAAAAACATTGATCCCCGCCGATTATGCTGTGGATGTTTGGGGAACCGAAGGGTTTCGCAAAACTCCTATGGGCATTGCCCACGTCGGGTTGATTAAAGAAATTGCAAGCCGCATTACGGACTACGTCCTGTTGGCGAAAAGTCGATGAGTTCCGAGACAACCGCGGTTCTCGCCTTTGGAATCCTGGCTCTTTTGCTGCTCTTTGTCGGGGGCCGCCGAGGTTTTTTTCAATTCAACCCTCCCCCATGGCCCGTTCCGATCAATCTGTTGCATCTGATCGGGGGATTTGCGATTTATTTCTTCGTTAGCGCTGTAGGCGTGAAACTGATCCTCGCTCTGTTTCAAAAACAGCTGATGCTGCACTTTGCGACCTATTCCAGTTGGATTAATTTTATCCTCTCTCTGTTGATTTTTCTTTTTTTAGCCCTTTACATGGCCCTTTTGCCAAGAACCGTTTCCAGGGGCATTTTGCTCAGGGAAAAACATCCTCTGATAGAGGATGTATGGGCGGCCTTTTACGCGTGGATGATGGCCTTTCCGCTCGTCCTTTTTTTAAGCCAGTTTCTCGAGATGATAGTGATCAAAATCTTCCATCTGCCCAAGATTCCCGAGCAAATCGCGGTGAAGTTCTTAAAATCGACCTTCAGCAACCCTCCTCTTTTTATCATGGCGATCTTGTCGATTATTGTCTTTGCGCCGCTGATTGAAGAGCTCCTGTTTCGCGGCCTTTTGCAAAGCTACATTCGCAAACATGTGGGGCCCAAGCATGCCATCCTCGTCACCTCGGCCTGTTTTTCTTTATTTCACTACGCTTCAGGCCAAGGTCTGGGCAATATCTCGATCATTCTCTCTCTCTTTGTGCTGGCTCTCTTCCTCGGGTTTTTGTATGAGAAACAGGGCTCTCTTTTAGCGCCCATTGTGCTTCACAGCACGTTCAATGCCATCAGCGTGATCAATCTCTATCTCTTTGGGGGCTTTACAAGCGGACTATGAAGTTTTCGGCCTTTGGGTTATCAGATATTGGGCTCGCTCGGCCGAACAATGAAGACGTTTGGACCTCGATTCCGGAGATTGGTTTTTTTGCCCTTGCAGATGGAATGGGAGGGCATCAAGCGGGCGAAGTGGCGGCGCGAGAGACAATTGAGCTCCTTGCGAATACGATGAAAAAGATCGAGCCATCCGACCCTTTGACTCTCGTGATCGCGTTGAAGGGAGCGATTGAGAAGGCCAACGCGTGGGTGTATCAGCTCAGTCAAGAAGAGGCCTCCCTCCAGGGGATGGGGACAACGCTTTGTTGTTTAGTGTGGGCAGACAACGCGATTATTTACGCGCATGTGGGAGACAGCCGCCTGTACCGCTTTCGGAAGCAAAAGCTCGAGCTTTTGACGCAGGATCATTCGCTCATGACAAAATGGTTGAAAGCAGGGAAAAAATCGCATGGCCCTTACCCCTATAAGCATGTGATTACTCGAGCCATTGGCACTGCGCCAAAGGCCCATCCGGAGATTGCGATTGACCGGCATGAAGAGGGCGATCTTTATGTGCTTTGTACCGATGGGTTGACCGATGTTCTTTTCCTGGAAGAGATAGAAAAAATTTTACAAACATCCCCTTCTTTGGAAGAGGCGAGCCAAAACCTGATTCAGCAGGCGAAAATTAAGGGCAGTTCTGATAATATGACGATCCTCATGGTGCAATCCGATGGAAATGGAAGAGAGGATCTACTTAGACAACAATGCGACGACGCAACTGGACCCGAAGGTGCTCCAGGCGATGCACTTAGAGTTAAGTGGACCGCCGGCGAATCCTTCTAGCGCCCATTCCTTTGGCCAGAGGGCGAAAGGGCTCCTCTCCAAGGCCCGCTCTCGCACGGCCGCCTATTTTGGCGCAAAACCCGAAGAAATTTTTTTTACCTCTGGGGGCACCGAGGGGCTCAATACTATTTTGCGCTCTCTCAAAGGGCATGTCATCACCACCGCCATCGAGCATTCGGCCGTCCATCATACGTTGCGCGCCTCTTCTGTAGAGTTGACCGAATTGCCGGTTGGGCTTTGGGGTGCCCCTCAACCTGCGCAAGTGGAAGAGGCGATCCGGCCTGACACTGCAGCCATCGTCCTCTCTGCTGCGAATGGAGAAACGGGGGTCAAAATCGATCTAGAGGCGATGGCCGCTCTCTGTCACAAACGGGGCATTCCTCTCTTGATCGATGCGGTGGCGGCCATCGGCAAGGAGCCGTTTACGCTCTATCCGGGGATCGCCTCTTTTGCTTTGAGCGCCCATAAATTTCATGGCCCCAAAGGGGTGGGGCTTCTCTATCTGCGCGCGCCCACCTCATTCCCCTCTCTATTCACCGGCGGAGCGCAAGAGATGGGGCGCCGCGCCGGCACGGAGAATTTGGCCGGGATTTTGGGTCTGCAGGAGGCGCTGAGCCTTTTGTCCCCTCAAATCACAGAGAAGATGCTTGCGTTGCGTATGTATTTGGAGCAGTCGCTGACTCAAGCCATTCCCGACACGACGATCAACGGTCTGGGTCCTCGCATTGCGAACACAACGAATATCGCCTTTCATGGCGTCGATGGGGAGACTCTGCTCATGCAGCTCGATTTAGCGGGCGTTGCGGTCAGTCACGGCTCTGCTTGCAGTTCTGGCAGTTTAGAGCCCTCGCGCGTGCTCATCAACATGGGAATCGATCGCAAAAGAGCCCGCTCCTCCATCCGTTTTTCCCTGTCTCGTTTCAATACAAAATCAGACATTGATCGGGCGGTTGCCATCACGGCGCATATTGTCGCGCAGCTGCGCGCCCTGTCGAATCGGTGCCATCATTCCTGAATGGAGTGATCAGACATTGACCGGGCGGTTGCCATCACGGCGCATATTGTCGCGCAGCTGCGCGCCCTGTCGAATCGGTGCCATCATTCCTGAATGGAGTGAACGGTCAATGTTTTGACGCCTCTTAATGTGGGTTCTTCGACACTGAATTCGAGATCCGCGATGCGCACCGTCTCTCCTTTGACGGGAAGGTGGTCTAGATGCGCGAGGATGAGCTCGCTCAATGTGTCCCCTTTCCCCTCGGGAAGATGCGCATTAAATTCAAGGTTGAATTCCGCGACGCTCATCTCTCCGGAAAGGGTGCGCTGAATATAATGGCCCGTTTCCTCTAAACCGCTTTTGAGCGCCTCTTCCCCAAAAATCTGCGTTAAAATCTGATCTAAGGTCAAAATCCCCGCCGCCTGTCCCGTCGGCTCCAAAATGACTGCATTGCTCTGATTGTTGCGTTTAAACTGCTGGAGAAGCTGCAAAATCGAAGTGTCTCGCGTCACAAACCAAGGCGATCTCGCCGCATCAATGACTCTTTTTCCCTCTTCTAAAGGCACGAGATCTCTCAATGTCACAATCCCCACGATGTTATGCGGGTATCGATGGAAAATCGGAATGATCGGCCTATACTGCACGCTCATTAAATGCCTTACATCAGCGAGCGTCGCATGAGTCGGGATCATCTGCACATCTTGAATCGGGATCATCAACTGCCCTGCCGTTAAGTTCTTTAAATTGAAAATGCGGCTCACTGCGGCGTTGAACTCATCGGTCCCCGCCTCCTGCTCCTCAAACGCCATCCTCACCTCTTCACGACTCAAAAAAAGGGGCGTCTCCATCTCCTTGCCCATCATGGTATGCACCAGTTTGGATAGCGCATCAAAAGCCCAAATCACAGGCGCTAAGATCTTGGCCAAAAAGGTCATCACAGGAACACAAAACATCGCCGCCTGTTCAGGGTGTCTGCGCGCTGCAAACATCGGAGCAAGTTCACCAAAGATCACAACAAGAGGCACTTGCGTAATCGGCGAGAGATCTGGATCGAGATGAAAGGCTTCGTAGAGTTTTCTGGAGCATTCGGAGCCGATGACTAAGGCGGCGGTGATGCCGATGAGGGTAGTTCCGAAAAGGCGGGACGGTGATTTGATGAGATAGTTGAGCCAAAGAGCCCGTTTTGTGCCGATACTCACGTAGTATTGGAGGCGCACTTTATTAAAAGAGACGCAAGCCATTTCGAAGAAAGCGAAAAACCCTTGAATGGCGATGCACAAAAGAGTGAGGAGGAGGTAAGTGTGGATCATTTTTTGAGTCTCCGGACATAGATTCTGCGCACCCGGTTGGGTTCTGCGGAGAGGACATAAAAGAGAAAATCGTCAGTGGCGTATTTGGTGCCTGTGGCGGGGATATCTCCCAACTGTTCGATGAGCCAACCGCCGAGGGTGACGATATTGCCGTCTGTTTTGAGGTCGACGCCAAAAAGGTCTCGAAATTCGCTCAGTTCCATTTTCCCGCTGGCGATGATGACATCGTCGCTGGAGCGGGTGTAGAGGTTAGCCACATCTCTGGCGTCGATGATTTCTCCAATGACGGCCTCAACGAGATCTTCTTGTGTGATGAGTCCGGAAATCGAACCATACTCGTCGACGACCATGGCTAAATGGATGCCTCTTTCGCGCAAGTTGCGCAAGGCGGTCCATGCGCGGGTGGATTCGGGCAGGTAAAAGGGTTTGCGCAGAATGGGCAGCAGATCTTTTTTTCCTGAGATTTGCGTTTTATGAAAGAAGAATTGGCGTGCGGAGAGGATTCCCAATAAGTTTTCCAGATGGCCATCGCAAACGGGGATGCGGGTGATGGCCTTATCGACAAACAGCTCCATGAGGAGAGAGATGGGTTCTTGTATGTCGTAGAATAGCACCTCTTCTCTTGGGCGCATGTGCTCTTTGACATGAGAATGCTGCAAATCGAGCGTCCCTCCGATGAGCTCGGATTCGACGGGCAGTAAAATCCCCCGTTCTTCGGATGTTTTGAGGACGTGCCTCAACTCATCAGCCGAGATTTCCCGTTCTTTGCGCAAGAAAAAAAAGAGGATGCGGGCAATGGCGCTCGTCATTTTGGTCAGCGGTTCTTGCATAACCCTCAAGCATTGCGAAACCCTGTGCACCCAGGGGGCGACTCGGTATGCGATGGTGGTGTGGTTGGGGAGGGCGATGGATTTGGGCAGCACCTCGCCGAAGATCAGTGTGACGACAAGCGGCACGCCCACCTTTAAAGCCCACCCTTCATAGGGGCCAAATAAGATGGACACTGTGTTCTGAATCAAAATATTCGCTAAAATGTTCAGAATCAAGATCGAGACGAGAATCTGGCGTGGATTTTCCATGAGCCGACTGATCAGCTTTAACCGAGTGTCGCTCGCGTGGCCATACGATTTGATCGTGAGCGGCGAGAGGGAAAAGAGCGCCGTTTCCGCTCCTGACAGCCAGGCTGAAAGAAGAATGAGCAGAACCAAAAAGAAAATCATTTCTTGAAGTGTACTTTGAGAAAGCCTTCTGGCACAACACCTAATTCGCGGATTAAGACCATTTCGATCCATGCCGGGTCATTTTGGGAGGCGATTCTGAGCTGCAGATCCTCTTTGATTTGAAGGACTTGAGCTTTTTCATTTTCCATTTGGGCCAAGCGTATTTGGAGGGATTGGAGGGCTGATTTTTTTTCTTTTGAGAAGTGTAGGTGAGCGCAAGCTGTGAGGGTGCAGAGTGCGAGTAGCCACCAATTTTTCTTCATATTTTCCATGAATAGCATGTTGATTACATTGTCGGGTAGGTGATTTCGAGTTGTTTCATGTATTTTCCGTTTCTATCTGCGTAGGAGACTTCGCAGGTTTCCTGGGCGATGAAGAAGAGGACTTGAGCGAGGCCTTCTCCTGCGTAGATTTTTGCGGGGAGCGGGGTAGTATTTGAGATTTCGAGGGTGACGTAGCCTTCCCATTCGGGTTCGAAGGGGGTGACGTTGACGATGATTCCGCAGCGGGCGTAGGTGGATTTACCGATGCAGAGGGTGAGAACGTTACGTGGTATTCTGAAGTATTCGATGCTTTTTGCGAGGGCGAAGGAGTTGGGGGGGATGATGCAGGTGGGTCCTTGGACATCTACGAAGGAGGTTTTCTGGAAATTTTTGGGATCGACGATGGTGTTATGGACGTTGGTGAAGACTTTGAAGTCTTGAGCGACTCTCAGGTCGTAGCCGTAGCTGGAGAGGCCGAAGCTGACCAATTTGTGTCCATTTTGTTCCTTCACTTGGCGATCGGCGAATGGTTCGATCATTTTATGTTTGAGAGCCATTTCGCGGATCCACCTATCCGATTGCAGTGTCATAATTTTTCCGGGGTTCATCTTTTAGCGTAGCTTTTCAATTTGTTTTCTTGCTACCTTTTTTTCAAAGGCGGAGAGAAAGTGGGGGAGGAAAATTGAAAGAGGGATATAGACGTCGGGCATGCTACGCGCATTCGCGCTGCGCCCCCGCGCCCAGCAGGCTTCATCTCGCTTCGATAAAACGCGTGCTCGGCTCGGGGCCGTGCAAAGCACTGTTCCCCGCGCCCGAAGCGGGCTCTCGCCTGCGCTGCGTTTTCTCTTTGCGACATGAAGCCGCGGGCTGGCGCATCGGCCCCACCTTCGGTGGGTCCCCCCGCGCGCCAGAGCTAGGGGGAAGCCCCCTCGCACCCCCAACGCTCCCGCGCACCAATAAGACTCATTCAGTTTACGTGATGTGCACTGATCAACATGATTATATGGGCGCGAAGCGTGGGGGGATGCGAAGGGGGGCTTCCCCCCTTATGCCTGGCACGCGGGGGGACCCACTGAAAGTGGGGCCGACGGGCCAGCCCGCTTTTTCAATGGAAGAGGGCTGGCGCATCGGCCCCACCTTCGGTGGGTCCCCCCGTGCGCCAGAGCTAGGGGGAAGCCCCCTCGCACCCCCAACGCTACCGCGCACCAATAAGACTCATTCAGTTTACGTGATGTGCACTGATCAAGATGATTATATGGGCGCGAAGCGTGGGGGATGCGAAGGGGGCTTCCCCCTTATGCCTGGCACGCGGGGGGACCCACTGAAAGTGGGGCCGACGTGCCAGCCCGCGGCTGCATCTCGCAAAGAGAAAATGCAGCACAGGCGAGAGCCCGTTTCGGGCGTCGGGGTAGTGCTTTGCACACCCCCGAGCCGAGCACGCGTTTTATCGAAGCGAGATGCGGCCTGCTGGGCGCGGGGGCGCAGCGCGAATGCGCGTAGCATGCCCGACGTCTATACTCCTCTTTATTTTTATTCCTCTTCCCCTCTTTCCTCTTCTTACACCGGAGGTGCAAAATGCATAATGAGTTTATAGAGTCTTCGTGGGAAAAGCCAGATTCTGGGTTTGAAAATCCGTTGCGTCCTCAGTTGTTGGATGAGTTCGTGGGGCAGGAAGCCGTCCGCGAACGATTGAAAATTTTTATCGGAGCCGCAAGGTCGCGTAAAGAAGCACTAGGCCATCTGCTGTTCTCAGGACCCCCAGGACTCGGAAAAACAACACTCAGCCACATCATCGCCAAAGCCATGGGCACACAAATGACCGTCACCTCAGGCCCCTCCATCGAAAAACCAGGCGACCTCGCAGGCATTTTAACCAATTTGAAACAAGGCGACGTCCTCTTCATCGACGAAATTCACAGAATGCCCAAATCAGCCGAAGAATATCTGTATTCAGCCATGGAAGACTTTTCGCTCGACCTCATGATCGATTCAGGCCCAAACGCCCGCACCGTCCAAGTTAAATTAAACCCCTTCACTCTCGTCGGCGCCACAACCCGCTCAGGCCTCCTCAGCGCCCCCATGCGCTCCCGCTTCGGCCTCTCGCTGCGCCTCGATTATTACCCCCCCGCCGATTTGCAAAAAATCGTCGCACGATCCGCCCAATTACTCGGATGCCATTTGGCTGATGAATCCATACTCGAAATCGCAAAAAGAGCGCGCGGCACACCCCGCATCGCAAATAACTTGCTCCGTTGGGTGCGCGATGTCGCCATCGTACAAAAAGTTCCCCTGATCGACTCATCGCTTGCACATAAAGCGCTTGAAATGTTGGCCATCGATGCACTTGGATTGGATGAAATGGACAAAAAAATCTTAAGTGTTATCATTGATCATCACGAAGGGGGTCCAGTTGGACTCAATAATTTGGCCGCCGCATGTGGAGAAGAGTCTCACACGATTGAAGAAGTGTACGAACCTTTTTTGATCCTGCAAGGGATGATCCGGCGCACCCCAAGGGGGCGCGTCGCCACAGCCGCAGCTTACAAACATCTTGGCCGAAAGCCAAAAAATTTGGAGTTTTTTCAATGAAGACATTTCGATTCTTTGCCGCAGTTCTCCTCTGCAGCGGCACTCTCTCAGTCCACGCAGAGGCCGAAACATCTTTTGAACGCATTTCTGAGCCAATGGCGCCGAGAAATATTCAAATCCTCTTAGAAAAGGACTGCGATGGGGCGCTCCTGGAAGTCAAAGGCCCTTACTACATATTCAACCCACACGACGGCTCGCGCGTCGCTTCCGGGCTCCTTGGCAAACGGTTCATGATTCACGAATTAGAAAGCGGTCTCAAATGGGGAGAAGAATTTCCCGGCATTCACCAACTGTACATCAAACCGCGCTCTTCAGAAACTTCTGTCTTCATCAACGGCATTCAATATGCAGGCGCTGTGGCCATCTATGGCGTCGCTGGCAAAATCAATATCGTCAACGATATCGAAATTGAATCGTATGTGAAATCGAAACTGACTTCCCAATTCACAGCTCCTTTAGAACCCGAGGTGATGTCAGCTCTCGCCATTCTCGTTCGAACCGATGCCTATCATTATGTGACTAAAGCCAATCCCAGCAGTTTTTGGCATGTGAATGCCAAAGAAGTCGACTACCAAGGCTCCGCGCTCGTCGTCCACAACTCTCTGATCGATCGGGCCGTTGAAAGCACTCGCCATTTGATTCTCCTACACGGCGAAGATGGCAAAGATGTCCCTTTCGCCACCACTTGGACAGACAACTGCGCCGGAAAAACCGCCGCCTACGCGCAAATCTTCCGCAAAGACACGGCAGCCCCTCAAAAAGGGGTAGAAGCGCCCCACGCTGCCCTGTCCCGCTCCGAATCCAAATGGACGTATCAAATCGGACGCAAAACGCTCGCGCATATGTTCAACTTGAAACAACTGAGCGCTTGCGAATTGTTTGTCGATAAATCCTCCTCAAAAGTCTACGGCGTGCGCATGAAAGATGGAAAAGAGTGCATTGATATGGACTTCTTCACTTTGCAAGAGCGCTTAGGGAGCGTCCACATCAAAAGCTCCGACTTTACTGTCACTCTGAAAGAAGACTCAGTCCTCTTCACAGGCTACGGCAAAGGGCATGGAGTGGGGCTTTGCCTCTATTCAGCCAATGCGCTCGCCCAAAATGGGGAAAATGCTGTCAAGATTTTGAGCAAATTCTATCCAGAAACCTACCTCTTTAACTTGGATGCGGTGCCCAAATAACAAGTTTGCAGAAAACGCAAGCGCAATGCTACACTTGTCTTTGCCGGGGACCTTATGGAGTAAGCAATCTGAACCAGGTCAGGGCCGGAAGGCAGCATCCTTAAGGAATCTGCCTTATGCCATAGGCCATCTCCGGCATTTTCTTATTGCAGTTTCTGCTCGTAGGCGATACAGGTCCTCCGAAGCGCCCCTTCAGCATCGATCCCCGCCGCTTCCGCCTCTCTCACGAGGTCCCAAAGCTTTTGGCCCAAGTCATCTGAAATTTTTTCTTGCAGGATCTCCCCTTTTTTACGCTTCATCTTGGAAAGCACTTTTTGGGCTCTTGCCAGGGCTGGCAAGGCGGGTGGGATGTCCGCGATCGGGCTTTTTTTGCCCTCTTTCTTCTTGACCTCTTCCCAGTTGCTGAGCACCTCTTCTGTGGAAGAAATTTGTTTATCGCCAAAAATATGGGGGTGCCTCCGAATGAGCTTATCCGCCACAGTCTGCATGGAATGCGCGATGGAAAAGCTCCCCTCTTTCTCCCCTAATTTTGCAATGAAGATCAGGGCATAAAGAACATCCCCCAGCTCTTCCATGATCTTGGCCCGGTTTTCTTGATCAATCGCCTCCAAGAGCTCGTGCGTCTCCTCCAGCAAATAGGGTTGTAAAGTAAAAAATGTTTGTTCCAAATCCCAAGGGCACCCATTGGGTCCAAGCAGGCGATCGGCAACGTGCAGTAAACGCTCAAATTCAGTCATACATATTCCTTCAAATGTTCATTTTTTAGGCAGCAAATAAACCAGAAAATAGAGTATACTCTGTGCCACCATGCCAATTCAATCACTGTCGACGAATCATCAAAGAAATTTTGGAGCCCCTGGAAGGTTTTCTGCTGTTGGAAATTTTTTGAACCGATCGGTCGAATGGGGCAGGGGCGTTTGGGCGCCGGAAGCGAACCCTGCCGGCACGCTCAGACGCGTCAATGAAATCTCTACAGACTGCTTGCACAGAACCGCGATACTCGGAATCAGTCCTCCTTTGAGCCCCACAGCCCTGAATGGGCAACTGGACGCTGTTTTGCAGCAACGAGGGATTGGACCCACCCCCAATCCGAGGATCCGAGAAGTGGGCGAAGTGGCCGATTTAGGACCTCACACTGACCCAGAAGCGACTCGCGCTCCCCGATTGCAAGCTCGCGTCGAAGCGACAGATTGGGAGACTCGGCAAAAGTTGTATCAAGAGAAACTCAAAGACAAGTTGGCTGTCTTTACCGCTCTTTGCCAAATGCGCGATCGAGCGGGCATTGTGGAGAAGAATAACCTCCAGCTGATGGGGCTTGTCAAGCAGGCCACAGAAGGGGCCAATCCTGTTTCGGTCTGGGACCTGTTTGTCAAGCACTACCAACCCTCTTTTCTCCAAATTCTCTCTGCTGGGTGGTTTTATTGGATCTATTACATGACATCGTTGATCCACAACACACTCGACGCCTATTTGGTCTCTTTTATCGAACATATCACGAGCAAGCTGACGACGGAAAGCGACGCGACGCGCCAGAGCGTCTTTCGGGAACTGATTGCGAATGCAAACGATTTTCTCTTGCGAGATTTCAGAGCCACGGAGAGATATGCAAATGGAACAGAGGTTGGTTCATTAGACCAGATCCGGACGAAAGCCATTGAGGAACATTACAATTCTTCCATCCCTGCTCTTTGCGAATCTTTGAGCGCCTATTTAGTGAACCACACTCCTCCGGTCCGTTTTTTCAAGGATTTCCAAAAAATCCCCATTCTCAAGTATCCGTTTATCCTGTTCGAGTATCTGATGAATCGTCTGGTGGTTCAACACGCGATGAAGCATATGATTTTGCCTGCTGTGTTGGAGAAAGCGATCCATAAGGGATTGGAAGCGACCCAACCTGACAAGCTCCCGTTTGCGATTGCGTTGACCAAATTCTTTACGGAGCAGTTGCAGAAACTGCGGACGATTGTAGAAAACGAGAGCGACTTAGACGAACAGCGAGCGGAGAATTATCCGGGGACGGAATTGCTGCCTCCGACCATTCAGCTGCTCATGAATGTTCTTGATGTGGAGGGCAATTATACGCCGGATGAGCTCAAGGAGAAGCTCAAGCCAGTGCGCAGAGAGAGGGCGATAGACGCGACAGTGAAACAGGCCATTGCCAAGGGTGTTACAGAGGGTGTCAATAAGCTGTTTTGGGAACTGAACCGTTCGGCGCGCTCTCATGAACTGTTTGCGAAATTGATTGAGTTGACTCTGGCTCCTTTTTCTGATGAGGTCAAAACAGAAGAGGCTTTGCGTAGCGAATATGAAACAGAGGTGAGCAAGTTTCAGAGAACAGCCCGGTCGGTCTTTCAACGGATTGCGCGGAATGAGGTTTCCAAAGTTTTGAAGGCGGCGACCCCTTCGGAGCAAATGGGACAGATTGCGTTTGACTCTTTGTCTGCGCAGAAGGCGATTGTGCATGAGCTTGTGGAAAAGATGGGTTCAGCGTGCCTGCGTTTGGAAGAGAAAATTGCTGAGGCAGAGCCGAGCGCTTCACATGGGGAGCAGGTGCAAGCCGAGATTGCCTCGCTGTTTCAAATTTTACAGGTGTTGAGTGCGCGCCGGGAGCTGCAGAACCAAAATGAGAAACTGGATGCGACCCATCAAAATGAGATTCGGCGCCGTTTTGCTCCTTTGTATAAGGACATGGAAGACATTTTGGACCATTTGCGGAGGCTGCAAGACGAGCAGTATGAGTATACGCGCCACCAATCGGCGCTCACCTCTTTACAGGATGCGGGCGTAGTGCTCACGACCATTCAAGGAGAATTTTTGGCGCAAGCGAACTTGAGTCAAAACACGCGGATCCAGTCGTTGAAGGAGGCGTTGAAGGAATTGACAAAAACGTTGGGCGCTGACGCTCCGATTGTGATTCGATTGAAGGAGATTACGAACGCGGTGGCTCTGCATTCGACGCATCTGGCCAAAGAGCGATCTGTGATTGAGGCGATTCATGCTCTGTATCCGCCTAGGGGGGCGCCTCAGCAGGTGGGGTTGATCGACCAACTCCTGCAGCATCAAGGGGGAAGTTTGCCGCAATTTAGGCCGCGCGAATGCATGGCAAGAATCGCAAACCATCTGGCTTGTTTCCCGCAAGACGAGCAAAGTCAGCAGGAGAAGAGGGATCTTGAGAGGATCATTGGGGATGGATCTGACATGCAGAGCAAGATGCCTCTTTTGAGCCATGAGCTGCAGAGCATTTATGCGAGGCACTGTCGGAGTAAAGAGCAGAGGGTGGCGGAGTTGGGAGAGGTGTTAACGAAATCGATTCAATGGTCGGCGGAGAAGGTTGATGCTTACAACCGTATTAAGACCCAAAATCATATTAAGATGCGAGAAGAGGCGAACTTGCTTTCTACGCGGATGGGTAGTCTTCAGCAAAGGGAGGCGAAGATTACGACAGTTCTGACGGCTCCGATTTCGAACACTCTGTTCAAAATTGGGACATGCGCCGCTCCTCTTGTGGGGGCCTATTTTCTACCTCATTTGGCAACAGCAGGTCTTTCTCTTGTAGGGGGCGCAGCGTATCGATATTTGAAAGGCTCAAGTAATGATACGCATGATGGCGTATTCCGATCGGCGCTCAAGCAAGGTGGGCTGGTTGCGGCGGCAGCGGCGGGTGCTTGGTGGATGCCTTCTCAAATGGCAGAAGGGGTGCCGTATGTGCAGGCGATTGCGAATTATGGAGCTGGAATGCTGGGTGGTGCTAAGCTGGTGGAAGCGTTCCAACCGGCGTTGGAGAAAAGAGTTTTTGACCGAGTGTGGGACGTGTTTAATAAGGCCTATGATTTGAGTTTGCATCCTCGGGTTTATCAAGCGGCGGCGACGCGCACTTTGAAAGCGCTCGTGAGTTCAGAAGGCTAATCTAAACAGAGTTTTTGTAATCTGAGTTTGTGTAATCTAAGTTTTTGGGTACTGGGGATGGGGATGCGGGGAAGGGCATCCCTTCCCCGGGTTCTGCGACCGGAAGGTGGGGCCCCGTTTCGGGGTGCCTCCGAGGCGCAGCCCTTCGCCGCTACGACAAAGCGAAATTGCAGCGCAGGCGAAGCCCCGCTTTGCGGGGCGATGGGGGTAGTGCTGCGCACGCCCCCTCGCCGAGCACGCGATTTAGCACAGTCGTAGTTATACCGCTCGTGATTCGAAAGTTGGTTCTGCCAGCGTCGGCAGCCACTGTTTTTGGGATCCGCCTGCATCGCTCAACTTATTCAAGTTGAGCTGCTTCGGCGCCGGCTTCGCCTGACCCAAAAACAGGGCGCCTCCTTGGCATTTCCCAACTTTTGAATCACTCTCGGTATGCAAGGATTTTTTCACTAAGGAGCCCTCTTTTGTTATATGGATATTAGATGGGATTTTCCCCTAAATGTCAACTTTGGTAGAGTGATCTTAATGAAAAATTTGCTGCGCAGAATTTTCGGCCAAAAAAGCGAGGTGAACTACCTCTATTTTAGCTTTTTTCTCGTCTTTCTCACCGTCTTAAGCCTCTCCCATTTTTTCACTTGGGATTTACCTCTCAAGGGGGCCTCTCTCTTTTTTTTCATCTATGCGATTGGGCAAGCGCTTTGGGAGGTGTGCTGTTTTGTTTTGATTGCCTATATCTTAAAGCGCTGGACGCCCAAATGGGTCTATTTTGCCTTTATCAGTCTTTCTTTTGTTTTGATGCTGGTCCATTTTTCAAATTTTATTTTGGTCAAGCTGCTCGATACGACGATTCTGTATCCGATGCGATATTTTTTTGGATCTGGGGTGGAGCATTTGATTGCCGGGTTTCAAGCGCTCAACATGAATACGACGATGATTGCGATCATTTTGCTGACGGTGTTTCTCGTTCCTATTTTGGGAGTGTTCTTTTATGCCTGGACGTTTCGGATGATCAGGCAAAGGCCGTTGCAAGTCTCTTTGACCCAAATCGCCTTGACCATTGGCATGACTGGCATGGCGCTGTTTCTGCTCGATTGGTTTGCCCATCCGTTTTTGAATCACGAATCCTATGCGAAATATCAAAAGAGGCTTCCTTTGGGGACCACTTTCCTGGCCCCTACTTCGCGGCATGTGGTGTTGCAGCATGCATTTCCTGGGGCGCGCAATGAAAAAGACGCGCAAAGCCATCTGCCTCTCATCGCCTCCAAACACCTTTCAAACATCTATCTATTTGTAATTGAGACCTTTCGGCGCGATTTCCTGGATGCGGCCCCGCATCTGACGGCCTTTGCGCAGGAGAATATCTCTTTTGCGCGCTCGTACGCGAATGCAGGGCGTACTGAGCTGTCTTGGTTTGCGATTTTCCATGCTGATCTTCCCTTTCACTGGGCTGAGATGCGCGACACTTGGACGCAAGGGAGTATTCCGCTCCAAATCTTAAAACGGATGGGCTATAAGATTTCGGTGTATTCATCGGCCGACCTGAAACTCTTTAAGATGGACCGGCTGATTTTCGGATCTGAGAGACAACTGGCGGACAGAGTCGAGGAGTTTTCCTCCGATTGGCATTTACAGCCCTGTGAGCGGGACGCGCTCTGTTTCGAGGCCTTAAAGCGGGATTTAGAGCCTGAAGGGAATGTGTATCTGATTTTTCTCGATTCGACCCATTCTGAGTATAGTTTTCCGAAGCACTTTCCTCTGCAATATACGCCGATTGCGGCGGAGATCAATTATTTGACGTTGGGGCCGAACAGTCCGGAATTGGAGATGGTGAAGAACCGGTATCGGAATGCGATCCATTATGTCGATCATCAAATCGGCCGTTTCTTCGAGTATTTACAGGGGAAAAATCTGTACCAGGACGCGATCATTGCTGTTACGGGGGATCATGGCGAAGCCTTTTTTGAGGAAGGGGCGATGTTTCATGGGACGCATCTCAATGAGTACACAACAGCGGTGCCCCTTTTTTTTAAATTCCCCTCGCCTGAATGGGTATCGCAGACGGAGCTTGCGACCCACATCGATCTTTTTCCTTCGATTTTGCATTATCTCACCAAGCAAAGCGATTTTACTTCTCTATTTGATGGCCGTTCGATTTTCAGTTTAGACCGGCTTCCTTTTCGGATTGCGGTCCAGCAAAATGGGATGGAAGCGCCTAAGGAATTTTGTTTGGAGCAATCCGATCTGAAGCTGAAGGCCCGGTTTGTGAATGCCTCGGAGTTAGAAATCTTAGAATTGCAAGGATATTTACCCCTTGATATATTTCTTCCTCTTTCAAAAAACTAGAGAGGGTATCATGTGTGTGACTGCTGTGAACAACATCGGTTCGATTGTGTGGAACAGCTCGCTTTGCTGTCCCCTTCGCGCGATGACGGACAAAGTGCGCGAGCTGGCTGAAGCCATTTTTGGGTATCTCTTGCGGATTGTGACGTTCCAAATGGGGGAGATGCGGGTATCGGGCGCCTATTATGTGATGCGGTTTTATCAGAAATTTTTTTCTTATGATCCGAGGGAGGAAAAACCGCTGGATGCGCAGAGGCTACAGCAATCGAAGGTTTTGCTCACGCAGTTTGGCGGGGTGGAGCATCGCGCGCCGTCGCTAGGTGGAGAGGATGTGCACTTCATGACTTTTACGCCTGCGGCATTTTTCAATAAGTTTCGTGAATTGGGCGCCCATCCTCTTGATGTGACCTATGAGGGGCGTGCTCGGCGAGTGCTTCTGGATGCGCCGGAGGATGTTGCGGCGAAATTTTATTTTCCGATGTTGAATGTGACCATGCCGGACGGGACCGTGCGAAGGGGGGCGTTGTTGCCCGATCCATGTCCGACGGCGGATCGGCATATTCTTTATTTTCATTCTCCTGGGCGTTCTATGTTGATGGATCGGAAGATTATTGGCGCGTGTCTTGGCGCGGGTCTTAGCATTACGGTTTCAGATCAGCGAGGGACTGGGGAGAGCGCAGGGACTCCTTCGGAAGGGGGGTACTATGCCGATGCGAAAGCGGTGATGGAGGCTCTTTTGCAAGACGGCATCCATGCCGACACGATCTATGCGATGGGATTTTGTGAAGGGGCGGCGCTGGCAGCATACATCAAGAAGGAGTATCATCCTCGTGGGGTGCATCTCATTGCGACCAACCCTTATACATCCATGAGGGAAGTTGTGGAAGGGTATGGGTTACTCGGTCGTTTAGGGATCCGTTATGGAGAGCAGGCTTTGAAGGATCCATCTATTCCGATTGCGCAAGATTGCTTTGACAATGAGGCGAAGTTGCGTGGATTGCCTTCTTCCAATGGGAAGGCGATTTTTGTCCATACGGATACGGACAATATGATGCCTCGCGGCACAGTGAGCCGATTGATTGGGGCCTTTCATCAAGCGGGTCCGGTCCATGAAATCCTCCGAGTGCATCCGAATCCTAAGGAGAACGGGCATTTGCAGCCTCCTACCGAAGATCCGCTTGTGTGGAGACGTCTAATGCAGTGCATTACTTGACGGCTTTCCAGAGGAGATCTTTAGCGAAGAGTTGGCCGATTCTCTTGGGGGTTTTAGGGCCGACAGACAAAAAGGGGCAAATTTTTCCTTCGAGGGGGATGATCGTCACTTCTGAAAAGTGGGTGCGCAACATTCTTTCCAACTTGTCGTAAGAGAATTGTCTTACGTGGGTGGCATCTGTGTCGTATTCGTGTCCGGTCAAGAATTTCCATCGATTTCTGAGGCGGAATGCGTTGGGGACGGATCCTATGAACAGGCCTCCTTTTTTCAACGTGCGGTGCACTTTTTGCAACACATCTTCGATCAAAAAGAGGTGTTCGAGGATTTCGCAGGCGACGATGCGATCGAAGGATGCGCTCTCCCAGGGCCATTCGGAATTGAGGTCGAGCCAAGCGGTTTTGATGCCGAGTTGTTGTCCTGCTTTTTGCAGGGCTTGTTGATCGATATCGACGCCTAGGATGTCATTCTCTTCAACGTATCCGGCGGTAAGCATGCCATCTCTGCAGCCGAGGTCGAGGACTTTTTTCCCTTTACCGACCCATTGTTTGAGGTAGGGGATTCTTTTCCCATGGCAAAACAAATATCCATACCTTGCTCCCTTCACATGATGAGAGTGGTACAGTTTCTCCAAACGTTCCTTCTGCATAGGTGCAAAGTAGCATATGTGAGAAATAAAAGGGAGAGGGAGGGGAATGGAGAGAAGAGGAATAGATAGAGGGAAGAATAGAAAGAGAAGAGAAATAGACGTCGGGCATGCTACGCGCATTCGCGCTCAAGCCCCCGCGCCCAGCAGGCTTCATCTCACTTCGATAAAACGCGTGCTCGGCTCGGGGGTGTGCAAAGCACTACCCCCACGCCCGAAACGGGCTCTCGCTTGCGCTGCATTTTCTCTTTGCGAGATGAAGCCAAGGGCTGGCGCGTCGGCCCCATCTACGATGGGTCCCCCCGCGCGCCAGACATAAGGGGGAGGCCCCCTTCGTATCCCCCACGCTTCGCGTACATACAATCATGTTGATCAGCGCACATCGCATAAACTGAATGAGTCTCATTGGTGCGCGAAGCGTTGGGGGTGCGAGGGGGCTTCCCCCTAGCTCTGGCGCGCGGGGGGACCCACCGAAGGTGGGGCCGATGCGCCAGCCCGCGGCTTCAGCTCGCAAAGAGAAAACGCAGCGCAGGCGAGAGCCCGTTTCGGGCGTCGGGGTAGTGCTTTGCACACCCCCGAGCCGAGCACGCGTTTTATCGAAGCGAGATGAAGCCTGCTGGGCGCGGGGGCTTGAGCGCGAATGCGCGTAGCATGCCCGACGTCTATATTTCTTCTCTCTATCTATTCCTCTTCCTCCCCACTCCCCTAAAATAAAAAAAGCCTTAAGTCTTTAAGACTTAAGGCTTTAGTGTGCTCCCCTTCTCTTCTCTCTTCTCTTAGCAATATTCGGGGGGGAGAGGAATAGAAGTCAGTTTGCGAAAACTTGTCACTACCGCTTGAGGAACACGAGAATTCGCTTTGATAAAGTCATTTAAGAAGGGCTCCGCCCAAGCTCTCATCTGCCCATAAGTAGCCTTCTCCTCTTGCCCCAATGACTTCAACTTCTGCCCAAGCTCCTTGAATAACAAAATCCCATCTTGCAACGGCTCTATATCGTTCGTATAGGTCGCAGCAATATAGCTTTGCAACATGTCATTCGTATTCATCAACTTCGCAGTCTCACGCACCAACCGACTGTTCTCGGTCTCTTTCTCTTTTCGCGCATTCTCATACTTGTTCCCAGTAGCACGATACTCAGCAGATAGATTCTTCGTCTCACCATTGCAAAGCTCCTCTACACAATGAGCTTTCGCATTGATCTCCGTACCATCCGCATTCTTTAAACCATACTTCTTAATCAACCACGCCCAATCTTGCTGACGACTCGCCATCTCAGCATGAGAATAGTCAATCTCGACCTCCTCCGCACGACCCAACCAATAGTCCCGGTTCTTCTTGTCGTGAAGAGCATTCGAATTGTTCTGCTTGATTCTCAACTCGTTCTTCTGAATCAAAGACTTATTCTTCTCAATCCGATCTTCCCAAAACGTGATCCTCTTCTGATGTTTCTGAATCGAAGCCACTTCCTCTTCAATCAAAACACCCACCTCATACAATAACTTCTCCACCATATTCACCGAACCAATCAAACGGTCCGAATTCAAAGGTAAAAAAGCACACGGATCAACTAGATGAGACTGAGGCACTTCCCCAAGAAAGTAACTCTGTCCGTCTATGGTCTCATCGACACTTTGTAGGTTTTCTGTAACGGGCTCCTCAAACTTCTTCCCACTCTCCATGGGAGCAGCCAGAGGATCAAGCCCTTGGTTGAACTCAATTTCTTGACTATCAGACATACTTAACTCCTTTATTCGCCTGGCGAGCGGGATATTTTTACGCGCTCATATTCTTATTTTATCAAAAAACACTTTAATTACAATTAATTAGGAGTTTGTAATACTAAAACAACTAAAATAAAGAGACTTAATTACGTTTTAATTACAGAACCAGAAGATAGCAGTTCGTTCAATATGAGCTTCGAAGAAGAACGTTTGAGTTCCCAATTCCAGGCGGTTTGGATGATTGTGGGAAGATCGGACATGCGGGGGGTCCAATGGAGGATTTTCATGGCCTTAGTTGGGTCTGCGACAAGCATGGAGCTATCGTGAGGAAGGCGGGGCGCGAGTCGAACAGGGACAGGCTGACGGCCGATTTGCTCCACTGTGCGGATGATTTCTCTGACCGAGTATCCCTTGCCAGTGCCCAGATTGAGCTGCAGCGATGTTTCTTGCTCGAGCGCTTGGAGCGCGCGCACATGGGCATCTGCGAGATCGGCGACATGGACATAGTCTCGAATGGCAGTGCCATCTTGCGTGGGAAAATCATCTCCGTACATGAGCAGCTCTTTTTGCAGCCCTAATGCGGTGCGAATGACCAGGGGGATCAGGTGGGTTTCGGGGTGATGCGCTTCGCCAATTAAACCGCCGGGATCGGCGCCGCTTGCGTTAAAATAGCGCAAAGCTGCGAATCGCAAAGAATGGGCGTGGGCAAAATCTTGGAGCATAGCTTCGATGGCCCATTTTGTCTTTCCATACGCATTTAAGGGCGCTTTTGGATGGGCTTCATCGATGGGCAGTCGTTCGGGATTGCCATACACTGCGGCGGTCGAGGAGAACACCAGTTTGCGCACATTCGATTTGACCATGGCTTTGAGCAAAGTGAGCGTACCCATGAGATTGTTTTCCCAATACAGAGCCGGATTGGCAATGGAATCGCGCACATTGATCAAAGAGGCTAAATGAATGACCGCCTGAGGCTCCACTTCTTGAAACGCCTTCAGGAGAGCCGGCTCATCTTCTAAATCTGCTACAATGGCAGGGCCAAATTGGATCGCCCAAGAATGTCCCGTGGAGAGATTATCGTAGACCACAGGCGTAAAACCGCCCATCTGTAGCGCCTTGCAGACGTGACTGCCAATATAGCCGGCGCCGCCTACAACGAGAACACACTTATCGTTCATTGCATGCTCCCCACAAGGGCAGGTCATGGAAGGACAGCATCAATAGGCTCCTTTTGGGCAGATCATGAGCCAGATCGTTTTGCCGATCAATTTACAATCGAGCCAAAAGGTGCGATGAGTCACATAGTATTCTTCCATCGCAATTCTCTGGTCGAGAGAAAGGCGATTTCTCCCTCGTGTAATCCAGAGACTGGTGAGTCCTGGCTTGACCGACAAAATTGTAGGCGCCTTCTCTTTGAGGTAGTAGGTCACCTCCTCGACAGTCAGTGGGCGGGGCCCCACAATGCTCATGTCCCCTTTTAAGACGTTGTAGAATTGGGGCAATTCATCGAGCGATGTTTTTCTCAAAAACTTGCCGAAACGGGTGATGCGAGGATCCACTTTCAATTTGAAGTAGGTTTTCCACTCACTCATCAAAGCGGGATCGGATGCGAGCAGCGGTTTTAACCGCGCATCGGCATCGCGATACATGGTGCGGAATTTCCAACAGCTAAAAGATTTGCCATGACGCCCCACTCTAGGATGGGCGTAAAAGACAGGCCCTGATGAGGAGCACTTGACAATCAGCACACAGAGAAGAAAAAAAGGGAGCGCCAATATCATCACCAAGAGACTAAAGACAATGTCAAAAAGCCGCTTTTCCAAATCATGCTCCCCTTTGGCACACCCAATATACCTGAAATGGGCGAGAAAAGGCTATAGATTTGAACTTTATTCGTGCAGCTCCTGCATGGATTCGAGCAGCTTTTTTGTATCGAATGTGGTGATCATGATCTGATAATCGGCTTTGCCCCATGCCACATGAATCTGCTGATCTTCGACCACCATCCCCCCAGGAAAGACGACTTTAGAGGCGTTATTTTGAGAGTAGTCAATGGGATCTCCTAAAGGGTTCGGAGTCATGGCATGAATGGCGAATGGAGGCTCTTTGTCAAATGTATAGGCTCCCATGACATAGGCTCTTCCCTTGGAAGTTGCGACAGGGAAGGAGGAGTGAAAAACAGTGAGAAACTGATCATTAACGAGATAGGCGGGCGTTCCGCCTCGGATTTCTCCGAGGTCCCAATTCCGGTGGCTGATGGAGCGGGTCACTTCTTGGCAATACCCTGTGTTCACATCCACTTCTAAAATGACTCGAGGGTGATCGGAATAGATCACGTACAGTTTACCATCAGCTACAAAAGGGCTCCAATTTTTTTCTACCGCTCTTGCGTAAAGGTAGTTAAGCGGTTTGGCTTGGTCTTTGAGAGCAAACAGGCCTCCTCGCTCTTCGACCAGCTCTGCGAGATACATCGCATTCAGACCCTGTATGTTCAACATGGGGATATCATTAAAAATGATGAAAATGCGGTTCCCCACGTTGAAGAGTCTCGCATCTTCTGCAGTGAGCGAATAGTCAGAAGAATACGATACAATATTGAGGATCTGGGCTGTCTTTGGCACCACTTTGAAATTCTGATCCAACTTCACTACGCCGATCAAAGAGACATCATCGCGATAGGCGTTTTTAAACTTGGTTGGGAATCGAGTCCTATAGCGAAAAGAGAGAAGATATCCACCCTTGTAGGGGATCATGGATGGATTATACGCTTGTCGATATTCGGGGATGTTGATTTGTTGGCTCTTGACAATGCAATCCTTGCAAAGCAGTTGCGCCATTAAGGCGTCTACTTCGCCGACTGTCGCTCCCAAGCTATAACAGGAGATCCAGCAACAGAGCATGATCATGAAACGAGTCATAGGTTCAAACCTCAATACGTATACTCAATATTGACGACGCCGCTGCGAAACATCGTGCTATTTCTTCCGAAGGCTGACACGTAAGCG
Source organism: Verrucomicrobiota bacterium (assembly GCA_018968815.1). Lineage (GTDB taxonomy): Bacteria > Chlamydiota > Chlamydiia > Chlamydiales > SM23-39 > REEB52. The sequence goes on along the minus strand of JAGWZL010000008.1, from coordinate 8,166 downwards.
CCTGCGATGATGCCAAGGTGTTCGCTGACGTTATATTCGATGGCGGGGGCGAAGCTGATTTGTTCGGAAGAGGGGGATCCAACGGTGGCCAAGACCCCACCCAAAGACTTGCCAAAGGTGATGCCTGGGATGCCGAAAAATTCGGTGCCATTTGTGTATGTGTAGACATTGTCTAAGGCGAGCGCCCAGTGTTGGGTCAAGGAATATTCGAAGCTGATAATGGCTTGGAATTGATTGCCGGGCAAAACGGTCCCATTCGTACCAAAGCCGCCGCCGTAGGTGTTAAAGCCAAGGACTTCCACTGGGGTATTGACGGTATATTGCGCGCTGATCGTCGTACTGAGCCAATGAGCCCGAGCCACATGGAACTCTTTGTAGAGCACCAGATTAAACTGCGTGGCAAAGGTCCCTGCGCCCGATTGATCGGTGTTGAGCTTTCTGGGGCGAAAATTCTCAAAATTTCCGGTGGGGAACACTTCTCGAATGGCAAGCTTGATCCCGGGAAAATAGGGAGTCAAATCGTCTGCCATGAGTTGAAAATCCAGGCCCACCGTCAAGTCGCCGAACTGCACACAATGCTGATTGGAAGTGACATTATAGAAACATTGGGGGATGACGTTGAGATCGCACCAAGGAGTGAGGCCGAAGAAACACAAAATTTGGGGATTGAGAGAGTAGAAATTTTCAGACGCTGTGACAGCCTGCCAATGTGCATTGTACGTCCCTGTGTTGGTGGTGAAATAGATATAGGATTCAATTTCAAAGCTGCCATAAGGGACGACGGTCCCTTGAGGCGCAATCAAGGGGCCTGTAAACCAAGGCGATACGGGTTCTGCTCGGTTCTTATGCACAGAATGCGCGTTGAGAACGCCCCACGTCAAAAGCCATAAGAGCACCCATGTTTTGAGCGCTCTACATCTGTAAATTTGAGTCGACAGTCCCATCATCATCTCAATTTTTCAGGTATAATAGCAGTTTACGGACTAATCGAACAGATCATTGCATAAGAACTCCTCTAATGCATTCTTTGTCCATTGGGGACATTTTGGTCAGGTCCGATTAACACTACTGCATTGGGTTCATGAGACAGGCCTAATACGAGGACTTCAGACATGAATGGGCCCACCTGTTTAGGGGGGAAGTTGACGACGGCCAATACTTGCCTTCCAATGAGCTGTTCTTTGGAATATAGAGTGGTGATTTGCGCGGACGTCTTTTTGAGTCCGATTTGGGGCCCGAAGTCAATGACAAGCTTCCACGCAGGTTTTCTCGCTTCGGGGAATTCTTCTACATGGACTACAGTGCCCACGCGAATATCTACTTTGAGAAAGTCTTCATATGTGATCATATTAACTCTCCTTGAATCGTTGACGAGAAGGAAACAATAGGTTGTAAAACGTGAGGACAATCATCCCCGGATAGCAGATTGCGAGGACCGGATTTAACAGACGTGCAATCCCCTGAAATTCCAGCGTCGTCAACGCAAAGGTGATGATGACGGACGTCAGGAGAATGGGCATATAACCCACCTTTTTTCTGAGCACTTCTTTGTGGATAAAGCTCGCAAATGCGGCAACGAGCGCAATGGCTGTTGTCAAACAGGCGATCGTCACGGTTAAGCTGACAATGATCCCCGCATAAGGCCCCAACACCTTCATGGCAATGGCCGCTAAGAGCTGATCATTGGAAAATCCTGTCAATTGAGAAGCGTACAAGTAAGCAAGCCCTCCAAATCCGATATAAATGCCTGCGAGCAGAGCAGCCCCAATGGCGCTTGCATAGATTAAAAATCGATCAAAGGATGCGTCTTTTGCAACACTCCCCAGTGAGAGGAGGATAATCGGGGAGAAGAAAAAGGCTGCCAGAAGATCCATCGTATTATACCCCTCTTTCAATCCATGAAAGAAAAGGGACACTTCCGATGCGCTTGTAGTGGTTACGGCCGCAGGCGCCTCTATGTATCCTTTGATAATAATCCAAACGAGCAGTCCGATCTTGAGAGGCGAGAGAAAATAGCCGAGGAGTTTCAAGAGTCGATTTTCTTTATAGGCGAAGAAGAAAATCAGGATGCAAGCGACCAAACCAAAATAGATCAAAGGAATTTTGGCCATGGATGTGGACATTGTGGAATGGGCGAGCGCGATGCAGCGGGGAGCTGCTCCGAAAGGCCCAATCAGAGCAATCGTTAAGCATGCGAGAGCAAAGCCTGGGATGCTTCCGACACGACCAAAGAAATTCCTCACTTGTCCTTGGTAGCGAAACATCGCAAAAAGCCCTATAAATGGCATAGCCACTGCGGTCAAAAGAAATCCTGAGAGCGCCCAGGGCGTCTTCGCAAGAGCGAACTGCCCTAAGGCCAAAGGAAAAATGATATTTCCCGCGCCGAAGAACATGGCAAATATGGCGAGACCAGCAATCAAGCAATCAAATTTTTTAACTGTGTTCATAACGTTCCATCTTTTGTTTTTTTTAGGGGTTTTTAAGGTGTAAAGAAAAAATGATGAATGTGCGCTAGCCGCGCACAATAGTGGAGAGGAACATCGCGGCACAAAGCGCCAATGAACAAGAGCGATCAGAGGATAAATGATCCAATCTATACATACCGCAGCAGTATCACATAACCGGCACTAATAGTCAATGCTGTCGGCAAATTCGATGGGCAAAAACGGTGCGAATCGATTAAAATTTTTCTTTATTAGCCAGCGCCCCACTTTCGAGCAAAATGGGGAGAAAAAAATCCCTAATGTCGAATATCACTTTTTCAAGGGGCACCGGATCATGTCCAATCCCTTTAAGAAAAGCGTCCCACCTCTCCAATGTTTTTGGCATATTATAGAAAGGCTCAGAAAATGCCTTTGGGATTTCCCGCACAACAGTTTTCCTATTTTGAAAGACCTCCCTAATCACAGGAGCTATCTTCTCTGGTGTGATCTGAAACTGATTGACAATAGTCCATATATCATAAAAATCCTTCATCCTACTATTGGCAAGGCCAAGTTTGACCATTGCATCTAATTTTTCGGCAATCATTGTCTCCGGTGTATATCCTTGAAGCTCAGGGGAAGGAAAATCTAATAATGCGGGGTAATCCACAGTGGCTGGCTGAGGAAAAATCTTGTCACTGAATCCAATATCGATTCTCAATGGTAGCTTAGCAGTATGTAAATGTGCTGAAAAACGGGCTGACAGGCCAGCGTATTCTGTTTCAACTTGGGATTCGGCAAGAATGAGGTCCGAAGAATTGAATTCGATACCGTCTTGTAGAACAGGTTGAGAGCAGATTTCTTTGAGAATTTGTGAAATGTGTTCGCTAGAGTGATTAGCTTTTGCGAGCAGATCTATATCAACAGTTGCACGGTGTGTCGCAGGATCCCAAACCATTAACATTAAACCTCCTTTCAGAAAGAAGGACCTTTTATGCTGGGAAACACTCAAGCGATATAAAAATCTCTCCATCGCATAATATCTAAGAACTTCCTGAGTGGGACGATTTTTTTCTAAAGCAATGTTTTTTAATCTGCTGTAAACAGACTCAGGCAGATTTTTCTTTTCAATCTTCATGGGCTACTGACTCACAATTGTTTCAATAATGGGTTGAAGAATTTTTTCAACACGACATATTTTTGCATAATCGTAAAGCTTATCAAGGTCTGTTCGACCTTTTCTCCAATACTCTTTCAATGCTTCTAGAACAATATCCATTCCGATTTTTTGTCGAAATTTTAGGCAGTCGGCTAAAGTTTTTTCGATGCTATAAATTTTAACAGGAACTCCATTGACCGAGATGGTTTCAATGCCCGCTTCATAAGCGCCCTTAGAATACCAAAAACAGCGTAAGGGAGGGTAGCCGACTTGAGGTCGTCTTGAAGTTCTAGGTAGGGCTATATAAACAAAATGAGGAATTTGAGTTGTGAGTTCATAATAGGATAGTGCGGAGATTAGGCAGATAACCCCTTGAGGAATTCTTTTTGTGGCCAAGACCAAATCGGGTTCTGAAAAATCTGGCATAGAAGCCAGTCGAAAAACACCTCGGCCTAATGATTCAAGAATTCCTGCATCGCGAAGCCTGTACAAATAGGTAGGATGTATCCCTAGTTTGATGGCTTCAGCGGTACGTAGGATACCATTGTGCCGCCGAAAAACCTCTATAGGATCAACTTTTTGTGACTTCATATGATAGAAATGTTTGCACTTATTTGATTCTGTATGCATTATTATCATTTAAGAAATTAGTCGTCAACCCATACCTTAACATTCTTAGGATAAGAGACCTCTTTCTTCAACTCCAAATGATTCTTTTGGAAAGTCAATAAGTAACTGACAATCAATAAGATATACACAACAGAAGAATGTATCTCAAGGAGTGTAGAGGGTGCCTTTATTCAAGAGGGTATTATCATCCTTTTAGGGATCGATAAATGTTGATAACGCTGTGTGGAGCACAACTCCGCATAATCCGAAGTACAAACTCACACGGACAATATTTTTTATGGTATCCTGTCGGTGCAACGGATCGTGATGCTGGACATCACCCCATACAGTGGCCCTAGCAATCAACGTTCCCGCACAGAGCAGAGCGTACTTGGCAAACACGGCTGGTACCGAATCGTCAATTTTTGGACGCATCCAGTGATCGCGAAGTACTGTGCCGTCCAAAACGCCTCGATTGACACACCCGGTCATGACAGCTTGCACTCCAAAATAACCACCTAAAGCACCAACAACTATCGGAGCTGCAGCACGTAATGCCATAAAAAACCACCCTTTAACAATAATTTAAATCTATTATATCGATTTAACACAAAAAACAACAACAGCAATAAATTTATTCAACGAGCCTATCCGCAAAGTAGCGTAAAAATTTTACTTTCTGTATAATGGTCGACCGTTTAAGAGGTTGACTATGAAAGGATTGCAAGGACTTAACAGGCCTCAATGGGCCCCGATCAAACATCACTTCCCGAAAGCACCACTCAGTAAGTTTGGAAGAAGCTAAAAGACAAGATCTCCGTCTTTGAAAAGTTCTCTTCAGCAAAATTTTTCCTATACAAAATATGTGCTCTGCTACTAATCTTCCTCACGAATTTTTTTCTCGCATTCATAGAATCTCGAAAAATGGAGAAAAAATTTAGATTATGTACATAAGGAACAGACAATGAAACATGCTTATTCTTTTATCACCCTGATATTAACAACAGCTACATCTATACAAACGATGAACGCTGCAACATCATCTCTGAACTCTTTTGATCAAGAGCTAGCACAATATATCGACCATACCCTTCTTAAGCCAGAGGCGACGCAATCCCAAATCGATGCTCTCTGTCACGAGGCCGCTTCATACCAATTTGCTTCTGTTTGTATTCATCCTTGCTATGTGGCAAAAGCTGTGGAGAATCTTAAAAACTCAGATATTCCCATATGCACAGTCATTGGATTTCCCTTAGGAGCAACCACCACAGATGTAAAAATCTTTGAAGCACAAAAAGCATTCGAAGCTGGTGCCACAGAATTTGATATGGTCATCAATATCGGAGCGGCAAAATCAGGTGATTTCGATCTCATTGAAAACGAAATTAGAGCCGTTGTGCAAACAGTACAAGGAAGCACCGTTACGGTGATCTTAGAAACAGCTCTTCTGACAGAGACTGAAATCCAGAAAATCTGTGAAAGAGCCAAAATTGCCGGCGCACATTATGTAAAAACATCCACGGGGTTTAGTTCTAGAGGGGCCTCTTTAAAAGATATAGAGATTATGCGCGCAGCGGTTGGCCCCGATATGGGAGTCAAAGCCTCCGGAGGTATTAAAGATCGAAAAACAGCAAAACGCATGATTGCAGCCGGCGCAAATCGTATTGGAACTAGCTCAGGCATTGCCATCGTATCAGAGCTTGAACGGGAGGAAAACTAGAGGCAGTTGGCTCGCTTCGGTCGGTTTTTCGCAACGAAAAACATCGCCCTTCACTTCGAATCACGGACCAAAGCCAAACTGTTGGCTTCCTTCGCCGGTAAAAAAGGAGCTGCGAATGCAGCTCCTTTTTTAATGCAGGCAATCGGACGTAAGCAGAACTTTTGACTGGCAAAAACTCAAAGAAAATCTTATACTCTTTTTCTTTTGAATATGAGGGTGTAAATGTTTTCACAAAGGTTCCGAATCAGCGTATTTCTCATATGCACCGCCCCGCTTTTCTCTGTAAATCCCTCGAGGGTACCTGTTCCTCCCACCACATATGAAATCGGGGACTATGCTCAAGGAGGAGTCGTATTCTGGCTCACTCCAGATCAGCAACATGGTTTAGCGGCGGCGATCGTGGATCAGGATGGAGGAAGCGGTATTGCTTGGGCTCCTGCTGGATTTACTAACACTCAGGTAGGATCCTATATGAATGGGATTATCTTTGGAGAAAATTATACCACCACAGCCGGCTCCTTGAATTCGGCTCGCATCATTGCAGTCATACCGACAGGAACATACGCAGCAAGCGTTTGCGCTAGTTATGCGGCAACCGTAAATGGCGTGACTTATGATAATTGGTATCTCCCAGCAATCATGGAGCTTGGATTGATGTACATTAGAGAGAGCGTGATTAACGCAACCGCTTTAGCAAATGGGGGAACCTCCTTCGCATCTGCGACCTATTGGAGTTCGACCGAGGCTACTAGTAGCAGCGCATCTGACCAAAGCTTTAGCAGCGGCTTTCAACTCACCAATACTAAAACAACCCTCGCTCGCGTCCGCGCGATTCGAGCTTTTTAATACCTACAGCGCATATTCAATTCCGAGCCACCCGCTTTGCTGTGTAGGAATCTGACCTAAAATGAGATCATTATTGGGCGCTAGGGTAACCGAAGCGTTCCGACCCGAATAAATGCCCTGATAGAACATAGTGAACCGGGCTGAGGAGGAAATCTGATAGCCGAAACCAGCTTGGATATCACAGTTAATTCTTCGAATGGTGTCTTGACTGGAGGTTCGATCTTCGAATTGAAGTTGACGATAAGCAATGCCTCCCTTGGCAAAGATCGAAAAAGAAGAGAGCTTGCATCGCAAAAACAATAAAAGATCGGGAAAGGGTTTGAGCACTGTTTGAAGGGGAAGTCCGCCAGCAGCGTCGATAAGGGCTGAATCAACCTCAAGTCTTGCAATGTTGCCTGTTTGGACAGCCGCTTCAACACCAATAGCGGCGTATGAACTGGTATAAGCGTCGATACCAAGAGCAAAACGGCCTTGTGTAGTTTGACCATCTACGCCATATGCTCCACTCACAAGCCCATAACCACCATATGCGCCAACATAGAGGGGAGAAAGTTTGGCAAGAGGCGCAACCGAGGAATCTTTAGAAGGAGTCATTTCTGTAAGATAGGGTGAAGAAGCGAAAAGGAGAGGTGAAGTTAAGCAGAGACAAGCGGCTAAAAAGCGGATCAAGAGCCAAACCCTCAGATTGACATATCAATATGCATCACTTTAGCTTTGTCAATGTTATAAATCTATCTTATAATTCTCACGAACCATTTTGCCAAAGGCCCGGACTCCTTTCTGCCAGGCGAGCGAAACGCTCGTCCTGTGCGCGAAAGCCGGTTCGGTCGGTTTTGCGAGGCGCAAAACATCGCCCTTCACTTCGAGTCACGGACGCGAGCCAAGCAGTTGGCTCGCTTCGCCGGTAAAAGCAAAGGGGGAAGCGAAAGCTTCCCCCTTTTTGCTTTTGCCGGCGACCGGACCTCCTCGCGCTGGGCCTATAGAAAGGCCCATGCTCCCGGAGCGGCGATCTCGGTCGGTTTTGCGACGCGCAAAACATCGCCCTCGATTCTCGTCACGGACGCGAGCCAAGCAGTTGGCTCGCTTCGCCGGCAAAAAAAAGGAGCTGCGAATGCAGCTCCTTTTTTATTGCCGGCGACCGGACTCGAACCAGCACCTTATTGCTAAGAGTAGATTTTGAGTCTACCGCGTCTACCAATTTCGCCACGCCGGCATCAATGCAGGTCACTCATTGTAAACAAGAAACCCTTTTAAACGCAAAATGAAAGATAGATTCCTGGAACCTATCCCAGTAAAATTTTTCATCGATTTTTCGGATTATTTTGACCGATTTTCGATTTTTTTTCGGGGGGTAATATCATTGTCCGTATATTACCCCCCGAAAAAAAATCGAAAATCGGTCAAAAGAA
>JAGWZL010000050.1 GCA_018968815.1 Verrucomicrobiota bacterium | reverse complement strand
TTTGGCATCGTCGAGTTTGCCTCAAAATGCGCCTCCTCACTCGCGCCTTGCCCGAGGGCAATGGTCGCTCGCTCCGGAGACGAATTTTGAGGACTCTCCTCGCCAAATTCCCGACTCTTCAGGTTGTTTCGGTATACCCCGCGCATTTCAAGCGCTTCCAGGCAATCCGCAAGACGCATGTCAAATAACTGAGCCGATGGAACGTATCCTTTCCGATTGTATATCAAGATCTGAGCATCAGTGAGATCGGCTAAAATCTGTTTACTCAGGCCTTTTGGAATTTTGTGCCTTTGCGCGAGCGTTTCGATCGTCAAAAATCCTTCTCGCACGGCTAAAGAGGCCAAAAGGAGCGAGACCACTTTCTTCATATGCAAACTGATGCGGCCAATCGGCCTTTCATATTCATGCTCATCGGCCATTTGATGGGCATAACTGATCTCCGCTCCAAAGAGAACAAGCGCCCAGCTCAGCTGCAGCCACACCAAGAAAAGAGGGATGGCCGCCATACTTCCATAGATCGCGCCATACCGAGAAACCCCCACCTGAAAATGGATATAACCCCACTGGAGGATCAGGGTGGCAGTGCCCGCTAACACTCCCGCAAGAAGAGCCGAGCGAAACCGCACCTTCACATTCGGCATCACAAAATAAATGAATGTAAAAAGAATCCAAAAAAAACAGTAAGGCAGCAACTGAATGAGAAATAAAAGCCAACGGATCGCCGTTTGCGAAACAGGAAGCGCTTCGATCAACACGGTCGACCCCTCCACCAAAAGCACCGCCAAAGTGTTGGCAATAATAAAAAAAAGAGGAGCAAAAATCATGATCGCCACATAATCGGTGCAAAGACGCCACCACGTCCTTAAATTCTGCACTCCCCAAATGTGGTTCAAAATCCCCTCTAAACTGCTCAAGAGAAGAATCACGGTTAAAATCAAAACCACGATTCCAAAACTGGCAACAATCCCCCCGCGAGTCTGATTTAACAGCGTGTCAGCATATGTAAATAGTTCAGTAAAAACAACTTGATGCTCTGGAAACTGCGTTAAAATCTGCACTCGAAAATGTTGATAATATCCGAATCCTTTCGTGATGGCAAAAGCGAGCGCGAGAACGGGAACCACCGACATAATCGTGTAATAGGTTAAGGAGGAGGCTCTTAACGAGCACTGATCTTCAACAAAGCCTCTGACAGAGAGGAATAGGATGCGAAACCATTTATAAAAGAACCGAGGCGCCCCCTGTTTTTCATCGAGCGAAAAGTTCCAAAGGGTCTCCAAAAAGTAGTGTTTGATTTTTCCGAGCATCTCTTTGCATATACCGTTCCAGCTGAATATTCTCAAATGAACTCAAAAGTTTATAGCACGGCTCAAATACTCGGCCGCATCGGGATAGTGATGGCTGAGCCATTTATGGAGCCGGTGGGTGGCTTTGACCCATTCTTTTTGCTGTCCCTCGAGATGGGCTAGTTGATCGTCCACATAGAGTCTGCCTGGATCGAGATGGAAGAGATGCCCATCCACGTAGCCCCAGTTTTTCTCTACATCGACATCGGCATCGGCGATATGGTGGGCGATCCGATTTGCGATTTGCTCTACAAAGGCATCGATCTCGCGATACAATCCCTCCATTCCTTTTTGTTGAAATGCGGCTTGGAGCCCCTCATAAAAAGGCTCTCCCTTGCGCTGCAATACGAAAGGAATGCGATTCAGATCCAATGTGAAAGAGCCTTTAGCCCGATTCCGCAGACAAACGTGGGGCAAGGCGTCGGTATGCCCCATATGGAGCATCACAATTTCCTCTCCGAAAAGCCGATGGGCGATCTCATAGCTGCTCTCGTAAAAAGCGCGTCTCCGCTCTCGCTTGCTTTGTTCTTGCGGCCCCTTGAGCCAAGCATACCAAGGCAGACGCAAGTATCTTTGATTGAAAAATTTGAGCACATATTTTCCGTCTTGACTGACAAACACAAAACACTGTCTTCCCTTCGCTAAGTATTCAAAGGGGTGAGAGAGAATGGAATGGACCTCTGGGGGGATGGATTCTTGGGTGGGGTGGAGGGGGCCTTCGACGACCCAGGGGGCAAAGCCGTCGGTACGCACATAGGCAATCCAGGACAGAAGAAGGGCGATGACCGTGAGTCGCAACATGAGAAAAAATCATAGAGGAAAAAGGCTTTTCCCGACAAGTTCTGCTGGAAAAAATAATTTGACCGGAATAGAATACTTCCTTATTTCATTGAGGTAGCCATGTTGAGAAAATTTGTCCTTTTCTTTGCTCTAACACTGCCTTTCTTTGCGGTGTGCGATATTATTAAGAAGCCGCCGCCTAAGCCGGTGCATCTGACTTGGAATGAGCTTGCCTGTTCTGAGCAAGATCGGATGGATATTTATGAGATTGTGTCCACTGTAGCGGAAAAAAACAAGTTAAGCCTCCTTTTCCAGCAAAACTATTTGAGGGAAAAAGGGGCGCAAGTGAATCATGTCCATCCCTTAAAATTTCTGGGCGTTATTTTTTCCAATCCTCATCTGAAGACCTGCATGTTTTATATTTGGGATGACTATTTTAAAAGAACGAGTTTTATGGCCGATCTGGCGCCGGCTTTAACGCGCGAAGCGGACAAAGATAAGCTGCAGCCTTATTTGCAATCTTTTTGCAAAGAGGTGGGCGCTGCATCTGAGTCTGTGAAAGGGTTTTTTGAGTCGCGCGATTGGGACGGCTTTGTCCTTTACTTAATTCACTCATGACAGCGAGTGTAGAGAACGACGACACTTGGGACATAGTTGGCCAGGGGCTTTTTTGGAGCTTTGCCGCGATTGCATGTGTGCCTTGCGTATATGCGCTGATCAATGGAAAGCGGCGGGCGATTACACTCATTTCCCCTCCGCTGTTTGTAGAGGCGCCAGCTGATCCATCCGAGCAGCCTAATCTTCCGGAACCTCTTCGATGCGATTCCATTCTGCATGACAAAATTGTGCGGCTATTTACAACCATTGCGGATGAGAGCGTCATCACAAATGGTCTTTATTTATGGAACCTTGGGAATGACATTGAACACACGCATCGGGTGCATCCTTTTACTTTTATTATGAACATGCCTCGGGACAAAATTCAGAAGATTTTCAATAGCAGGGACTTTTGGTATACGACTCCCCGTTTTCCGAGCATTTTAGGGGGCATTGAAAGGGGGATGACGCGGGAGGGGTGGGAGCGATTGAATCCTCTAATTCCTTCTTTTGCATCTATGATGGGCAAAGCGGAAGGGCCGATCAGGCAGAAGGTTCAGACGAGGGACTGGTTAGGGTTAGTTCACTACCTATTTGACATACGCGTCTAGGAGAGAGAGGGTGAAGGGGGAATAGATTAGATATGTTCAATAGATACACATGTCGGGGACAAAGCGGATCGCCCCACTAACGTGGGGCCCCCGATCCGTCCTTGTCCCCCGCTGCCCCCTTGCGCCTAACTACGACTTCGCTAAATCGCGTGCTCGGCGAGGGGGTGTGCGCAGCACTACCCCCA
>JAGWZL010000029.1 GCA_018968815.1 Verrucomicrobiota bacterium | reverse complement strand
TTCCGTATATGACCCCCAGAAAAAGGATCGAAAACCTCTCAAAATAATCCAAAAACTCGACGAAGCACCTTTTCAACGACAGTCTCTTAAGAAGCTGTCCTAATACCTCATTATTGGGGATCGGGTCAGATGGTTTCGCGGATCATATAGACAAATACTGTCAATACATGTAAAATCTAGAGCTTCATTTTAAAAAGGAGTGAAATTGTATGTCTAATTGTGTGTCTAATGATGTGTCTCCTGGGGATCGTGTGCGTGCACATTTTCTGCTCGAGCCTGTAGTGACTATACTACAAGATCTGAGGAGTGGTCTAACGGCTCGCAACATATCAAATCTGAACGTAGCATGGACAGGCAAGGGAGATTATAACGCTCAGCAGAACTGGAGATTCCGATCGGACCCTTTGAACAAACTAGCGGCAGCGATAGAGAAGGTCACCGAGTCATACCCCCTTGAGTCCTCTGGTTGCCGGTCGGCAGTGCGTCAACGGATAAAGCAGGAGGAGCTGGACTCAGTTCTCAAGCATGTAGTTGATCGTGTTGAGAAGAAAGGACCTAAACAGTCCTATGAGCGCATCAACCAGGCATGGAACAATTTCAACGCAGCGCTCAGCCAGCCCTGCAGGGCCTAACATGTTAGGGTAAGGACTTCGCAGCCTTGTTCTGTGATGAGAACGGTGTGTTCCCATTGGGCGCTTGGTTTGAGATCCTTGGTGCGCGCGGTCCAACCGTCTTGGGGGTCGATAGTCCCCTTCGCGCACGCCTGCGTGGATCATCGGTTCGATGGTGAAGAGATCGTGCCGGGAGCAAATGGGACTTGGGTGTGGTTGTAGTGGTGCGGGATTTCGGGGGCTTATGGAAGGCGATGCCGGCGCCGTAGCCTACGAACTGATTGACAACAGAGCAGCCCTTTGAGCGAGCATAATCTTCAATCGCCTGTCCGATTTGCCAGATTTCATTACCGGCCCTGCACACCTGGATAGCCAGATTGAGGGCATGCAAGGAGACCTGGATCACCTTGTTGGGGATCAGGTCGGATGGTTTCGCGGATCATATAGACAAATACTGTCAATACATGTAAAATCCAGGGCTTCCTTTTAAAAAGGAGTGGAATTGTATGTTTCCTATATCTTGGGTGGTCGAGCCTTTAGAGTTTGCAGTAGCACGGCTCGAGGCAGCTGCTGGTCAGAGCCCAGATCAGAACGTAAGACGAGTGACAAGGCTAGTGAAAGCGATGGAGGGGGTCACCATGGAGTACTCCAAGATGGCCGCTGTTCATCAGGCAGAAACGCGTAAGTTGATACAGGATTGCGAGCTGGACTCACGTATCGAGGGTCTAGTTGGTCGTGTTCAGCAGCAAGGACCTACACAGTCCCTTGAGTCCATCAAACAGGCATGGGGCCAGTTCAGCACAGCTCTCGGCCTGGTCTGCAGGGCCTAACATGCTAGGGTAAGGACTTCGCAGCCTTGTTCTGTGATGAGAACGACGTGTCCCCATTGAGCGCTTGGTTTGAGGTCCTTGATGCGCGCGGCCCAACCGTCTTGGGGATTGATGGCCCCCCTTCGCGCACGCCTGCGTGGATCATCGGTTCGATGGTGAAGAGATCATGCCTGGAGTAAATGGGACTGGAGTTCTTCACCTTTATAAAGTGGAAAAACGATCGGTAGCCCGGATTAAAGCATCCAAAATCCCCGGTTCCATAGCAGAATGACCTGCATCAGGAATCACCTCCAGCTCTGCTTCTGGCCACTCCCGATGCAACTCCCAAGCGCTCTCGATAGGGCACGGGATGTCATATCGTCCTTGAATCATCACACAGGGAATATTGCGAATCGAGTGCACATGCTCCAGAATCCAATGATCGCTGTCAAAGAAGGAGTCGTGAAAAAAGTAATGGCATTCGATCCGCGCCATGGAATCCGCTGTTTGATCAGCCGTCAAGGCAGCAAAAAGACTCGGATCAAGCAACAGCTTTGAAGTACTCCCCTCCCATCCAGACCACGCTTGAGCAGCTAGCTTGCGCTCCACTTCATCTGTGGAGGTGAGCCGTTTGTAATAAGCCTTCACAAAATCATCTCTTTCAGCAAGCGGAATGGGTTCAACATACTTTTCCCAAAAATCTGGGAATAGGCGATGAGCGCCGTTTTGATAGTACCATTGAATTTCCTTAGGACGACAGAGGAAAATCCCTCGCAAAATCAAACCCTTTACCGGTTCAGGATGTTGAATCGCATAGGCTAATCCTAATGTACTCCCCCATGATCCTCCAAAGACGACCCAACTCTGCACTCCTAAGTGTTCTCGTAAACGCTCAATGTCAGCAACCAGATCCCAAGTGGTGTTCTGTTCAAGGCTTGAAAAGGGCAAACTTTTGCCGCATCCTCTTTGATCAAAAAGAATAATCCGATAAACCTCGGGGTTAAAAAAGCAGCGGTTATAGGGCATAATGCCAAGGCCAGGTCCTCCATGGAGAAAAAGAATAGGCTTCCCCTGAGGATTGCCACACTCTTCCCAATAGATGCTATGCCCACCCTCTACAGGCAGATATCCCGTCTGATAAGGCTCTATGGGAGGGTACAAGGTTCTCTTTGCGTTCGCATCAACCACTGAAGAGAGAAGGAGACTCAAGAAACAAACGATCTGCCATACAGATTGACGCATCACATCCCCTCCGGTTCATGTTCAAACGACAAGTGCAAATATGACCCAAAAGGATAGCAATAACGGATGATTTTTATACAGAGCCAAAAGTGACATGATGGCCTTGCCTGAATTGGCACGCATCGGATATGCTTCTCAAAAATACTTTACAAAGCAGCCACATTAAATGGTACAACAGTCATGGCCCTTTGCTCAAGCGTTGTCGCTGTTATGCGCAATGTTCTTATGCGCAGCTGAACCCAATTCGGTGATTGCTACAATCAATACGGGAGAGAATCCCTCTGGCATTGCTGTGACTCCGAATAATCTGTTTGCCTACGTTGCCAACAACAACAATAACGGGATTCCCAACGGGGATAGCGTCAGCGTCCTCAATTTGGTCTATAACACCCTTGAGCAAACCATTCATGACAGCAGCTTCAACCAACCCTATTCTGTCACGATCAATGCAGCTGGCACAATCGCCTACGTCACCAACAGCAATGGCTCCACTGTGACTATGATCAACGTCCTCACAAACACAGTGATCGGTGAGATTACCGGTTTTGATGGTCCATCGGGGTTTGTGATCACTCCCGACGGAGCTCACGCCTATGTCAATAATTACGGCGGTCCGATGGCCGGCAGCGGAAATGGCACCACCGTAAGCGTGGTTGATCTACACGCCAACGCGATTGTGGGCTCTCCCATTACAGTGGGCCAAGCTCCCGCCGCACTCGCCATTACACCAGATGGCGCCTATGTCTACGTTGTGAGTTACATAACAGGCAATTTAGGCGCTGGCACAGTCAGCATCATCAACACAAAGGACAACTCTGTCAGAACGAACGCAATTACAGGATTGTCAGGGCCATTTGCCATTGCCATCACACCCAATGGCGAATATGCCTATGTCACCAACTTTGGAAACAACAATTTTACACCCGTTGGAACCACAATCAGCATAATCAGCACAAGCAGCAATACCATTGTGGATGTGATCACCCTCGGAATACAGCCGGCCGGCGTCGCCATTACACCTGACGGCTCTTTGGCCTACGTCTCCAATTATAGCACTCTTTACAATGGCCCTAACTTCACTCTTTTAACATCTACTCAAGGAACGGTGAATGTGATTGACGTTCCAAGCAGCACGCTGAGCTCTTCGATCATAGGCGGCATCGGACTCTCTCCTGGTGCAATTACTATTTCCCCCAACGGCCAATTCGCTTATGTGACGAATTATACTTCTAATACTGTGAGTGTGATTGCCGTACCATCCCCTCTCTATAATATCAATCGATTGACACCGCTCTATACATTGCAGCAATACGAATCAATCGCTAAATTGCATCAAGCAGGACTCCCATGAACCACCATCAACGATTTGTACTGATCTTCTTATGCGTAGCGAGCGCTCTGCTGGGAGGCCCATCTCTAAAAAGGGCCGTCCCTCAACAAAAAGCGACCCCTCCCCCTGTTGCCTATCAACCGCAAGGATGGTCTTTTGACATTGGAGGCAGCTATAGTTGGATGTCCTTTTCAACGCCTCCCACCTACACAGGCAGTACTGGCGGCGTTCTAGGCAAGATCACCTACCAAGTCCCCGATTCCTTCTTCGGTCAGGCCCGTTCTTACTACAATATCGGTCCCCTATCTAGCTCAACCAATCACATGAGCTTTCAAGAATCGTATTCGGAATTTGTCGGCGGATATTGTGTCACAGCTGTGACGAATTGGACCATCACTCCTTATGCGGGACTTGGATTTGATTTCCTCTTTGACGACCGTACAGGGTATGGTTCCATCGCTCCTATCGATCTGCAATATACGATTTACTACGCCATCGTTGGCCTAGAAACCCATTATGTCTGGCCCAACTGGACACTCGGCTTAAGACTCGACTGCCTCCCCACTTTCAATCAATACCTCAGAATCGAAACCCTATCTGAGGCTGCCTGGGTGTTGAAAAACAGAGTCGGCGTGGCCGTACAACTGCCTTTCGCCTACAGATACATCAGAAATTACTGGTTGGAGTTCGCTCCATACTACCGATTTTTCCCTATCGGCGCGTCGAGCGCTCTCGATCTACCTGACAGAGACCTCAATCAATGGGGCCTTTTTGTCACCTTACGCTTTTTCCTCTAAGTTGCAAAAAAACTGTATTGACAAATTATTTTTGCGACTTCCATAATGCTCCCTTTCCTTAGGAGTCTTTGAAGTGGAACTGTCTAACACGTTGCATCGGCTGATGCAGCCATTCGATCTCTTTGAAACCCTCTCCGATCAAGTCGACCTTGTGTTTCGCGAACATCCGACGGTTTTTAAAGTGGCGCTTGTTGTCAATCACCTATTCAGATCTTTGGCGATGAGCTTTATGCTCCTCTCCCCCGTCTGTTGGCCGATTTGCTTTGTGGGCTCTGTGTTTTACCGGATCACGGTCGAAAAAAATTGCGCTTTTAAATTTACAATTCCATCGCTTGCAGGAGGCATTTCCCTTTTACTCGCGCAATCGGGGTTCAGCATGGCGCCCTTAGGCCTGTATCTCAGCTACGTGGTCTTAACGGTCGATTACGAGGTAGACCATCGCCCGTGCGGCCATTGCATGAATGTATCCCGAAGTCCTTAATATCGGAATACGTTCATCCATCAGCTAGCAATTGCATAGCCAAATCTTTGGTCATTTTGCCATCTATTGCGCTGTTGATTTTCATGGCTGCTTTCATCACTAAACCGAGTTCCTTTTTACTTTTGGCGCCAGATTCAGAAATGGCCTGCAAAACAATCTGTTTTGTCTCTTCTGCAGAGGGAACTTTCGGTAAAAACTCTTGGACAATTTGCATTTCTTGTTTCAATTGGGCGGCAATTTCGGGGCGGTTGAGCTCTTGCGCTTGCTCGCACGCTTCCTGCAAATTTCCATAGTAAGTTTTGAAGAGTTTGAGCACTTCGGCATCGGGCAATGCGCAACGGGCATCGACCGCCAAAATTTTGGATTTAAGCATGCGCAATGTGGCGAGGCGCACCTGATTTTGCGCTTTGATAGCCTCTTTAATGCCCTGATTGATCTGTTCAATGATGGTCATGATTTTCCTCCTTTTTTGCCAAACGATCGATCGCCCGCATCCCCAAGACCTGGAATGATGTATCCCTTATCATTGAGTGCAGGGTCGACAGCGCCCACAAAGATTTTAATGTTTGAGTTATACTCAGCAATGCGATCGATGCCGGGTTGAGAGGCGATCGCTGAGATCACAAAAATTTTTGCAGCCCCTTTGGCTTCTATGATTTGGATTGCATCCAACATGGATCCGCCTGTCGCCAGCATCGTATCAGAAAGAATCACTGTTTTGCCATACAAATCGGGCAAAGCGATGTACTCCGTTCCTGCTTTGAGCGTCTCTTCGTTGCGGGACATGGCCAAAAAGCCTGTTTCTGCATTGGGAAACACTTTGGCAATACCAGCATGCAAGGGCAGTCCGGCTCGAAGGATGGTCACGAGAACAGGTGTTTCATCGACGATCCAGTGTTTTGCTTTGGCTCCGGTGAGAGTTTGTATGTCTCCTTCTTTTTTATGAAGCTCTTCTAAGACCTGCATGGACAAAATTTCGCCGATCTTTTCCAGAGCAGATCGGAAGTGCGCCGAGTCGGTGGATGGATTGCGGATTTCATAAATACGCTCATTGAGCGCTTGAGATTGTCCAAAAAGCGCAGCTCCCAATAGTATCAGTCCGATTGTTTTCATACGATTCCTCCATATAGGGCATTCGATCCTATCGATTCTGTCATATTTTCGACATATTTTCTTTCTCTTCTTGCAATTTTTTTGAAAAAATTTCTTGCATGAATAAAGAAAAGAATTTACACACACTAGTAAGAGATTTGGAAGGGCTATTCTCTCCAATCGGATAAACAAAGGAATGAATATGGCAGTGAAAAGAAGAAAGGCGGCAAAAAGAAGAAAGCCTGCGAAGAGAAAAACCAAAAGACGCGGTGGGGGCGGTGGGCTGACCAAACTTCAGTATCATCTATCTCCCGAGCTTGCGGAGGTTGTTGGAACTCGGAAAGCATCGCGGCCACAAGTTGTGAAGAAGCTGTGGCAATATATCAAAGCGAAGAGATTGCAAGACAACAAGAATCGTCGTATGATCAATCCGGACAAGAAGCTGGGAGAAGTTCTTGGGAATCGGCAGATCAGCATGTTGAAAATGGCGGGTGCGATCAGTAAGCATCTGAAGAAGGCCTAAATATCT
Source organism: Verrucomicrobiota bacterium (assembly GCA_018968815.1). Lineage (GTDB taxonomy): Bacteria > Chlamydiota > Chlamydiia > Chlamydiales > SM23-39 > REEB52. The sequence continues at coordinate 11,912 of JAGWZL010000029.1, read as the reverse complement.
TCCATAGGGCTGGGATCCCCGGCCCTTTATTTTTTCCAACAGATTTACACAATCAATAGAGTCTCGGTAGAAGTTGGTTTTTATAGAGGTTGGGTTTATTTTATAGAGGGTGGATTTATACACATGTCGGGGACAAAGCGGATCGCCCCACTGACGTGGGGCCCGCGATCCGTCCTTGTCCCCCGCTGCCCCCTTGCGCCTAACTACGACTGCGCTAAATCGCGTGCTCGGCAAGGGGGTGTGCGCAGCACTACCCCCACCGCCCCGCAAAGCGGGGCTTCGCCTGCGCTGCGATTTCGCTTTGTCGTAGCGGCGGCGGGCTGCTCCCGGAGGCACCCCGAAACGGGGCCCCGCCTTCCGTCCGCAGAACCCGGGGAAGGGAAGCCCTTCCCCGTTTCCCCATCCCAATTGAACGGCACTTCGATCCCGATGAAACAGCGTGATGTCTACAGCGTGATGTCTATGGTTATCGAGGCCAAGTCAGCTTCCAAAAACCTCCAGGCCAATACAAACTCTCATGGGAAGAACAAAAAGATGAAAAGTCTTAGCCGCGCACCTCGGAACATGAAGAAGAGGTCACCCTCGACCCGCGCGATTTTTGGATCCAGATCTCAATCACTGGAGATACCGCAGCGATTTCCTAGGTTCAAACTGGCTGCTGGACTATTTGCTGGCCTAGCTGCCGGACTAGCTGGACTGGCGACTGGACTAGCTGCCGGAACCACCCTTTTTGTTCTGCCATTGCGGCGAACATTCGGCTTCCTATTCCGTGCATTTCCGAGCTCTTGTTCCCCCATTGCCCGAGTAGGCCGGCAAATGCTGATAAGGCGTGCTTCAAAGCCAAATAGCTCATCAGTGTCCAGATAACAAAATCGTTACCGAATTTCGGCATCCCCGTTGTCTCCTCAGTATTCATGGAAGAGCTAGTGTCTGCACTAGCCGTCACTTGGTATTGCGCCTCCACGAATCTTGCTATCGCTTGCGAGAAAGCGAGACCACATAAACCGATTGTCACCACACAGTAACCGAGAAAGAAATTCTTATATGCAGGCGGAATCTTTCGTAGGTCTTTCATCGTTCCATTTGGTTGACTGTCGAGCAGTTTGAGATAACGGTCATAATCTTCCTCAATACCGCGTATGGAGGCCAATCTATGCCATGCGAGGATACAGATGAAGTCAACTACCAAAAATCCGGCAGAGATTCCCACGTCTGTTACCAACAACCTAGAATGTTCCAATGACGTGTCTGTCTGGTCGGCGTGTGCTACGGTACGAGATTGGAGATTTGCGAGGGCGCCGATCGCCCGACAATCGAAAGGTGCGGCCACACCCTCAAGCCCTAAAATACCAACAAAACGCCAAGTCAGCGGGTGCCGCACAAACCGCTCACACAGCCCGATTGCCGATTGCACACGGCTTTTGACACCTGCTGGGATTTGGAAGCAATCGCAGCAACCTCTGAGTCGACGAAAGACCTGAGTAACACGACTATCTGGCTTTGCCTGCCTCTCCCCATCCTCAAGTAAATGGCTTGCAACAGTATACCTCCCATCTACGTCAAAATAATCCGGACTACGCGGACCTTCTACAGAAGACATAAAAACACATCCAATATTATAATTTTTACATAAATTATATACTAATTTTCAGTATAAGGCAAGTAATATAATTTATATTATTCTGATATTGAATTTATTGGGATACACGGGCTGCTCCCGGAGGCACCCCGAAACGGGACCCCGCCTTCCGGTCGCAGAACTCAGGGAAGGGAAGCCCTTCCCTGTTTTCCCATCCCATTTAAGTCACCCTCCTCGTTGGTATAAAACGCTCGCATTTAATCAGGACATGTTCTATAACTATTGGATGTATAAAATTATTTGAGGAATTTTATGAACTTATGCACGGCTATCATCCCATATACCCAACCTATTGCTGCTGAGGAGTTTGTTCGCAGGGAGATGGAAAAGGCTAGAGCTACTACCGTTATTTCAGAACAGCTTGTTTCGCGAGTTCAGCAACCACCTCTTCCTAAGTCATTTAATCGGGAGTTGGATGCTCGAGTAGTTTCAGCTGCTGAGCTTGATGGGGATAAGATTGCGGAAGCCTTACAATCAGAGTTGGTCATTACGACAGCTAATAATGCAAAACCTATTGTTGCTACCTATGGATGTGGTTCGTGTGTTGCTGTTGGGGGATGGGATCCTACAAATAAGATAGCCTTTGTGGTTCAGTTTGCAAACACCAGTGAAGTAATAGAGTCAGGTGGATTAATTTTCGCTGGTATTTTAGAACTAGCTAAAAAACCTATTCGTTCTCCTATCCAACTTCATCTTCGAGGAGGGCTTAAAGGACAATCTGAAGACATTGTTGCAGCCATTACACTTTGGATGAGAATGAGAGAAGATTTGCCTATGAAAATAGTTTCTGACAATATTTTAACTAGTAGCATGGACAAGTGTGGCCAAAGTCTATTAATAGATTCTCGATCAGGACAAGTATCTAAGTATAGTCCAATGGAAGATGCCAAATGTCGTCGTGATTTGGTGTCAGAATGTGGTATAGTGAGAGAGACGATGAAAAGAACGTTTCCAAGTGCGGTGCCGTGCGGACCGCCTACGAGTCCGTGTGGGAGTAGGTTTGAACCACACGCTGCTAAGCTTGGTGGGGATAAGATTGCGGAAGCCTTACAATCAGAGTTGGTCATTACGACAGCTGAGGATGCAAAACCTATTGTTGGTACCTATGGATGTTTTGCGGGGGTTGCTGTTGGGGGATGGGATCCTACAAATAAGATAGCCTTTGTGGCTCATTTTATAAACCCAAGTGAAGTAAAGCGGTCAGGTGGATTAATTTTCGGTGGTATTTTAGAACTAGCTAAAAAACCTATTCGTTCTCCTATCCAACTTCATCTTCGAGGAGGGTATCAAGGAGAATCTGAAGACATTGTTGAAGCCATTAAACTTTGGATGAGAAGGAGAGAAAAGTTGCCTATGGAAATAGCTTCTGAAGATATTTTAACTAGTCACGCGGCAATGCGTGGCAAAAATCTATTCATAGATTCTCGATCAGGACAAGTATCTAGTGAAATGGCAAATACCAACCACCGTCGTCGTGATGTGTTGTCAGAATGTGGTGGTTTAATGGGCGCGATGAGCAAAGCGATGGAGAGTGGTTTGAACCCAAACCTTACTTTGGCATACTTTCCAACATAATTCTTTTGCAGTTGCTACATATTTAGGCCCTTTTTTATCCAAGTTTGCGTATAGCTGCCTGGATCAATGCGTCTCCTGGGTTTTTTGCGGAAGGGCAGGGCCAGCGGCGAAGATTGGGGGTACTGTCGCATCCAAAAGGAATAGCGTTTTTTGCCAGGATCATCAAAATCTAGAGACAAAAGAATTAAAGGGGCTTGTTTTAGCCGTTCGTGGAGTTGAGTGTCTGGTTTTTTATTGACACCTCCTAGGGCAACGCTGCAGGCCAAATCGGCAGCTTCTTGCTGAATCAAAAAGAACGGGGGTATGGCATGAAAGCGCCCCTCCCTTGGGATGGGGAAACGGGGAAGGGCTTCCCTTCCCCGGGTTCTGCGGACGGAAGGCGGGGCCCCGTTGCGGGGTGCCTCCGGGAGCAGCCCTTCGCCGCTACGACAAAGCAAAATCGCAGCGCAGGCGAAGCCCCGCTTTGCGGGGCGGTGGGGGTAGTGCTGCGCACACCCCCTCGCCGAGCACGCGATTTGGCGAGGTCGTAGTTAGGCGCAAGGGGGCAGCGGGGGACAAGGACGGATCGCGGGCCCCACGTCAGTGGGGCGATCCGCTTTGTCCCCGACATGCGTATCACATCAACCTCTATCCCACCTCTATCAAAACCAACTTCTATTGCAGGATGCTTACAGAAGCTCGGCTGCTATAGATGCAAGCTCGGAACGCTCTGTGCGCTCTAGGAACATGTGGCCATAGATGCGGTGATGCTTGAAACGATTCACAATATAGGTCAACCCATTCGAATCTTTGTCTAGATAAGGGTTGTCAATCTGCGTCGCATCGCCAGTCAGAATCACCTTAGTCCCCTTGCCCGCACGCGAAATAATCGTCTTCACTTCGTGCGGAGTCAGGTTCTGCGCCTCATCAATAATCATATACATCTTGGGAAGCGACCTGCCCCGAATATAGGTCACCGCCTCCATCTCAATCTTCTTGCTCTCCATGATGAACTCAAGCGTCGCCGCGCCATTGCCTTCCCCGCTCGTTGCCCCGCAAAGAAATTCAAGATTGTCATAAATCGGCTGCATCCAATGATAAAGCTTCTCCTCCTTAGTGCCAGGCAAATACCCAATGTCTTTCCCCAACGGCACAATCGGCCTCGAAACCAAAATGCGCGAATACGCATTCTCATCAAACACCTTCTTCATCCCACACGCCAAAGCCAGCAACGTCTTCCCCGTCCCCGCAGGACCAATCAGCGTCACTAAATGAATGTCGTCACGCAATAAAAGATCAATCGCACATCGCTGCTCAATGTTGAGCGGCTGAATCCCCCAAATATCTTTCTGAACCGAAAGCAGCGGCTCCAACTTCTTCTGCTTATCATTGTACTTGCAAACCGCAGAAGAATTCTCGGCCGCAATCAAATGAAAATACTCATTCGGACGAAAATCCTTTTCCACAGAAGGCACCGTCCCATCTTTGTAAAAAAGATCAATGTCCCTCTTCTGCACATCCAGCTTCCTCAGCCCCTTGTACATCCCCTCATAGGATGTCTTGAGATTCTGATAGTCCTCCGCCTCCAGCTCCATCGCCTCAGCTTTCACACGAGTCACAAAATCCTTCGAAACAATGACAACCGACTCCCCTCTCGATTTGAGCAAATAGGCCACAAGCAGAAATTTGTTGCTGTTCCGGTCCAAAGGCAATGGAAACCCCTCCACCCTCTCAGGCTTCGCATCCAAATGAATCCGCACCTTCGGCCCCTCCGGAATCACCACCCCCGTATGCAAATCCCCAATCTGCTCCGTCTTCAAAGAATCGATATAGCGAATCACCTCACGAGAATTCTTGCCCGATTCATCAGAATACCTCTTTAAACTATCCAACTCCTCAAGCACAGATAACGGAATCACAACATCGTTTTCCGCAAACTTCTGAATCGCCGCTGGATCATGGATCAGAACATTCGTATCAATCACAAAAGTTTTTCGAGACACCTTTTTTTCCCCTGCAGACTGCTTTTCATTACCCCGGTTTGGCTTTTGCGCCACTATCATCAGACACCTCTATTATAAGATTTGATTTCCCGTTTTGAAACGCCTTAAGACCAACTAACCTCCCCCCTTCCCACCAAAATTCCACCTTATAGGACTTTTCGGCCACCAAAGGCAAGAATTAGTTTTAATTCATTGATAATCAATTGGATGGGCCAATCCAGCAAACAAAAGGAAGGAGTGCTAATTTTCTTGACTCTAAGGCCACCCTTTTGGTATAATCAAGACATAAATAGACGGGGAATGCGCATCAGCCATGAAAATCACATCCAAAATATTAAGCATACATCCTTATTTATCAACCACTTGGGATAATATATCCTCGTTTCACGCTCGTCCGAGCGGGAGCCTATTTACCTTGGTGGTGCTCTTAAAAAACCAGGCGCAGATCGAGATTCCCAATTTGGATCAAGGGACGATCAACGAAATTTTTGAAGCTCACGCCCGTTATGCGAATGAAACGCCCAAACATCCCATCGACAGTCCGTTCACCTTCAGCTTGCCGATCCACTCAGATTTACTGGAAGGCGGAGGAGACACTGCTTTACAACACAATCCGGAGCAGGCCAATCTTCCCGCTGTGCCGCCGGAAGTGTTGAAAAAAATCGCCATGATCGCACGCGCTTTTGGCCTCGAAGGCTTTTTCACAAAAGCAGAAGAGGGATGCAATTGCATGTATTGCCAATTAGCGCGAAATGAGCGCGCAGAGGAACCGGTCGAAGAGGTGACTCCTGAAGATCTCCGTTTTCGCGATTGGGGCATTGAAAAAATGGGCGATCAAATCTATCGCGTGACCAATCCGCTTGACGCCAACGAACATTACGAAGTTTTTTTAGGCGCGCCGATTGGATGCACATGCGGCAATAAAAATTGCGAACACATCGAAGCCGTTTTGAAATCATAATTTCTTTGCGATAAAAACTCCAAACGCATACCATGATGATTTTAGTTTGGAGTGTGTATGCGCGTGTTCTTCTGCTTGCTTTTTTCAATCGCTGTGTTTGCAGCAGCACCCAAAGGGGAAGCCTTTAAGCCCTTCACCGGAAAATTGGTCGCAAATAAGGTGCGCATCCGTGCAAAAGCCGATTTGGAAAGTCCGATTGTTCGTCAGCTCAACAAGAATGATCTGTTACTCGTTGTCGGAGAAGAGGGCGATTTTTATGCAGTCGAACCCATGAAAGATACGAAAGCGTATGTATTTCGTAGCTACATTCTCGATCAAGTCGTAGAAGCCAATCGAGTCAATATCCGCTTAGAGCCTCACGTCGACGCTCCGATTATCGGCCAGCTGCAAGCAGGACAAAAAGTCGATGGCACGGTTTGTTCCATCAATCCAAAATGGCTCGAAATTACACCCCCCAAATCGGTCAAATTCTTCATTGCGAAAGAATTTGTGGCGAACGCAGGAGGCCCCGAATATTTGGCGAATATGCAAAAACGGAAAAGCCAAGTGGAAGAGCTGATCACATCGGCTTTCATGCAAGCGGAAGAAGAATGCAAGAAAACCTATGAGGAGATGGCTCCTCAGCATGTCATTGAACAGTTTCAGAAAATCTTGCGCAATTTCGCCGATTTCCCAGAAGCATGCACGCAAGCTAAAGAGGGGCTGGCTCTCCTGAAAGAGACCTATCTGAATAAAAAGATCGCCTACTTAGAAGCCAAAGCGGAACTCTCTACGGTGGCAAAAGAAGAACTGCTCGCTAAGCATAAGGAAGAAAATAACCAACTGTTTGCAGGCGATGCAGTGAAAGTCAACCCATCGCTTTGGAGCAAGCGCAGCCCAAGAGATGAACATTTAGGCTTTTGGGACACCATTGAGGAATCTCTCTTCTTAAGCTGGAGCGCCTTCCACACAGGCAAATCATTCAATGAATATTACGCAGAGCAAAAAGCCAATGCTTCTGTGCTGACAGGAACGATTGAGCGCTATACCTACGATGTACACAACAAACCAGGCGATTTCATCCTCCGCGGCACAGACGATGCGCCCCTCGCCTATCTGTACAGCACGCAAGTTGATCTGGACAAATGCACAGGAAAAATGGTGACCGTACTGGCCCATCCACGGCCCAATCACCACTTTGCATTCCCCGCCTACTTCGTCTTTAGCGTCGAGTAGGGCTCACGAATTTGATGGGGAGCTGCCCGTTTGATGGGGAGTGGCCCGTTGGGATTGGGAGTGGCCCGTTCTCAAACAGGTCCGCTGATCTCGCGAGCTATTTTCTCTAGGCTCTCGATCGGAGGCAATTCCTTAGTGAGGGAGCCCGTTTCTTTCAGTTTGCGCGCGCTGACAAGCACACGCGTTTCCAAAGAGGCGATGCTCTGATTGTACGATTCTACAGCGCGATTTAACGATTTACCCACTTGATTCCAATGCTCGCACACAATGCCCACCCGCTCATAGAGCTCCGAACCTAACTTGGCCATTTCCCGCGCGCTTTTGGAAAGGTTCTCCTGCTTCCACCCATGCGCCACAGCGCGCAGAATGGCAATGAGAGTCGTGGGTGTGGCCACAATGATATTTTGCTCCGCCCCAATCTCAATCAGAGACGGATCGGCCTGCAGCGCTGCGCTAAAAAAGGCCTCAGCCGGCAAAAAGAGGATCACGTATTCGAGAGCTGAATCGAATTGCTTCCAATATTCTTTCGCAGAAAGCTCTTTGATATGTTTGCGCACGGACGCCGCATGCTCTTGCAGCTTATATTTGCGAGGCAGATCGTCTTCTAGATCAGCCGCCTCCAAATACGCATTGAGCGGCGTTTTTGCATCGACCGCAATTTGCCTTTGACCCGGTAAGTGCACAACCAGATCGGGCCGCAAAATGCGCCCCTGCCCCTCGAGCGTTTTCTGCTCATAGAAATCGCAATGGTGGACCATGCCCGCAAGCTCCACCACCCGCTTTAAGTGCACCTCGCCCCAAGAGCCGCGAATCTGAGGCGATTTGAGAGCCTGGGTCAGCCGAGTCGTTTCCGCTCTGAGTTCTTTTTCAGAAAGCACCAGACTCTCAATCTGCTTCGATAAAGAGGCGTAAGCCCCTTCTCTTCTTTTTTCCAGCTCGCGCTGATGTTCGTTGAGCCATTTGACAGACTCTTGCAGCGGCTGCAAAGTGTGGTCCGCCAAATGCATGAACTGTTTGCCGCTTTTTTCGAGCGCATCGAGAGACAAGGTTTTGAATTTATACCCCATCCAAAGCCACATCATCGCAAACAAAAGAGCGCAAACGAGAAGCACAAGCATGACACTACGATATCAAATTGCCGTTTAAAGATCGACCGATTACAGTGAACTTTTGAGGCAACGATGCGTAAATCCATTGTATTCATCCCCGGTCTCCTGTCTGACGAAAGAGTGTGGCAACATCAAATGGCGCACTTGCGAGAGGTCGCCTCTTTGACCGCCATCCGCTTCCAAGGTGAAAATCATCCGCAAGCCATGGTCGAAGCCATTTTGAAACAGTCCCCTCCCCGCTTCACCCTGGTCGGCCATTCAATGGGAGGATGGCTGGCCTTAGAAGTGATGCGCTACGCGCCGCAACAGGTCGATGCCCTCTGTTTGATCAACACAACAGCTCGACCCGATTCCAAAGAAAAGGCCGCACGGAGAAAACAATGGATCCAAATGGCTCAAGAGGGCCAATTCTCCAAAATAGCCGCTGAATTGGCACGCGCCATGGTATTGCACACCAACCCTTCCGTTGAAAACATGTTCTCCTCTCAAGGCCCAAAACGGTTCATCGATGATGAACAGTCCATGCTGCAGCGCAAGGAAACGTTTTCCATTTTGCCCACGATCCAAGCGCCCACTTTAGTCATTCATGCCACACAAGATCGGGTATTTACCCTCGAAGAACACCAAGAACTGACGCAAAAAATCCCCCATGCACAACTGGCCCTTGTAGAAGATTCTGGCCATATGTCGCCCATGGAACAGCCAGTGGCAGTCACGGCCCTTTTGCGCTATTGGTTTACATATAGGTAGATATGGATGTTTGGTTACTCGATGGCAAAATCAAAACTCTTCTCCACCTCAGCCCCGCTGCTCGAAAAGCGCTGCAACGAGGCGACCTCGATATCTATGTACACCTGAGCGCCAACCATCCATCGATCCACTTGTCCAGTAACGATGCCTTTTGGGCCGAAGCGAAAGAACTGGGCCTACAACTGCGCTGCACCCTTTTGACCGACGCTTTTGAGGTAAGAAAAGTCTCTTTCGAATCGCTCCACGAAGTGATGGACAAAGATCTGCAAGTGCTGGCCGACTCTCTCCAACTGCAACAAAATAGCTCTGTATTGGATATGATGTGCGGCTACGGCGCCGTAGGAGCCTCCCTCCTCGCATACGCAACCCAAAAAAACATCAAAATCTCACTGACTTTGTGCGACTTACACGAAACGCAGATGGCTGCAATGCCTCCTGCATTGCGCTCTCAAGCCCATTCTGTACAAATTGGCGATGCGAGAAACGCCCCATTTCCCGACGAGAGTTTTGATGCGGTTGCGAACAAAATGGGGAATCACGATGTCCCTCATCATGAGCAACCAACCACTTTTCAAGAGATGTTTCGGATTCTGAAGCCGGGAGGGGTGTTTTCGATCTGGGATGTGATTTTTGACGATGCGGAGATGCAAGATGCTTTCAATGATGTGATTCGGCGCAAAGACCTGTTAGCCGGATATGAGTCCTATCTTTGCGACCGCTACTTTTTTCGCAAAGACCAAGCGGAAAGGATGTTTCGCGAGGCGGGATTTACAGAGGTGAAATTGATTCATCAGGTGCACTATCTTCAATCGACGTTGAAGAGGCGCGACGCAGAATTGGGGGGCGACCCGCGTAAACTCCAAGAACTGAACCAATATATCCTACAAAGGATTTCGGGCTCTCTACGAGATCGGATGCAGCTCAAGGTGCTCGGCGACGATATCCAATTTGTCGTGCCCAACCGGATCATGACCGCAATCAAGAAACGCGCTTCTTAACGCGCTTCTTAGTGATCGAAATCATCGGGCTCGGGATCAAAATCCTCGAGCGTTTTCGACTTTTTGCCCATAAAAAACCGGATCAAAGAGAGAATGAGGGCCAGCAAAATGTAGCCCCAAGCAAAAATGACGAGAATTTCTGCGAAAAAATAGAGAATGCCATAGAGCACAAACACCGCTACGACAACGGACAGAAACGCGAGGTGGAAAGAGGGAATGCGAAGATGTAACACTTTAAGGCTAGGAAATTTCAACCTGCATACCATTAAGTATCCAAGGAAAATCATAATGCAAGAGAGTGTGATCGCCCGGTCCGTTTGCGCAAAATGGACCCACTTCTGAAAGAGAGGAGAAAGAAAAAAAAGATTCACCGACACCGCGGCCGCGGCCGATGCCGGAATCGGCAATCCTGTAAAATTCTTCTTCTGCGCCGCTTGCATCTCTACATTGCCTTTGGCCTCCGCTGTTTTTACATTGAACCGGACCAGCCGCAATACCCCGCATAAAGAATAGACCATCGCCCCTGTCGCCCCAAAAAATGAGAGAAAACTCCCCTGCTCCAAAGTGAGTGTCTTCAGCATGAGCACCGAAGGGGCCACGCCAAATGAAACCGTGTCGGCCAAAGTGTCAAAGACAAACCCAAATTCACTCTCCGCATGGATCGCGCGGGCTAAAGCCCCATCAATAAAATCGGCCAACGCCGCCACCAGAAGAAGAATCGCCGATGTGCGCACCACCTCATAATCCCCACTGCCAGGCTCCACCATGTTGATCTTGAAAATCACAAACAGCCCGCACGCCAGGTTAAACGCCGTCACAATATTCGGAACTAAATAGACCCGCTTCATGTCCTCATCGTAGCACATCTTCGCAATATCTTCAAAATTCAGTGACACAAAAAATCCCTTTTCCTTTATCATGTACACCTTCAAAAAAACCCAAACTGGAGTGCGATATGTTTAAGTATGTTACAATTTTCGCCGCTTGCCTCCTAGGCTCACAGCTCTCTGCAGATATCATTGGTGATGTGGAAGTTCAATTCCCTCCATCAAACTACGAATGGCAGGTCCTCATCGATCAAGACTATGTGAAAGACCTCGTCCCCTATTGTCCAACGGAAGAAATGGGCCAGTTCCAAGTCCTAACCCACAGAGAAGGAGATGCTTTTGAAATTTTTATCGCTCTCCAAGCGCCCGTGGATGAGGAGGAAGATGAGGAAGACTGCGAATCAGAGTCTCTCGCCTGTTGCCAACAAGAGATCAATGAACAGCTCAACCGATACCTGCCGAATCACCAATTCGTCCTCCTCAACTTAAATGACTCTAATAATGAAGGGACTCTGGAATATGCGCTCTATGATCGATCGGTCGATCTCATGCACGGCTACGCCCGCCACTTCCAGAAAGATGGCACCAGCATCTTTCTCCTCTATCAAACCACTGCTCTAGCCTCTGAATACAACAAAGCTATTTGGACCCGCGTCCTCAACGAAGCGCATTAAAAAAAACATCCACCCCCCCCATTTCTTGGGGGGCATATCCTCATTTTCATAGGGGCAAAATTTTTTTCGTTTTTTTCTGGACACGAAAGTGTCAACTACCATATATAGTGTGTTAATGGCGTTGTCATCTACAAGATCTAGTAGTGACGGCAAATAAAAAGAAATTTAAGAAGAGTGGCCCA
>JAGWZL010000028.1 GCA_018968815.1 Verrucomicrobiota bacterium | reverse complement strand
GGCGGTTGAAAGTGGAATCGCCGTCGCTCAACGGATAAAAGGTACTCCGGGGATAACAGGCTTATCGCCACCAAGAGTTCATATCGACGTGGCGGTTTGGCACCTCGATGTCGACTCATCGCATCCTGGGGCTGGAGAAAACATAACTTCTCTCTCTAAGGGAAACCTTAGAGTAATAAACGAGTTCAAAACGGTGAATGCCGCATAAGTACCCCTTATGTTGGTTAACGCCGTGGGAAAGGAATTTTTTTAAGCAATGTTTGCATACTTAGCAGGATTTATCGATGCCGACGGAGCCATCATGGCTTCGATTGAAAGGCATAGTGAAATGAAATATGGTTTTCGCGTTGGAAAACGTAAAGACATACTTGAGAGTAAAAAAAGCTCAAGCTGAACATGCATTAGGGATCATAAATAATGTGATTCGATTAAAGCATGATTTACTTGAGATGGCAAAAATTGCGGATGCATTAGCGAAATTGAATGTACGATCTGAGGGTCGTCGTTTAAACAGTGCGCTAATGATCCAAGAAGATATCCTCCCGTAACGACTGATCATGGCTAACTCAGTAGCCATGTGAGATAGTAAGAGCAATAGTAGCTATCACACGATTCGCACCTAAGTTCCTATTGGTGACAATAGAGAATATGGTGAAGGCATAGTCTGACACCGGCAGTAATGCCGGAAAACAGAAAGAGGTCCCAAGGGTTAGGCTGTTCGCCTATTAAAGCGGTACGCGAGTTGGGTTCAAAACGTCGTGAGACAGTTTGGTCCCTATCTGTTGCGGGCGTAGGAATTTTGAGAGGAGCTGCTTCTAGTACGAGAGGACCGAAGTGGACAAACCTATGGTGTGCCGGTTGTAGCGCCAGCTGCATAGCCGGGTAGCTATGTTTGGAAAGGATAAGCGTTGAAAGCATCTAAACGCCAAGCCTCCCTCAAGATAAGAATTCCCAATGAGACCCCATGAAGATTACATGGTTGATAGGTTGGGTGTGTAAGTACAGTGATGTATTTAGCTAACCAATACTAATCGGTCCAGTGACTTGACGCATTTTTTTCGAGCCATCTTCAAGAGCCGATTCAAACAAATAAAATGATCCCCTGTAAGGGGAATGCCTGTAGTTCTAAATTTCTTCTGGTGGCAATAGAGAGGGGGAAACACCTGATCCCATCCCGAACTCAGCAGTTAAGACCCTCGTCGCCAATGGTACTAGTCACAAGAGACTGGGAGAGTAGGTAGCTGCCAGATTTTTTCTTCGCCCTGACCCTTTGGTCAGGGCTTTTTTTTTGTTTCAAAAAAAACGGGAAACTTTCATGATCCGAAAATAAATGGAGGATCCATGGAAGTACTCGTTGTCGCAAGCAAAGTCAAAAAGTTCATTCGGGAAAAATCTGAAATGAACTGCTCCGCTTCTGTGATGGAAGCGCTCACAAAAATCGTCGAACGAGAATGTCTCAAAGCGATCGAACACGCAAAAATGGACAAACGCAAAACAGTCATGGATCGAGATTTTATTTAGAAACGGACCAACGCAAAACAGTCATGGATCGAGATTTTGTTTAGACAAACTCAGGTTAGAAACGGAGTTCTCCGTTGACGTTCACTGCGTATTGATTGAAGAGACGCCACTCGAAAGCAAGCGCTGCTTTCGCCACATCGACCAGCGAAAATCCGAGGGCCATTCCCCAAAACTTTCTCGCTTTTAAAGAGGGGGGAAGATCGGCTGTGCCAATTACAGCCTCATCTGGAAAGCGAACGGCTACGGATGCGGGAAAATTGGAAATATGCGTGTAGATATAGGTCGCATTGACATAAGGGGCAAACATCGCATATTTATAACACATCCCCAAAGATCCTTGCGCCTCGAAATATTTGGCTCGAAACTCGCCCACAACATTGAAAGGCAGCCCCCCGATCACAAAATACTTGGGTTTTTGGTTGGTTTCAAAATACTTGATATCAGCGCCAAAATAGAGATTCTTGTGCTTCAAAAACATCAGTTTGCTGCCGAGCGTCCAAGAAAAAGCCCTCTTCGAATAAATTTGCTCGTCGACTTGCATCCGAGAAGAACCTAGATAGGCATAAAGGTCCAGCCGTTTGATAAAATTGAGCGTGGCCATACCTGCATACGTGGAGAGCCGATTTTTCGTGTGCACCTCCTCCGTAATCAGAAATTCTTCTTGAAAGCGCTGCTTATAAATCCAGTCGCCCATAAACCCAAGCCTGAAGGAGACGCACGAGATCTTCGATAAAATCCCTTTCTCCAATAAAGCAGGATCCGCAGGGTTGCCCGAGAGGTTAGCGCAAAGCCATGAACTGCAAAGGATAAAGGCGGTAAACGCGAGGAAGCGGAGCATAGTGATTATATACATGGAAAAATTTTGTTGCGCAATAAATTCCTGGCTTCTATGGAAACATGAATAGGAAGGGGGGGCGTTGTCACATGGCACTGAGCGAGACGACTGCAAAACTGGAATCTCTGCTGAGCGCGCTCTCGAAAGATCTCTTAAAAGTGTACCGAGGGAATAAATCGGCCGCGCAGCGCGTTCGGGTTGGCACCATTCGGCTCGAAAAGGTGGGCAAACTGTTTCGCAAGGAATCGGTCGATGCCGAAAAGACCGGCAAGTTCCGCAAGAAAAAACTCAGGAAAAGAAAGCGCTAATCCTCTATCATGCTTTCCCAGATATGGAAGCGCAGGTTCAAGGATTTACTCTGAAAGGTTACGGTCTGACCGATGACGACGTGGAGATTGCCCATGTCATCCCGGGCGATCAAATTCTTTTTGAACTCACTCGCAAAAAGCGGCTTCCCCAAAAAGGGCGTCTTCTCGAAATCGTCACTCCCTCGCCAGATCGGGTGGAACCGAGATGCCTGCATGCCCGCACCTGTGGAGGCTGCTCCTGGCAGCAGATGGCCTACCCTGCCCAGCTCAAAGAAAAAGAGGAGAGGGTGAAGCGGGCTTTTCGCCGCACCCCGGATCCGATCATCCCGAGCCCCGTCTCATTTGGGTACAGAAACAAGATGGAGTTCACGTTTTCCGAAAATCGGGGAGGGCAAAAATACCTTGGACTCATGATTGCGCAAGCCGAGCCCTACGTCTTTAACCTGACTGAGTGCCACCTCACCAGCCCCTGGTTTGCCGCGGTGCTCTCTTCGGTGCGCGCCTGGTGGGAAACTTCCCCGCTGAAGGCCTATTATCCTCCAGCCGATGCAGGCTCGTTGCGCTACCTCACTTTGCGAGAAGGGGTGCGCACCTCCCAGAAAATGGCCATCCTCAACGTTTCGGGCAATCCAGACTATGCCCTCACATGGGCCCAATTGGATGGCTTTGTCCGAGCCGTTCAAGCCCATGGCGAGTTCTCGATCTTTTTGCGCATCCATCACACGAAAAAAGGGACCCCCACCCATTTTACCGAAATGCACCTCGCCGGTCCGGATCATATCCTCGAAGAGCTGCGCCTGGACGGGCAAACCCTGGTCTTTAAAATCAGCCCCAGTTCCTTTTTCCAGCCCAATACTCTGTCCGCCGAAATTCTCTACAACACGGCCATTTCCATGCTGCCCGAAGCGCGCCTCGTATACGATCTATACTGTGGAACTGGCAGCCTCGGCATGGCCGCCTCTAAACGGGCCAAACAGGTGATTGGGATTGAACTCAGCCCTGAAGCCGTTCTCGATGCGGAAGAAAATATGCGGCGCAACGGGATCGAAAACATGACTTTTTTTGAAGGCGATGCGGGGAAGGTGATCACCCGTCTCGTGGCGGATCCTGCTTTTACCCGGCCCGACGCCGTCATCGTCGACCCTCCGCGCGCAGGCCTCGATGCCCTGGCCCTACACCACCTCAAAACCCTCAGACCCAAAGCGATTGTCTATGTGTCTTGCAACCCGCTGACCCAAGCCGCAAACGTCGCTGAATTGACCCAAGCGGGCTACCAGCTTCAGCGGATCCAGCCTGTCGACCAATTCCCCCACACCTATCATATTGAAAATATTTGTCTATTAACCTGCCATCATTAGGTCTCCCCAGAAGATTTCTTGATTGAAACGTCTTTTTCAGGCATCTTGGATGCGATTAAACCTGATAAAGGAAATATTTATATGTTTGGAAAATCTTTATTTTTTTTGGCGCCTGTAGCTGCGATGTTTGCTCAAGATGGCGGAACACCTGGCGGGGGGATTTCGCAAACCTTGATCATGATCGGGATTGCGCTTGTTTTTTTCTATTTCATCCTGTGGCGTCCGGAGCAGAAGCGGCGCAAGGCGGCTGAGCAGATGCGCAGCGCGTTGAAGAAAGGCGATCGGGTGACGGCGATGGGCATTATCGGGCGCGTCGAGAAAATCCATGATCATACAGTGGTTCTCAAAATGGTTGATGGAGCGAAGATCGAGTTTTTAAAAGCTGCGATCACCGACGTTCAAGCTGCGAGCGAAGAAGAGACGAGCAAACCTGCCGAATCTTCTTGAAGAAATTTTTTTAACTCGATAGTCTCCTTGCCTTTTCAGCAAGGAGACTTCTATGAAAACCATCCTTTTATTTTGCGCTTTTATTGGCATTGTTTGCGCATCTGAGTTGAAGATTTGCGATGAAGATGCGAACGTGTTGCTCCGGACCCGAGACCCTTTAGAGATTGCGCAGCAGTTGTGGCTGATTGGCGTGCGCTTTGAACAATGGGAAGCGAGCCAACCGATTGACGATACTGCAACGGAAGCGGAGATCCAAGCGGCTTACCGGGCGGACATTCAGAAAATCGTATTGGAACATGGGTTTCGGGCTGTCGATGTGATCCACATGATCCCCCCACATCCCAATCAAGAGGCGATCCGCAAGAAATTTCTCAATGAACATATCCACGATGAGCCTGAAGTGAGGTTTTTTGTGGAAGGGTCGGGGGTCTTTTTTCTCCATTATGGCGATCGCGTCTATGCGGTCACTTGTGAAAAGGGCGATTTGATGAGCATTCCCCCCAATTACAAACACTTTTTTGATATGGGGCCGAACCCTTATTTTACAGCGATTCGTTTTTTTACTCGGACTGAAGGGTGGATTCCCTATTTTACCGGGGATCTCATTTCGCAGAAGTTCGTTACAGACGGATCTCTCTAGGCGATATGTACGAGGCGGATTTCTTTGTGTCCGCCCATTTTGGGGTCAAAGGAACCGCTGCCACACGGGGAGTCTGGACCGCACGAACTGGTCAAGAGCCGTTTGTATTTCGAACAGACGTGCAAGGGATGGAGTGGCGTTTGCTTCATTGATTAATGCAGTGCAATGGTCAACGAGCGTGGGGGGGGGCGTGGCCGGAATACCTGAAAGTTGCGCGAGTGTGGTGGTTTCTGCGGGAGTGAGTGTGAGTGGAATGATTGTAGGGATAAGGTGCACTACGTATTGCTGCAACGCAACATATATTTTGTTCTCAGTGTCTTGAAGTTTTTGTATAGTCTGTTTTTGGGTTGGTTTCTGAAGCTGAGAGCGCACCTGTTTTGGAAGGTGATTGTATTGTGTGGTCACATAGTTAGCATAGTGTTTTATAATGGATTGCTCTATTTGTATATAGGCAGCTATCGATGTTTTCCTTGTAGGAAGTGGGACGTTGGCTTGGATTGTTGGTGGCAGAGCAGTGTGGGCTGACCGGATGATTGGATCCAATTGTCCCTGCGAGGTCTGCAAAAGCTCACGGACTGTTGCAGTCGGTGGGAGGATTGGCGGTATGAATAGTACATTGAGTTTCTCTGCACTATCTGTAAGCGCAACGAGTTCGGCATTGCAGACATTGTAACATGTGGTCCGGATGGTCGTTGCTATCTCGACCAAAGATGCAAGGTTGGCGGCGTTAGCGTCATTCGACAATGTGGTTATGGTGTTTCTGACAGTAGATGACAGTAGATTTAAGGGATGCAGTTCAATGGTCAGGATCTTTGTGCACTGTGCCTGTAAATAGCCGCGCAGGGTCAATGTGATAGCTTGTTCCCAATCTAATAACTCCTGCAGGGGGACGGGAGCTTGTGTCGCGGCCGCGGGAAGGCTAGGTCGAACCAATGCCTGATTTGTGCTGGCAGCGTTGTTCAATGCATTGAGCACATCTTGGGGTAGGAGTCGCATCAGATTGTGCACGTTGTTTTCAATGATGTTAAAAAGTTCGGTTTGCATATAAGGGAGATCTTGCGCAGTTAGAGCCGAGGGCTGTAAACCTGGAATTTGCGTGAGCAGGGCATTCAATTGAGTTTGATCTGGGCCAGCTGGGAGTTGGTGAGCAATCTCTCTTAACCTGGGGACTTGAGCCTTCAGGCGGTTTATTGACGCGGTCAGTGCTGGGTTGGGTGCGGGTGGCTGGGCTGGGCCTTGTGGTAATGGTACTGGGGTCGGTGCTGGAACGTGGCCTTGTGGTCCTGGGGCTGGCGGTATTGGTGCTGGGTTGGGTGCGGGTGGCTGTGCTGGGCCTTGTGGTAATGGTACTGGGGTCGGTGCTGGGACGTGGCCTTGTGGTCCTGGGGCTGGCGGTACTGGTGCTGGGACTGGCGGGGTTTGTGCGGGTGGTAGTGGTTGTCCAAGGATCAGAGCCTGCACTTGCTGTTCGGTCAAACCAAACGCTATTGGATCGACATCTTGGACTTCATGAGTTTTGGGATTCGAAAGACGAACTGCCCCGTTCACAAAAGAAATTAGAATCTGTTCTTGGATCTTTGGGTTGCCTGCTTGATCGGGGGTTGCGCCCTGTGCTGTTAAAATGCGGTGCGCAATCCTAGCCGTCTCTGTCTGTTCGTCTGGGGTTATCGTAGTTATCGTGAGTTTGCCGTTTTGATGTCGATACCACTGCCGTTTTGGCTCAGGGGGGGGTGCTTGTGGTGGCGCTGGATTGGGGGTTTGCTGGCCTGGAACTTGTCCTGGTCCTTGTGGGGGTGTTGGTTGTGTCATAAATAAGTATAATTGTTTTGTTATTAATTATATGACTTTTGGTGTTAAAAATAAATGTTTAATTATCGCATAAATACAAAAACTTATTTAAACAGAACTAAATCAATGCAACTGTCTGTGTGTCAGTCTGTTCCGATTAATCTTTGGGGGCAAAAAGTCGCCCCCGTTGATCGGGATACGAGAAATCTCTAATCGATCAGGGCGGAGATTTTTTCGAGCAGGTCGGTTTGTCTGGCGACAATCGAGCCCAAATCGTCGGGGCCAACCTCTTTTTGGGATAGCAGGGACAGGTCATAGATCCCTTTGGCTAAAGAGGCGGCCGCTTCGGGTTGTTTATTGTACAACCGAGAGATGGTTTGGATCAGTTTGTGGTTTGTGTTGACCACAAACGTTTTCTTCGTATCCCCCTTTTTGCCTTGCGTCAGGTGAATATAGTCGCGGAAGCGGCGTTGATTTTCATCGAAAATCACCAGGGCGGGCAGCTCGTTGCTCGCCAAGCTTTTCGCTTCCACTTCGATATTTCCAATGGATTTGCGAATGAATTCTGCGACTCTACCAGGCTCTGTTTTGCCCTCAGCGTCGAGCACCGTTTTTTCTTTGTCTGGGTCGAGCAGACTCTCATCGAGTGCGCCGTCGATGCGCTGGAAAGAAAGGGACAGTTTATCTTCTAAAAATTGGATGATTGCCGTGTCAATGGGAGATGTGGCAAAAATCACCGTTTTGTACAATTTAATCAGCGGAGAATGTTCCGTCGTAGAATAAAACACCTTCTTCTTCGACTCGCTATCAATAGGGCCCCATTCGCCTTGAGTGTTTTTCCAAATCAAAATGTCTTTGACTCGATCATAGAATTTTTCGTCTTGTAAAATGCCCAATTTGACGATCATTTCAAGATCAGGCCAGGCGTCGATAAATGATTGTCGATCATTTTTATAGAGCTGCGCCAGTCGATCCGACACTTTTTTGGAGATGTGGGCGCTCAGCTGTTTGACCTTTTTGTCCACCTGTAAATAAGAGCGCGAGACGTTGAGCGGGATGTCGGGACTATCGATCGCCCCTTTCAGCATCATGAGATAATCGGGGAGAATGTCTTTGCAGTTGCTGGACACAAATACGCGATTGCAAAACAGTTGAATGGTGCTCTCATTCGCATCAAATCTGCGGTGCATTTTGGGGAAATAGAGAATACCCTGCAGATGGAACGGGTAATCGACATTGAGATGGATCCAAAAAATGGGCTCTGGGTCCATGGGAAACAATTTGCGGTAAAAAGAGAGATACTCTTTGTCGGTGCAGTCTGCGGGGCTCTTCAGCCAAAGAGGCGCCTCATTGCCCAGCGGCTTGCCATTGAGCTCGATGGGAAAAGGCATAAAGGCGCAATAGCGGTTTAAGAGTTCCTTCAGTTTGGACTCTTCTAAATACTCGACGCTCTCATCGTCGATGTGGAGGGTGATGCTCGTTCCGCGCGCGGCTCGCTTGCCGGCGCCAATCGAATAGGAAGAGCTCCCATCGCAACTCCAAAACACAGGCTCAGAGTGGGGCAAATAGGACAGAGAATCGAGCTCCACTTTCGAGGCAACCATATAGGCCGAATAAAACCCCAGACCAAAATGGCCAATGATCGGATCTTTTTCTGTTTGAGACTTGTATTTTTCCATGAACTCTTCTGCGCCAGAAAAAGCGATTTGCGCAATGTACTTTTCCACCTCTTCCTCACTCATCCCAATGCCTGTATCGGAGAGGGTGATCGTCTTGCCCGGCTTGTCGATCGCAATCGAGATCTTGAATTCCCCCTCATCGCCCAGAGCGATCCGCACTTTATTCAACGCATCGCAAGCGTTGGAGACGAGCTCGCGTAAAAAAATATCTTTATCGGAGTAGAGCCACTTTTTAATAATCGGAAGGATGTTTTCTGAATGGATGGATAAGGTATTGTGTCTCATGGTGTCTCCTAAAACTAGTAGACGATTATAGCGATTCTCACATAAATAGCAAAGAGGGGACACATGCAAATCATAGCCGCTCAAATCAATCCGATCCTCGGCGATTTCGAGGGAAACGCCCGTAAAGTGATCGAGGCTTTGCAGCGGGCAAAAAAAAGGGGGGCTCAAGTTGTCCTTTTCCCCGAATTGACCCTCTGCGGCTATTTTCCCGATGATCTCTTGCTCGATCCTACCTTCATCGATGCTATGGAAAAAAAGTTGCAAGAGATCGGACCGCACACGCGAGGGATATGTGCTCTCATCGGCTTGGCCAGGTGGAACGAATCGGGCCAAGAAAAACCCCTGTATAATAGCGCGGCCATTTTTGCCGATGGTAAACTGCTTGGCTTCAAGAACAAAACGCTTCTTCCTACGTACGATGTATTTGATGAACGGAGATATTTCGAGCCAGGAGGGGAGGAGCCCATCTGGGAGGTGTTAGGCAAACGGATCGCGGTGACGATTTGCGAAGATGTGTGGCAGCATGCGGGCAAACTCGATGGCTACGTCGATTATAAACGGGACCCGATCGAAGAGCTGAAAAAGAAAAAGCCCGACCTCGTGTTCAATCTGTCTGCCTCGCCCTATTCTTTTAAACGGGTAGACACACGCGTCTCTGTGTTCCAAGCAGTCGCCAAGACATTGCAGTGCCCCGTAATTTTATGCAACCAGGTCGGGGCCAATGATCAACTCGTTTTTGATGGACACAGCCTCTTCATCGATGCAAAAGGAACCCTCATCCAAATGGCAAGCGGCTTTGTGGAAGAAGATTTGGTCGTCGACCTCAATGATACGCGTCCCCACAAATACACCGAAGACCCCATCCACGATCTCCACGCTGCGCTCGTGCTCGGAGTGCGCGACTATTTCCACAAACAAGGGTTTCAAAAGGCGCTGATCGGCCTTTCGGGCGGAATCGATTCGGCCCTTGTCACCTGTATTGCCAAAGAAGCGCTTGGCGCAAAAAATGTGCTGGCGATCACGCTCCCTTCGCGGTTTTCTTCCAAGGGCAGCGTCACAGATTCGGCGCAATTGGCCAAAAATTTGGGGGTCGAGCTGAAAGAAGTGGCCATCGAGCCCCTTTTTAAACAGTACTTGGCCCTCTTGGAACCGATGTTCCAAGGACGATCCTTCGATGAAACCGAAGAAAACCTCCAATCGAGAATCCGCGGAATGATTCTCATGGCTTTTTCCAACAAATTTGGATACATCCTTCTCAATACAGGCAACAAAAGCGAAATGGCTATGGGCTATTGCACCCTCTATGGCGATATGGCAGGGGGGTTGGGCGTCTTGCACGATGTGACCAAATCGCAAATCTACGCGCTCGCCAAAAGAATTCGAGAAATCCCTCAGACAATCATTGATAAGGTGCCGAGCGCAGAGCTGAGAGAAAATCAGACCGACTTGGACACGCTGCCGCCTTATGAAATCCTCGATCCTGTGCTCGAGGACTATATTGAAAAAAGGCTCAGCGCTGAAGAGATCGCGAAAGTGCGCAAGCAGCCGCTCGAACTGATTCGGAAAATCATCGAGAAAATCCACAAAAACGAATACAAAAGACGCCAAGCTCCCATTTCCATTCGCGTGACGCAAAAAGCTTTCAGCAAAGGGCGCGTCATCCCCATCGTTCATAAGTTGACATAAATCGGGGCCTGTGAGATCATCAGTCGCTTTTTTACACTTTTTATGCGAGGTATTATATGAACCAACCGTATTTCCTAGCATCCCCCCCAAGCCGGGTGGAAGGGCTCCTGAGCTTGAGTGACTTTGTGCGATTCGCTTTGTACGGATCCCCACACGACGACCTGTTCGTTGCTACGCAGTATCTCTTCGCGATCGAACCCGCTGCCATGAGACTCGGGGTGGATCACTGGAATCGAGAACCCCTGCGCTCGAAACTCGCTGAATCGGGTCGGTTGGTATTTCAGGCGCTGCGGCACGCTTATTCAATCCCCGATGATCAAACTCTTGAGACCACTTATGTAGACTATGCATTCGCGCACGAGGCGTTTGCGAATATACCCTTGATGAGCACTCCACTCGATCTTTGCGCAGCTCAATTCAGTCGCTCGATCGATTGGGAATGCATCCCCAAAATCATCCGCGCGGTGGGACACATCTTCGCTTTGATGCTCCTGATCCCTGAAGCCCTGTATCAAGCGTTTGCCAGAACAGTGGCTAAAGTGGGGATTTTCGTGTACAGCTTCTTCAACCAGCCGCAAGCAGAATGGCTCCGCGTCCGCTTAGCCCTGACTATGGACGCAGGCACCCGGTTCAGAGACATCGGATTGCGCTTGCTGAACGGGTATTAAGATTACGAATGCTTTTTATGCGAGGTATTATATGAGCAGCCTGTCTTTTCAACCATGCGCCGTGAGCGGCCTGCCTTTTCAACCAACCGCCGTGAGAGGTCTGTATTTTCTATCGTCCCCCGATCGCCCCACCTGGGCGGAAGGGGGTCGCCTCCGCTTGGATACATTCTTGATATTCGGTCGGTACGGTCCCTCACACCCCGATCTGTGCGCTTCTGCAATATGTGGCGCCATATGTGAACCCTATATCAGGGCTGACGGGCTAGATGAATGGAATCGAGAACCCCTGCGCTCGGAACTCGCTCAATCGAGTCGGTTGGTATTGCAGGCTCTGCGGCATGCTTATGCAATCCCCGATGATCAAACTCTTGAGACCACTTATGTAGACCGAGAATTCGTGCGCGAGGCGTTTGCGAATATCCCCTTGATGAGCACTCCACTCGATCTTTGCGCAGATCGACTCAGCAGGCTCAGTGGCTCGATCGAGGGCGGATGCGTCCACAAAATCATACGCGCGGCGGGACTCATCTTCTCTTTGATGCTCCTTGTCCCTGAAGCCCTGTATCAAGCGCTTGCCAGAACAGTGGCTAAAGTGGGGATTTTCGTGTTCAGCTTCTTCAATCAGACGCAAGCAGAATGGCTCCGCGTCCGCTTAGACATGACTCCGCACGCAGGCACCCAGTTCAGAAACATCGGATTGCGGTTGGGGGGCGGGTGGTAAAGATGCTATCAAAAAATTTTTCCCATTTTCCTTAAAAAATGTTGACGAAATGTTAAAGATTCTGAAATAGTTCTTTACTCAACTAGGACGAATCATGTGTGTCGACCTGAGTAATACATTGGACTTACAGCAGGGCCCACAAGGGCTTTCGGTTGCATTCCACGCCAGTTTTACTCACGTCCACAATCGGATCCAAAAAGCCATTCAGAGATTTCCGCTCGCGATCGATAGCTCCATTCTGAATGACCTCTATCTCTTTTATCTGCTCGCAACGCGCGAATTCTTGGATCACAGAACCCCTTCTCATCTGTTTCGGCTGGTCCTGTCTATCCACTTTACGCAGAAAAAACTGCTCAGGGCAGAAGTGTTTTCTTCCAATCAAAGAGATCTGAAAATTCGATGGATTCCCACGCAGCTGATTTTCCCATTTACTTCTAAACCGGTGCTGGGATGTTTAATCGGACTCAATATTCTCAACCGATATGAGCTTTTTGATGAAGAAAATATTCTGCTCGCCCTGCAAAAGCATCTTCCTGAGTTGGGACTCGTTCGCGAGAGCCGATATTGTCATCATTCTAAGTTCCGCAGCTTGCGCGTGTTTTATCTCGAGATCGAAAAACAAAGTTCTCTCCCCTTATCGGTGGTCGAGCAAAATCTTTTGAAAATGAATCTAGAAGAAAAACTGACCAATAGTATTCAGACCCTCTCTCCCTCCGTTTTTGCTCGGTTGAATGAAGAAGAGGTCTTCAAACAAATCCTCGTGTTGAGCCAAGAGATTCAAACCACCCACGATTTGCCTCAAGCCTACATCACATTTGATCGGCAAACGGGAACAGAAATCATATTCCGCGTGTCGCTTGTGTTTATGTCGCCCTTCCACCGATTCTCCTTGCGAGAGCGGTTTTTTGATTGCACGTTTATCTCAGAGCGGGTGACGCCCGTCAAGTTTTTAGATGGACATTCTGTGCAAGCCCATATTTTCCGGCTGTCGTTCCCCAGAACACTCGACCTGCTCCGGACAGATGGGTCGCTGGATTTTTATGCGGCACGCAAAAAAGTGGTCAGTTTGATCTTTGGCGCCATCGGAGAATTCCGAGATTTCAATGGAGGCATTTTAATCAAACAACAAGAGCTGCTCAATACTCTACAGCAGAATTTTGCCGAAGTCTGTAAAGTCGATTCCGAAATTATTGAGCACTTCTTTTATGCGCTTATGCCCCTCGAAAAACAGGTCCTTCTACCCCCTGACGTGCTCTCTACTCTGTTTCGCTATTTTATCGAATTTTCAAAAGCTCAGACCCGCAATGATGACCTCCCTTTCGCGCTCAAAGTGTATCGCCACAATCGACAAATCTTTTTCTTAATTCGCGCAGAGAATGAGATTCTGAATTCCCTGATTTCCGAAGTCATCCAGAATGTGCAATTCGATGAGTTGGATGCGACATATAACGTCGTGAAAATGTCCGGAAGCACCTTTCTCAGCGGCGTGTTGATGCAACCCAACGCAAAAGATCCAGATCAGCTGATTCGGGCCATGCAAACGTTCCTTGAACAATGGCATCAAAAACTGAAGGATCGACAGATTTTACGCATCGCACTTGAGCAGCCCGTGCTCTCTTTGGATCCTCGAATTGGGGGAGATGCGGTGTCCGGGGATATGGTGCGCTTTCTTTTTGAAGGCCTCACCCGTTTTAATAAGGATGGAGTCATCGAAAATGGGGTGGCTGAATCGATCGAATGCTCCCCGAACTTAAAACAGTATGTTTTCAAGCTGCGGCCCACATTTTGGAACGATGGCACCCCTCTTTCTGCGCGTGATTTCGAGTACAGTTGGAAAACGATTCTTTCCCCTGATTTCAAAACTTCGTTTGCCGATCACTTTTATCACATCAAAAATGCAAAAGAGGCCAAAGAAGGGCTCGTGCCATTGGATCAAGTGGGCATCGAAGTGATTGATGACCGGACCCTAAAAGTTGAATTGGTGAACCCTACCTCTTATTTTTTGCAATGGACGGCGCATCCGCTCTTTTCTCCCGTGCATCGACTGGTCGATCAGCAATTCCCCCAGTGGCCCTATCAGTCGGAAAGACATTACCCTTGCAACGGCCCTTTCCAATTGAAAATGAATCAACCCAACCAGGGGTATCAACTCATCAAAAATCCCTACTATTGGGAAGCCAATGCCATTCGCTTAGATCAGGTCATTCTCACCAACATGAACCCATCCCAGGCGATTCATGCCTTTCAAAAGAAACAGATCGATTGGATTGGCAACCCGTTTGGCCATTGGCATCCATCCTATAACAATCTGGCGTCAAAAGAAAATAAATTGCTCAGACTCCCGAATACATGGTTGCTCTGTAATGCCCTCAATGTGAATGTGCCTCCGTTTAACAATCCCAAAATAAGACAAGCGTTTTGCTATGCGATTCAGCGCTCTGAAATCATTGAGCATGCAGATATCCCACTGACATCAGCGTATTCTTTTTACCTTCCCCATCACCGAGATCGAAATACAACATTGGTTTTTCCAGATTATAATCGAGAAATTGCGTCTCAATTGTTTCAAGAAGGTCTCGATGAATTAAAACTCAAACGAGAAGATATTGGTCCTGTCAGTCTGCTCTTTTTAGAGGTTGGAATCCGCAGACATATTGCAAATTTTCTGAAAACACAATTTGAAGATTGTTTTAAAATAGAAATCGTGTTAGAACCTTTAACTTGGTCTGCGGCTTTCAG
Organism: Verrucomicrobiota bacterium; assembly: GCA_018968815.1. GTDB lineage: Bacteria > Chlamydiota > Chlamydiia > Chlamydiales > SM23-39 > REEB52. The sequence continues at coordinate 4,873 of JAGWZL010000028.1, read as the reverse complement.
CCGTTTAAGTAAGGGGCAATTTCAAATGGGAATGTTCAGTTGGACATCTTGGGTGGATGACCCCATTTACCCCTTGAAAATGTACAAGTCAAAAAGCAATGAGATTAACTTTTCAAAATGGGAGCACCCTGAATTTCGGCGGTTAATCGAACTGAGTGAACAAGAAATCTCCCCTTTTCAACGCTCAAAGTATTTATTAGATGCGGGAGAGTTGCTCGCAAAAGAAGTGCCTCTGATCCCCCTGTTCTTTGAGCCAGCGCTTGTTCTTGTGAATGAGAAGTTACAAGTTATGTATCGAAATCCTTCCGGGCCTTTCAATCCCGGGAGAAGTTATTATATCAAAGAACCCTAGGAGGCTCTATGTCAATGACAGAAAAACAAACGACTGAATCTACGATTCATGAGGAAATCAGATCCAATGCAGCTTGGTATGGACACATATCTGGGCTGATTGCTGAAAAAATGTTAAGAGGTCGTAAGACTCCTTATCTATATATCCTTCGAAAAGGGGAGCATGAGACAACAAATAAGGCAGATTACTATGTAACCTTCATTTTGCCCGATTTGAGCATCAAGCACCAGCCCTTTACCATTACTCTGCGTCCCAATGGATGGGAGTGGGAAAATACAAATGGTGGAATATGCTCGTTAGAGGATTCTCTTGAGCAGGCTCTTTATTTGATGATGCATTGCAATAAGGATCAACCGATTGCTTTGAATAGACTCACAATACGATGATGGATCAGTCAACAGAAATGGGGGGATTTAAGAGGTTTTTCTCATTATTTTTCCCCGTTTTGTTGATTGCTTTTTCTGGGTCTCTCTCGTTCCTTGTGGAAAAGATCCTGTTTGGCTCTTTTTCTACTTCGGTGATGGAGGCAGCTATAGCTGTTGCGAATATTGGACAGGTGTTCCAACTGAGCACAGTGGCCATTGCCATGATGTCGTTGGTCTTTGCTGGGCAGCGCCTTGGGGCACAGGATGGACAATCTTTGGGGCCGTGCATCTGGCAATATATCTGGTTTGCCCTGCTCTCAACATTGATTGTGGTGCCCATAGGATCCCTATATGGGATGTATTATCTCAAAGGGACACTGTTCCACAACATTGTAAAGCCCTATTTACATCTCATTCTTCTCATCAATGGGCTGTATCCATTAGGAGCGGCGCTTTCGTGCTTTTATATTGCACAGGAAAAGACTAAATTAGTTCTTTTTTCTTCGATCTGTACGCAATTACTAAAAATTCTTTTCGCTTATTTGTTGATTCCAGCATTTGCGCACATTAACCCCGTGTGGGGTCTTTATGGGGGAGTGATCAGTACATTTTTGTCACAAGTTTTTTTCATTGTGGTGTTATTGATTGGATTTCTCAGTGCAAAGAATGCAGCTCAATACGATACGCGGCAATTTCGGTTGCAATGGAACCTTTTTTGGAAGTGTATTCACCCAGGTCTTTTAAGGGCTTTCAGTAGAATCTCGACGACGATTTGCTGGGCATCCATTGCCTATTTAATGGTTTCTAAAACAGAAACACATATTTTGATGTATTCAACGGGCGCGGTTGTGTTTTTATTTCTTCCCTTTTTGGGTGACGCCCTGTGCCAGACACAAATCGTCATGGTTGCTCATTTGTTAGGAGCCAAGAGGGAGGCGGCTTTACGGGCAGCTTTTCGGCCTGGCACTATTTGCGCTTACATTTGCATGGGAATCGTCGCGATCCCCTTGCTCGTGATGCCTCACGTGACTTTTGCCCATTTGTTTCCCAAGATTTCTATGGGTTCTTGGGCGATCCGTTCTCTGTTTGCCGGTGTGTGGGTTTCCTTTGCCTGTTTTACCTGGTCTTATGTTCCCATTGGATATATTTTAGCATTTAAAGACATGCTCTTTTCAGTATTCATGGGCCTTTTCGGCTGGCTCAATGGTTTTGTGCTCATGTATGTTTTGATTGAGAAAGTGCAAATAGCCCCGCAGTATTTTTGGCTGGCTCTCAGTCTCACGCTGGGATCCAACGGCCTGATGTATTACCTCAGGGCCAAATGGCTCTGCGCTCGCGCTGTGTTTGACGTTTCTCCCATCCAGAGAGCCTAGTGGTGGCACCGCAATCAGTGGAGCGACATGATCGCCCCAAGACGTATGTTCTTTGCACGCATGTTCCTTGATCGCATGTTCTTTGATCGCATGTTCCTTGATCACATGTTCTGGGCGCGCGGGCTACCATTTTTCAGCGACAAAAAGACAATTGACCAGCTCTTGCGCTTCTTGCGCATCTAACCAGGTTTGCCAAGCTTGCACTCTGTCCTCGTAAACCTTTTTGCCAAAGAGTTCAGAGATCAGAGCGGCGTTCTGATGCAGTCTTTGCATATCTTGGCGAGTATATTGGAGGCATTCTGCGGCAAGGCTTTTGTAGAAGATGGTTCGAAAATATGTGTTTTCGAGCATTTGGGAAAAGGCTTCGGGCGTGATAAACTGGCAAATATTTTCATTTTTCGTAGCCCGCTTCAGTGCATCTTGGATCTTAGGAGTCCCTTGATACCAATCGGTAAAGATGAGTATTCCGCCTGGTCTGAGTTTGCGATAGATTTCCGCTAAATAGGCCTGCTTTTTTTCTCGCGGAACATTGTAAAAAGATTCTTTGCTGAAAACTACATCAAAACTGTTGTCTTCGAGTTCATCTAAGCTGTAGGGGTTTTCTAGGGTGTGAAAAGAGACTTGTCCGATGAGGGAATCATGATGTTTTTCTAAAAATCCGTTAGCCACAGCGACCATGTAGGGTTCCATATCCACCCCGATGATTTCGGCATTAAATTTTTCTGCTAAATAGATGTCTACGCCGCCAAAACCCGATCCGATATCGAGGACTTTTTTGTGGTTCAAATCGATCGAATCAAACATGATGTCGATGCACTCATGTCCGCCGTGAGACAGAATTTCTTCAGTGCCGAACACGATTTGCAAAATACGCAAAAATTGAGGGGAATAGTGATTGGATAACTTTTCTGCAGAAAGCGAAGATTCTGAATAAATAGGAGAGGCTAAAAAACATAGCGATACGAGAATCCATCGAAAAAACATAAGCAACTCCTCAGTTTAGGCTAAGCAGTTTAACAAAATTTTTTCATTTTAGGCAAGTTCATCCCATGCGAAGGGGATGACCTGTTTGATGGAACCGCTTTGATGCTTGAGCATCAAAGCGCGATCAAAGCCGAGCGCGACTCCGCAGCAGTTGGGCAGATGTTGTAAGCATTGCAAGAATGGTTCATCGAATGCATAGGGGGCTTTGCCTTCAGCGATCCGTTTTGCATTGCTGAGGGCGAACCGTTGTGCCAGCTCGGTCGCATCCCGCAGCTCGTGAAAGCCGTTGGACAATTCGACGCCTTCAAAATAGAACTCAAACCGTTCTGCCACCCATTCTCCCTGTTTTTCGACCATACAGGCTAAAGCCGCTTCATGGGGTGGATAATCGAGGAGCGCGGTCAGTTCGCCGCGGCCCAATTTGGGTTCAATCTGGTGGCTCAGCAGATAATGGAGGCATGTGGATCGGTCCCAATCGCTGTTCGTCAGTTTGTGCAAGCCGGACAGAGGTTCTTTTTCATAGTCGATGCCCACATATTGCTCGAAGGCTTTTCGATAGGAAAGATGCCGCACTGTTTGTTCGCCAAAGAACAAAAACAAAAACTGTGCGGTTTCTTGGATCATCTGTTCGAAGGTGAATCCGAGCCGATACCATTCGACCATGGTGAATTCTGGGTTGTGCAGGTGTCCGAGTTCGCCTTTGCGAAAGACATGGCCGAGGAAGTAGCAATCGCCCATCCCAGAGGCCAGCATCCGTTTCAAGGCATATTCGGGGGAGGTGTGTAGAAAGCCGTTATCTTGATCGACTCCGATGCAGTCGATGTGGTTGTCGAGCGGGGCGCGCCTCACCAGGGCCCCCACATCGATTTCCATCACATCCCGCTCGGCAAAAAACGCGCGTGCGCGCGCAAGCATTTGGGCTCGATCTTTTAAGAAAATGGCTTTAGGAAACGCGGGAGACATATTCGCAGGTGCGGGTATCTACCTTTACTTTTTCCCCTTCCTCGATGAAGATCGGGACCTGGATTTTGGCTCCGGTTTCTGTGACAGCCGGTTTGAGCACTCGTCCGGAGGCTGTGTCGCCGCGCACTCCAGGGGCGGTTTCGGTGATGAGCATTTCCATGAACGTAGGAGGGATGATTTCGATGGGCTCGCTCTTATAAAACACGATATGGAACACGACCTCTTCCATCAGCCATTGCTGATTGGAGCCCATGAGGTCATTGTGAATGGTGAGTTGATCGAATGTTTTGTCATCCATGAAGACGGCGCCGTCGGGTTCTTTATACAGGAAGCGCATCTCTTTTTCCTCGACATCGGCCAAGTCGATCTTTTCGCCCGATTTGTAGGTGCGTTCGATCACCCTGGCGCTCTTCATATTTTTCATTTTAATCCGGTTGAACGCCTGGCCTTTGCCCGGTTTTACAAACTCGTTCGCCACAATCAAGTAGGGCTCGTTCTCCACCTCTACTTTCATTCCCACTCGGATCTCATTCGTGCTTACAGATGACATAATCCCCTCAAACAAAGGGTCGATTATACCGCAGGCAGTTTTAAACGCAATGCTCAAAAAGGCGACAAGTAAATTTTTTAGGGGCGGTTGTCATATACACAAATGAGCTCAAAAGTTGGTTTTCGGCAAAGCCGGCGCCGCAGGTTTGGGGCAGCGAAGCGGCGCCGAAGCAGCTCAACTTGAATAAGTTGAGCGACGGGGCCCCCAAAGACGCATCGTCTTTGGGGTGGGGTGCAGGCGGCCCCAAAGATGCGGATGTCCGGCGCAGCCAAAAACCAACTTTTGA
>JAGWZL010000007.1 GCA_018968815.1 Verrucomicrobiota bacterium | reverse complement strand
AAATTTTACTTGGATAGGTTCGCCGTTTGCCAAGCATCTTGTGACCTGTGTCGGTATAATCGTTAGCGCTGATCCATATCAGCGATCTGCGCGGCTGCTAGCGGTTTCTTTGATTCGTCGTCGCTTGCCGTATCAGTGATCTGCACGGCTTCTAGCTGTTTCTGTAATTCGTCGCGTGCTGCGAGTAAGTTGTTTCGCAAATTCTGTAGCGCTGTCTCTTTCAGCTCTATGTTGCGGCACATTGCGCCAAGTTGTACATATTTGAGGATTACTAAGGTCGGTTCGAGGTCAAGCTTTGACAACGTGTTCACATGTTCTTTAGCGTACAGCATGGGTGGTGATAGGTATCGAAATGCGCTTTTCATAACGGCTTGCATTGCATTCAATCGGTTTTTTCCTTCTTCTACTTGCTGGTTTAAATCGCTAAATGCTTGCGCTCTGAGCGTAGATGCTGACTGTGTGATACTATTTGTATTTCGCCATCTTTCTGTGAGTGATTGGATGCGGTTTATCAAATCACTTATCTTGGGAGCGTACTCGCCATATGGAGCCACTGCCTCGTCGTGCTGTGCTACAAAGGTGTGGGATGGCTCCCGCGATACTTGTACACCCAGATCGGCTGCAAGGCGTTCTGCGGTTGCTCTTACCTCCGGACCTGCACGCTCGAGCCAGGACAGAATTTGTGTCTCTACCCTCTCTATCGCTGTCACTGTCCCTGCGATTGCTGCCATAATCTACCTCATTGGGTTTAAAGTTAATATGAGGCGACAATTATATCCGAACTCACAATTCTTTTACAGAGTAATTTACAAGTTCTTTAAAATTCTATATTTAATTTATATTGTCGTTGTAATTGAAATAATGCTATATATAATTAAAATGGGTAGTTTTGTGAATACTTATGTATTTCCATCTGTAATTGTTGTGTTATTTGCGTCTTGCTCAAATTCTGTGAGTTCTGGGCGGCTGGGAGATCGTCTCTCTGAGTATCAGGTGGATGAGAACACATATGCGGTGATTGTGGTGATGAATGGCATATCGGCCTCGGAGGCGCAGCATCGCGCACGGATCCGGGCTGCCGAACTGACTGTGATGCAAGGGAATCGGTATTTTACAGTGGACTCGGCGACCCAAATCCAGGTGATGCGGACGGAGGGTGGGTCACGATTTTATGAGAACATGTATCAGGAGTTGATCCAAGAGGGGGATTTTGGTCAAACGCGGCTTAGCGAGGAGGGGCAACCCGTGACGCAGACCTTCCCGGCGGTCCGTCTGCAATTTACGATGTATGCAGAGCGCCCTGGTTTTGGGGCGGTTGACGCCTGTACGTTGACTCGGTGCAAATAACTCTCGCCGCGCTGGTGCGCGACGAGAGGGGTTTTTGTGACTTTACTTCTTCTCGTCGTCGAGGATTTCGACTTCGGCTTCTTCTACCACATCAGACTTTGGTTGCGCTGCTTGCGGTCCGGGTCCAGCTTGTTGCTGCTGGCCGCTCTGGCCTGCTTTCGCGAGCTCTTCCCCGATCTTTTGCATGTGTTCTTGCAGTGCGCTTGTTTTCGCCTTGATCTGAGCGATATCATTGCCTTCGAGGGCTTTTTTCAGGCCATCGATGTGGCTTTGGATATCAGAGACCACATTCTGTGGCAGTTTGTCCTTGTATTCGCTGAGAGACTTTTGCGCTCTAAAGGCCAGTGTATCGGCTTCATTGCGCGTCTCGACCTGCGCTTTGCGCTCTTGGTCTTCTTTGGCGTGCAATTCCGCTTCCTTGACTTTGCGCTTGATCTCTTCATCGCTAAGGCCCGACTTCGCCTCGATCTTGATCTTTTGTTCCTTGCCGCTCTGCTTATCTTTCGCAGAGACATGCAAAATCCCGTCCGCATCGATGTCGAAGGCCACCTCAATCTGAGGCACTCCGCGCGGCGCAGGGGGAATATCGGTCAAATCGAACCGGCCAATTTCTTTGTTGTCTTTGGCCATGGGGCGCTCTCCTTGCAGAACCACGATCGTCACGGCAGGCTGGTTGTCGCCAGCTGTTGAGAAGACCTGCTTCTTTTGTGAAGGGATCGTCGTGTTCCTTTCGATGAGCGGAGTCATCACGCCGCCGAGCGTCTCAATCCCGAGCGTTAAGGGAACGACATCGAGCAGCAATACGTCTTTGACGTCGCCTGCAAAAATACCGCCCTGGATCGCAGCGCCCACCGCTACGGCCTCATCAGGGTTCACCCCTTTATGCGGCTCTTTGCCAAAAATCGCTTTCACCTTCTCTTGCACAGCGGGCATACGGGTCATCCCCCCTACGAGGATCACGTCGCCAATGTCGCTGTTGGAAAGGCCTGCATCCTTCATCGCCTTTTGGCAAGGACCGACCGTTCTTTCCACTAAATTGTGGCAAAGGCTTTCCAGTTTGGCTCTCGTCAATGTGAGAGACAAGTGTTTTGGACCGCTTGCGTCCATCGTGATGAACGGCTGGTTGATCTCTGTCGTAAGCACGCCAGAGAGCTCGATTTTCGCTTTTTCAGCCGCATCGCGTAAACGCTGCAGCGCCATCTTGTCCTTCGAAAGATCAATGCCCGATTCTTTCTTAAATTCGTCCAGCATCCAGTGGATGATCACATTGTCAAAATCGTCTCCGCCCAGATGTGTGTCTCCATTGGTCGCAAGCACCTCGAACACGCCATCGCCAATCTCCAGGATCGATACGTCAAAGGTACCTCCCCCTAAGTCGTACACAACCACCTTCTTGTCGGTGTGCTGCTTGTCGAGGCCATACGCAAGAGCGGCGGCTGTCGGCTCTGGAATAATCCGCTTGACGTCGAGCCCCGCAATTTTACCCGCGTCTTTTGTCGATTGCCTTTGCGAGTCGTTAAAATAGGCGGGAACCGTAATGACCGCTTCGGTCACTTTTTCACCCAAATAGCTCTCCGCTGTCTCTTTCATTTTTGTCAGAACGTGGGCGGCCGCCTCTTCTGGAGTGATCGTTTTGCCATCCACTTCGAAGACCACGTCGCCATTCCCGTTTTTGCTCACTTTGTAAGGAACAGTCGCAATTTCCGACTGCACTTCAGAGTATTTTCTCCCGATAAAGCGCTTCGTTGAATAGAGCGTTTTGTCAGGGTTTGTCACGGCTTGGCGCTTCGCTGGAATCCCCACTAAGCGCTCATTGCCCTTATACGCGATGACAGAAGGGGTCGTTCTCGCTCCCTCCGCATTCGCAATCACCACAGTCGATCCCCCCTCCATAATCGCTACGCAGGAGTTTGTCGTACCGAGGTCGATACCAATAATTCGTTTTTTTTGTGCCATATATTTATTCTCTTTTTGTTATTGATTCTTCTTCCACTGCATCAGCAGCGGGTTGGGGATGTTTGGCCACCTTGACGCGCGCTGGGCGAATCGTCCGGGTCGAACTTTTATACCCCTTTGTAAATTCATGCATAATGGTCCCATCGGGATGTTCTGTAGTCTCCACAATCTCCACCGCTTCGTGATATTGCGGATCGAACGTATTCCCCTCCGAATGGAAAGAAACGATCCCATGGTTATGTAAAACCTCTTTGAATTGAGACAAAATCATTTCAAAACCAATCGCCCAATTCTTCACCTCTTTTGAGCCGTTCTCTGCAAAGCGAAGCGCATTTTCAAAATTGTCGATCGCGCCCAAAAATTCGGAAATCGCATTCTCGATCCCAAAATTGACCATCTCATGTTTTTCTTTCTGAACCCGCTTGCGCATGTTCTCTTGCTCGGCCAAAGCGCGTAGGTACTTATCCTTCCAGTTCTCTTCCACGCTCTCTTCCGGTTTTGCCACTTCTTCTGTCATTTTACCTCAATTTGTTTCAGACCCGTTGATTGTCTAAACGTAATTTTAAATTTGTACAGGCTCTCTGTAAGAGAGCGGCTTAAATTCTCACTAAAAATCTGCATCAGCCCAAATAGGTTGCGATAGGGCAGCCGCATAGGACCTAAGATCCCAATGGCGCCCGCTATGCCTTGATTAATCCGGTAGGGGACTGTAATCACCGCGCAGTCTGCATTTGCAGGGACAAAGGGGGTGAGTTCGTCCCCAATCCAAAGGGTCATCTGCTCTTCTTTCAAACATTTTCGGAGGAGCCGGCGCATCTGGTTCTCATCTTCCAGGAGCGATAAACTGCTCGCCAGCGCCGCCGCATCATTGAACTCCGGATAGGAGAGCAATTTCGAGAGCCCCGTCCGCAGCACATCCTCTTCCGGGAAATTCGCATAACCGACCACATGACGCACCATGATCTCATTATAGATCCGTTGCGCCTGCTTGCCCTCCGCTTCATTCCGAAAGAGCGGCTTTTCGCCTTTATTCATGCGCCACAGAAAATACTCTTCCGTGGTTCGTAAAAAACTCGGGTCTACCTCTTTTTCTAAATAGACCGTCTCCGTGCGCACCAACCCAAAATCGGTGATCAATACAGCGAGGATTTTTTCGCCGCCTAAACGGATTAACCGCACGTCTTGAATAAAATCTTGATCAAAACGGGGCGCCGATACAAAGACCGCGCACTTAGTCAACTCACTCAATACATCGGCCGACTTGTTGAGAAGAGTCGCAATTTCACGCCCCTGCTCTTTAAAGATCTCCTCTAAAGCCTCTTCTTGGGCTTTCTCCAATATCCCATCGTGAAGATGGGCGTCGGCATAGAGCCGGAAGGCTTTTTCGGTCGGGATCCTTCCGCCAGAGGTATGCTGCTGCTTCAAATAGCCCGCCTCCTCCATCTTGGCAAAGTAATTGCGGATCGTGGCCGAACTCAAGGAATCAAATCCATGCTCTTGCAACGTCTGCGATCCAATCGGCTTGCCCGTCTTCACATAGAGCTCGATCAGGCCAAGCAGGACCGCCTGCTCCCGGTCTGTTTTGGGGAGCTTCTTGGCAGGTAGGGTCTTTTTGTGGGTGGCACTCTTCATATGCTTTTGCTAACCATTATACCTCAAAGCATAGCCCAATGCAAGGATTTTTAGCAATCTTTCGTTGAGATTGCTGGATTATTTTTGTAAGTGACTTGTTGTTAATATGTTATGATTGATATTCGGGTTCTTTTTTTGAGCTTTGCCGCTCCGATGCCGGTATAGGGGGGCGCTCGATCCCCCTCGATCCTCATGGGGGTCACCGTTTTGGACCCGCTACAACTGTTTCGGCGCCGGCTGCGCCCTCTGGGGTAATAGTTATGGCTATTCTGCACGCAACAACAGGAAATATGAAGGCATCCGTTGCTTGGCATATTACAAATAATGCTTTGACCCTGGTCGGTGATCCGGTTGATACATTAATTGTATTTTTACTTAATAGTTTGTATACTATTCTTTAATTATTCTGTTTAAATGTATATTTGTGTTATAATTTAGCAACTAAAATATGTGGTGGTTTAATTTTTATGGGAACTGTAGCAATTCGTGCTGGAGTAACGAACTCCCCTGTATGCCAGGTATCGCAGCTTGTTGAAAAGAGGTGGTGGAGTCGCTTGGAAAGGCGGCGCACCGCAGTCAAATAGAGGCCCTCAAAGTTTTGCTTCGGGACAACCCAACGGCTGACTTGGCGACGGCAGATTCTCAAGGCGTGACGGTTTGGGATCATGCAGTCATCGCTGCCAGGACATCTCGGAACGCGGACTCTTTGAAAGAATTGCTCCTCGCTAAATTTGGCGATTTGGCGACAAAGATTTTAGAATGTTTCTCGGCGGTGTTGAGCAAGCTGCAACTGCAAGGATTGCGTGAAGCAGGAGCACAGATTGCCACAAATTATGAATCCGACTTATCGGGCCCATATTTAGAAGCCTATAAAGGGGGGCAATTGGAGAGTGTCCCTCAGCAGTTCCTTAATGATCCTGATCCAGTCACAGGTTTAACGCTATTGCATTGTGCGGCTTTGAACGGACAAATCGAGGTTCTTAAATATTTACTCTCTCAAGGCGCAGACCCACATCTTGTGACCCCATCCGGGCAAACCGCTTTGCATTGTGCGGCTTTGAAAAATCAAACGGAAGCAGTCGAATACCTGCTCAGCCAAGGATGTGACATCAATGCGCAGGATAAGCAGGGATCGACCCCGTTGCACTATGCGATGATGCATGAAAAGACCCATGCAGCATTCCAGTTATTGCGCCAAGGCGCTGATCCTCATAGAGTCAATAAGTACGACCTTTCTCCATTAGCTCAATTTGCAGCGTGTATCAAAGAAAGAGGGGATCACAGGGACGTTTTAAGGCTGCATCCAAGCGTTATCATATCCGCGATCGGGGCCTTGGGATTGGACATGCCTGGTGGGCTTGAGGAAGGCCCCGCAATATGGCGAGTACTGTTCAGGCTGCTCGTTTTGGTAGCTTGCGATGTGTCTGATCGGTGGAATCCGCGGAGTTATTACTACCTATATCCTCAGAATCCAGGCCGTGTACAGAAATTTCTAAATAGATGTACTCAGATCCATCACTTGAGTATCATCGGAGTACTCTGTGGTATGTGCTTAGAGAGCAACCCACTCATAATGGGTTGCCAGCGTCTACATCAAGCGACATTTGTGCCCGCTGCGACCCATAAACTCTATTCGATTGGAAGGGATGCTTTTGTAGGCATCAAAAATGCTGCGAAGCAATTGCCTTATGAAACCTACCGCCCTTTACGAAACATGGTTGTTCATCTCGTGAATAGCTCGAAGTTCGTGTTCCTCGTTACCCCGTTCTGGAATAGGTCTGGAGATGATGGCAGTCATGGATCTGGAAATAGCAGGGATCAGACATCGTGCGATACGACTCGAGAGCCACCTCCCTGTTCAGGGCAAACACCGGAAGAACTAGAGCAGTGTATTCTGGATGAACGTCTCGATCCCCGCAAGGCTGCTCATGCTGAATATCTCTTTGGCTTGAAGCATGAAGATCCAGGGTTTTGTCGATCAGTGAGGAACAAATTTAGATTTTTCACGCGACAATGGCATAAAGACTTACATCCGGATAAATCTGCGTCGTTAATGAAGGCTGTGAATGGCGCCCGAGATACACTTCGCGACTGTTTTTGTTCTCAGAGTGAGTAAGAGGCTGTCGTTGACAAGGCCTTCTGTCGATTTTGTGGCTCAAAAGAACCGAAACATCGATTGAAACTTTTTCCTTGGATGGGTTCAAAGAGTGGGGGCTCTCCGTTCAGATGTATAATTAAAAATTCAATATATACTTTGTAAATCATTATTTTATTTATTCAAACTAATGCATGTTTTTGGTATAATCTATCTAAATTAATTGGAATTTTTATGGGAATTACATTAACTCAACCTAAGGTGCACACTGCCTATGTGCCAGCGCAGCCTACTGATACAAAAGTCGCAGAATCGCTTGGAAAGGCGGCGCACCGCGGCCAGAAAGCGGCTCTCGAAGCCCTGCTTAAGCAACATCCAACAGCCGATTTGGCGACGCCAGATTCTAGAGGCCTCACGCCTTGGGATCATGCAGTCATTGCTTCTCGGACATCGACGCGCTTGGAATCTCTCGGGGCGCTGCTCCGCTCTAAGTTTGGCGATCTGGCCACAAAGATTTTAGAATTTTTCTCGGGCGTGTTTAGTCGATTGCAAATCCAAGGATTGGAAGAGGCGCATGCGCAAATTACCAAAAATTATGCATCAGAATTATCGGGCATTTATTTAGACGCCTACAATGGAACATTGAAGAGTCTCCCGGAGACAGCCCTCAACCGTCCTGATCCAGTAACAGGTTTAACGCTATTGCATTGTGCGGCTTTGAACGGACAAGTCGAGGTCCTTGACGCTTTAATCGAGCTCGGCGCGGACAAAAACGTTGTGACCCGATCAGGACAAACGGTTCTGCATTGTGCGGCTATGAAAAATCAAACTCGAGCGGTCGAATATCTTGTGAAACAAGGCTGTCCGATCGACGCAGAAAATGATCAGGGATCGACGCCGCTGCATTATGCGATGATGCATGCAAACACCGATACAGCGACTCTGTTATTGCAACGGGGCGCGGATCCTGATAAACGCAATGCCTACAACCTTTCTCCCTTAGCTCACTTTGCGTTCCTTTTACGAGAAAGAGGGTACAGCAAAGATGCTCTGCATTTAACTCGCATGGACTGGCTCCAAGCATTGATGACCGCCGGTCAATATGGTGTGACGACATACTTTCCTGGATTCACTCTGCTCAATCAGCTGAATCGGGCCCTTTATCTCGCTAATCCACGCAACCAGGTTGCCATTACACCCAATGATTCATTCTTGAAGCGCGGGGGGAAACGTCTTTTAAATACCTGTATTAAAGTCAATGGGTTATGCAATGCGGCTGGTGTGGTAGGCTACTGGCTCGGTTACAGCGCAACTACGCCTCTACTCGCTGCTTGTTGGTTGACAAATCTACCTATTTTTGCGCATAAAACATACAGAGTTGCCACCCAATCCCTGGCAGGCCTCAAAACGTCTATGCAGCAGTTGCCGAACGAAACCTATCGGCCGCTCAGAAACATGTTGGTGCATCTCTTGAATGGTTCACAGATCATCTTCGATTGGAAATATGTGGAAGAGGGGTTTGACAGAATCCAAGCTCAGTATGCGCGGGAGTCCAACAACGCTCGCTACAACGAGTGGTACGGGTACGACGCCAAACAAAGATCTTATGCACAGTTCGCTCGGGCATGGGACGACCACAAGAAAACCGGAAATTGCAATTCAGAGTGGGAAGCGTTTTGGCAAAAATACGGCGGGAAAGAGGGCAATTTTGAACAGAACTGGCAAGAGTTTTGGCAAGGCCGCAACACAGGACAACGCAGCAACACAGGACAACGCAGCTCTTATCATTATGAGGAGCAAGCGAAACGCGAGGCTGCAAGGCAGCGTCAAGAAGACATACGCCAAGAAGAAAAGATCTTCAAGGAACAAGCAGAACAGCGCCGCCAGCGCGATCTACGCGCCTGTCGTGATTTAAGTCCCGCCCCGAACTGTAAGTCAGGGGTGCTCTCTACAGGGCGCACCGAGGCAGAACTCAAGGCGTGTATCTTAGAAAATACTCTGGATCCGAACAAACCTGCCCATGCTGCAGCTCTCTTCGGCGTGGATCAGTTAACTCCAGGGACAGAACAATACTGCCAAGGGGTCAAACGTCAGAGTAGACATTTGCAGCGGCAGTGGCATCCAGATCTACAGGGTACTGCGACTTCCAAGCGCCTTATGGTGGCCGTGAATGTAGCAAAGGATAGACTCGACCGATGTTATTGTGATCCGGATTCCCTGAAAGACGAACTTTTGAAATAGCGCTATAGGTCATCTCCCATAATTTCCCGATCTTGGGCGATCATGGGCAACACGTCGGCGACACTCGGGCTCCAGTCGAGCCCTTTTTTATAGACGAGATGTGAAGCAATCGTACAGGAAATCACCGCTTTTTTGTGAATGTCGGGCATGGCGAGAATTTGCGCTTTATACCGTTTGCGCAGAAGCGGCGGGCAGTATTGGATGAGGCATCGGATCAGTTCGGGATGTTGATCGAAGGGCAGGGGAGTCAGATAATCGAGCAGTTGGTATTTAAACAGATTGATCCGCTCGGAGACTAAATCGGATAGATCGGTCAAAAACCCTCCTGTACTGCGATGCGAGTCGAGAAGCAGCCGCGCCTCATTACGCGCCGCTTTGCCGATGAGCTCTAATACTTCTTGGACATACTCCTTTTTCTCTTTGAGGAAGTCTGATTCGCTCATACAAAGGCTTGCGAGCACCTCAAAAGAGGAGCAGATCACGCCTCCTTTATTGCAGGAGCTGTCTTTGAAGATGAGCACGCCCAATTTTTCGAGCGCTCTGCGAGCTCCCGGGGTGAGGTAGAGATTGGCCCCCTCCACGATCGCCTTTGAAGTGGGTTTTCCCGCTTCATCTAAAAAGCTCGAATAGTTCGTCTCATTCAAAGTCCTCGGCCTGCCCCCGGCAGGAATAAACACATCCGTTTTCGTCTGATGCACATTATTTCGATAGAGCTGATTCATCTCATTGCCAGAAATCCAATCCCGAACCGCTTTTCCCCCTTGCTTGCGCCAGATCAGCGTCTCTTGCGCGTAGGCGCTCTCTTCGCGCTTTGTCTTCACATCGAGCAAAAATCCACCCTCATGGAGTTTCTCAGCAGGGTAATTGCGGATGGGCAAACTCTTATGAAACAGTTGCGACATCTCCTCGAGATCGAGCCCCTTGGGGTCGTAGATCGTCCCCGAAACGTCGGTCAAGGCGAGGAGTTTGGCCGTTTTCGGATAGTATTTGCAAAGATTCAAAATCTCATTGCCCGCCACATCGCCATCCGGCCCGCCCGAAATTTTGACGGTAAACGGATCTTTTTGCGGGTCGATCCCTAAAAAGAGGAGCATCTGCTCGAGATAGACGTTGACGCCATAGGAGGTGACGCCAAATTCTTTGTGGTTGATGCCCGCTCCGGGCTTGCCGGTAATGAACGAGCGGCCCGGTTTGTAGTTGTGTTTGACGGCAAAATTCGCGATCCAGATGAGCATGTCATTGAACATGTTCTCATCGGGGCCTAAGTAGATATATTCCGGTTTTTTCCAATAGTCGACGATCGATCCTGCTCTCAATGTCCCATCGTCGTCGCAATTGACAAGCGTCATCAAACTGTCCACAAAAGAGCTTTGCGATGCATAAATGTAATCGAGCCGATGATCGCGCCGGTAGATTTTGAGTTTATCTTCCCAAAGAGCCTGATCGATCCCGTCGGCTTTCATCTCTTTTTTGAAAATCTCCTCCTCTTCG
Source organism: Verrucomicrobiota bacterium (assembly GCA_018968815.1). Classification (GTDB taxonomy): domain Bacteria; phylum Chlamydiota; class Chlamydiia; order Chlamydiales; family SM23-39; genus REEB52. Next base: position 65,864 of record JAGWZL010000007.1, on the reverse strand, counting down.
GCAAAGACCTCAAACGGTTTGAGAAGGATGGCTGTTTTCGCCCCGCCTTCCGGAATGTCCTTGTTTTTCTTTTGCTGCGTGTAGGCTAGGTTGTAGGCTTCGGAGAAGATGTGGCCCCGCTCGTAGAGATACGACTCCATTCGCTCGGGAATCACCGTCCTAACGCCGCCGCGCGCAAGGTCCTTGAAGCGGATGTTGAACCCTATGAAATGCATCCCCCGAATAAAAAAGATGCCAAAGGGCAGTTCGGGAAATTTGTCTTTGCGCTCATAGGGAACTAAATCCATGTATTTGGGGTCGAGCCGGAACGCAAAACTGCTCTTATTGCCCCGATAGAAATTGGTTTTGAGCGTGTGGTCGATGAATTGCAGCCCTTGCTTTAAAACGTTTTTCCTCCTCAGATCATTGATCGCATGGCCCGTGTCGAGTTTGTCCACATTTTGCGAAAACTCTTTCTTCAAAGCCTCATATTGGATCAGGTCGCTCTTTTCAGGGTGGAATTTCGCTGCAAAGAGTTGGGGGAGCTGTACGGTGAGTTCGGGATGACGGCAAAACCCTTCGACGACATTTTCGTAGGAATAGAAGTTGACGTCCCCATACACCAGCACCTGATGGGCAAAAGCGATGAGGTTGCGCACGAGATGGGCCTCATTGCCGGTGAGGAGGTGAGTGTCTGTAAACACAGCGCCCACTTTGTCATCTGTGTCAAAATATTTGATCAGACAAAATTCGCGTAAAAAATCCTCCACATCGGCCTCTTCCCAGGCCGCTTTGCCCGCTTTGCCATGCAAGCCCAAAGAGAGAATGAGAATCGTCTCCGTGCTCGATAAATCAATATAGGTGCCCACCACTCTGCGAAGCGTGAGATTGTGGGAGTTCGCCACTTTGGCAAGGCGATAGAGAAATCCCGATTTCGGCACATTGCGCCAAGCCAACACAAGCTGCAAAGAGGGAGCCTCTTTGGCTTGCCAATCCTCTTTGCGCCACACTTCGTATTGACACTGCTCCTCATTTTTGGCCTTGAAAAAGAGGCTCAATGCAAGAGAGAGCCGCTCGCCCTTCATCGAATTGAGAAAGTTCGGCGTGATGCCGTTGACGAGCGCCTCGATCTCCTCGTCCTTCAAATTCGGGTTGTGCTCGCGCGCGTGGGCAAACAGTTCTGTCCTTTTTTCTTTTGTAAGGCTTTCATTTTTAGATAGATCGTAAAAGTACAAGAAGGCGATGCGCAAATTTTTGCCGCTCGTATCGTGGGGCGCTGGGGCGTTTGAGGTGAAGTCGCGGTAATAGCGGATCACATATTGTTTAAACTTTTTAAAAATCTTCAAATCGGCATTGGGGGCATCATGGCAAAGGACGATGATCTTGTGTTTGAAATAAATGGGGGAGAAATAATCCTGGAGGCAAAAGCTCATTAAGTTTCTGGCGATCAGGATCTTTGTTTCGTGATCGATGGCTTTGAAGAAACTGGGCGGCATATGCTTTTCGAGCCAGAGGAACGATTCCTCAAAGGCTTTCACCTCAACGTCGATGGCTTTTTTGAGCTCTTCCGGAGGCAAAGAGGGGTCAGGATCATTGCGCATAAGCCCCTTTTATGGGGTCGCTCGGAAAAATTCAAGTAGGATTACGGCGAGCCACAGGGAGGACCCAGGTCGATAGAGCAGGCTGCGGTATTGGGGCCATTCTTGATCAGGTCATGTGATTTCTGTTATTCGGGAAATGCGATATGCCAAAATTGATGATTATGTTGCAGGATGACTCTGTTGGGGCCTGCTGGGAAAAAAGCTGTCTTGTTCGGTTGGCCGGGTGGTTCTAGATGCCCAAACTGTCCTACTCGTTGCCATATGATCGCGTTTCGGATGGGATCAAACAAGTCCAGTCTTCCAGATGCATGCAGTAAACAGATCCGTCCGTTGCCCATTTCGGAAAAGGCTAAGTACCTATTTTTAAGCTCTACTTTGGGTTGTAATCCGGTTTGATCTAAGATGAGAAAGTGCTTACGTGAGCGCAAGCCTATTCCTGCGGGTAGTATTTGTACTTTTTCTATCCCTCCGCCAAATCCGGCTAAATCCCCGTTATGTAATCCTGTCAAATCATGAGTCCCGTCTGGAAGGGAGGTGACTTGGTTTGTGCGTGGTTCCCAAATGCTACAGCGATGCCCTGAATACGCGATAACAACTCGTTGTGTATCGATCACTTGTAAGTTTGCATGTCCGACGCCCACCTCGTGGCCAGGGACATCAAAATGAGCCATACGTTGTTTCGTGGCTAGATCCCATAGCTCAATCACAGGATGCGGCTTTTTCCATTCCTTGGGATATCCCGCAATGAAGAACTGTTGATGAGAGAACAAGCCTGCAGTTTGTATCTGTCTGAAAGGGACACTCAATAAAGTGGTTCTGGCTAAGGTCGTAGGATCAATGGATACAACAATTGGATCGATATTTTGGTGTTGGTGAAATAAGCAAATGAGATTTCCCTCTCCATCCACATCGATAGATTGCGCTGCTCCGTGCGTTACGAGATCGAAGGATGGAACAGCGGCAGATGGCTGGAGAGTGATGCGGCACACATGACCGCTACCTATCCCGGGTGGGCATCGGGTGCAGTAGAGCGCTTGGTCGGTGATGAGGGGAGGACGTGCGATCTGAAGTTTATCAGGATCTTCAGAAATGAGTTTTTGGCAAGTCAATTCGCCTCCTTGCCAGGAAAGCAGGCCCATATAGTTTCTGTGACTGATGAGCAGATCTCCTCGAGGGAATTGATAACACCGAACTTGATTGGGACTGGGGACTGATATTGTGCAGGAACTCAATACCTCTTCCAATAGATTAGGATATTGGATGTCAGGAACTGCTTCATGGGGGACCATAGGTATTTGGAGAGTGTCATTGGCCATGGCTGTCCAGTAGCTGTTGGGTGCATGCAAGGATGCGCCTGGCGTGGGAAGGCGCCTTTCCCATCCTGCATGACATGCCAAGGTCACATCTACTTTTTGATTCAGCCAGCCAGTGACAGTATCCCACTTTCCCTGAAAATCTGCGGTGACAATCCGCAGATAATTTTGTTGTCCCATGATCTGATCATACATTGTGTTAGAGCCGATTTTAAGAACCTTGGGTTGGCCAATCGTGATGACTGTGACGCGCCCATCGTTATGGGCCATATGGGGCCAACGTCGAGTGAAATATCTGATAGCGGTTAAACAAGCTACTGCCCCTCCCAAACTATGCCCACAGAAAAGAATTTGTGTGGCTTCTGGATTGTCTTTGCCGTTGAGTACTAGTTGGATAATCTGAAATAACTGAAAATCAACTGCAGCATTAGCTGCATCCGCAAAACCGCCACCAGAATGGAGATGTGCAAGTCTCGGATTCGTAGGATCGACAGCTTTAGAGAAACATTTCCCGATGGTTACCCAATCGCCAAGTTGAGATTTTTGCATCCCAGGAAAGGCTATCATCAAAATCGGAGGTTGCACCGTATTTGCATAAGCGACGATTCCCGGTTTGTGATTTTGCAAAAGTTCAGGTTGATAGACTCCAGTCACATACCTACAACTGCATACATGGGTCCATTGAAGATTCGGGTCCACGGGAGTATTCATCTGCAAGCGCAGCCAGGCGAGATCATTCACGCGAGCCGCTTTCTCTGCATCTGGCAAGGCTTGGATGCGATAGCACAAGTCAATAGCGTGCTGCATACCTCCCCTATAAGGAAAAGAGCCATCCGGAGCTCTTTGCCTGTAAAGATCCAGAGCAGAAGAGAAAGCGTGAATAGCCGCCATCTAGGAATCCCCCACTTGAAATGGGCTACCATTTTCACAGAACTTTTTATTAAGTGCAAATGATGTGTAAAACTATTTTTCCGTTAGAGACTGTTAACAGTCTCTCAAACTAAGCAATTTTAAGACGTAATTTTTCAAACGGATTAGCTGCCGAGAGCAACTCTTCATATTTATCGACCGAAATACTCGTTTTGCCTCGTTCGTATTGAGCATAGGCATTGGGAGATTTGGATCTTAATCGTTTGGAGGCCTCTCGAATAGTGGAGCCGCTTTTTTCTCGTTGCCTTCTCAAAGAGAGCGCTAAAAACAATCGGGTATCGTTTGCTGCGACTCCGATCACATCTTTTTTATAGTCAAGAATGGTCACAGTAAAATCTTTGCCGATTTCATCTTCGAAATAACTCTGTGTCATCTCAAGAATCAAATCCTCCGCCATGGCTAACGCTTCTTTACGGGTTTTACCTTGAGTCATGGCGTCAAGGGCAGGCACTTCGACGAGCCAGAATTTGCCATCTTTCCAGATTTTCCCTTCCATTTCCATATTAACGATCTCTCAGTAAACGCAAACTGTTGAGGCCGACGAGAACGGTGCCGCCCTCGTGGAGGATCACGGCGAGCCACAGCGGGACCAGGCCGAGTAGGGCGGGGGTGGTCGCCAGGACGATCACACTGAGGGCGAGGGTGAGGTTTTGCTTCACGATCGCCTGGGTTTTTTTTGACTTTCTGAACAGCCAGGAGAGCAGATGCAAATCGTCGTTGAGCAGCACCACATCGGAGGCGTCGACGGCCGTGGCGCTGCCGATGCGGCCCATCGAGATGCCCACCGTCGCTCGGGCTAGAGCCGGCGCATCGTTGATGCCGTCGCCTACCATCACAAGGCCTCCCGCCTCCGAAAGTTCCGCCACCTTGTCGAGTTTGTCTTCAGGACGCAAATTGGCGTACACTTCGGAAATGCCCAGCGCTTTGGCGACGGTGTGGGCGCTTTGCAGATGATCTCCCGTGAGCATCACGGGGCGCAGCGGCAAGGCTTTGAGCAGTGTGGGTAAGTCATGGCGCACCTGGTCGGTAAACCGAAACAAAGAGGTGTTGCCCTCATGGAGGAGCGCTGCTAAAACACCCGTGTGTTCCCCCTTGACGCCGATCCAATCGGGTCTCCCAATCGCCACCCGTTTTCCCTCCACCACGCCCTCCACCCCTTTGCCAGGAATCACTTTGAAATGAGCGATTTGCGCAGGCTGCAGCCCCCGTTTTTGCGCGAGCTTGCAAATGGATGCGGCAATCGGATGCTTCACGTTCCGCTCTAGGCCATACGCCACGGCCAGCGCAGCATCCGAACAGTTCCCCGATGCGCACTCCAGCTCGCCTGTGGTGAGCGTCCCCGTTTTGTCGAAAGCGACGATGGAGCAGCGGGCCAACGCATCGAGCGTAATGCCCCCTTTGAGCAAGATCCCCTTGCGGGCAGAGGCGCTAATGGAACTCAAATAGGCGGTCGGTGTGGCGATGATGAGCGCACAAGGAGAGGCGGCGATCAGAAACGCAAGCGCCCGATAGACCGACCCCTCATGGCCAAAATAGCTCATGGACGCCACAAAAGGGAGGCCCACCGCAAATAGAAACGTGAGGGCAATAATCGCCGTTGCATAGTACTGCCCAAACCGGTCAAGCCACCTTTGCAGTTTTGGCTTCGCGCTTTGCGCCTCGGTGATCAGCCGAATGATGCGGGTCAACGTCGAATCGGACGCCGTCCGATTCACTTCCACCACCAGCGCCGCCTCTAAATTCTTTGCGCCCGCAGGAACAATCTCACCCACCGTTTTCGGGACAGGCAGGCTTTCTCCCGTCAAATGGACGAGATTGACCGAAGAGATCCCTTCCACCACCTTGCCATCGAGCGGGACGATTTCGCCATGCTTGACGAGCACCCGCTCACCCACTCGGATGTCCCTCACCGATTTTTCATATTGCATCCCATCGGCGTCAATCATGTGAGCAAATTTCGGAGCGATATGATTGAGATTGTGCAACGCCGATTTGGCCTTGGTCGAGACCGCATCCTCCATCCCGTGCGACAACTCAAACAGGACGAGCAGCAACGCCCCCTCTAAGCCGCTGTCAATCACTAAAGCCAAAAAAGCGGCGAGCGTCATCAACACATCGATGTTGATCTCCAGATTTTTCAGATCGTTGAGGGAGGCGATGAGGGCAGGGACGCCGACGAGAAAATAGACGAAGAGAAGGAACAGATGGGACAGGGGAGTCGATAGGAACGAAAAGGCAAACGCAAGCGCGAGCAGTGCGCTCGCAAGACCCGCACTGCGCAAATGCAGATTCTTGCCCCACTTGCGCGAAGAGGCGATCAAGAATGGACTCATGCTCTCTTCGCCGCCCGAAGATAAAAACTCATCGAAAAGATAGGGCGTTTTCATAAAAATAACTGGGCTAGAAAATAGGCAGCCAGGATGGCGAGCGCAGCCACTGCCAAATTCCAAATGATCGACGGAACGATCTGGTTTTTCTCAAGCTGCGCGCTCGTTCCCGCAGATAACATAATCACAATCGCCCCGCAAAGAGGGAGGCCCCACATAGGCAAAGCAAAAACCCCAAAAGACATCACAAGCGATGCCCCCGCAACGCCGATACACGCTCCCGCCGCTTGCTTGAGCGGATGTTCGTGCGTCTCGAGATTGAGCCCCAGCTCCTCTTCCAACATCACCTGTAAGAGTCGATGATCATCGGCCATGAGCACTTCAATCACTTCATCGAGGAGTTTGCCCGAAAACCCTTTCGCGGCATACAGCGCTCTGAGCTCCTCTTTTTCTTGCGCCCGATGGTGTTCGATTTCATAACGCTCTTCCTCAATCAACCGGTGCAGCCGCTCTAAGCGCGACCAACCCAAAAGGGCGCTGCGCCCCACTTTCCATAAGAGCAACGCCAAAACAAAAACGAGAAGGACCCAATAGGCCGCACTTCCCATTAACGTCCATAAAATGAGGAGATACACGGCGGTTTCTTTCGCAGCATCGGCCGCTGCGCTCACGTGGCCAGGAGGCTCGGTCCCATGCACTTCGGCTGAAGCGAGCCGCCCTTTGAGGCGCGCTTCCACCACATGTTCTAGGGCTGCTTTTCCTTTAAAGTGGTTCACAGCTCCTCAGAAAGCGCAATGGTTAACAGCTGCGTGAGAGCCTCTTGATCGGCCGCGGCAATCGTCTCCCGAATCGAGTGCATTGCCCAGCAGGCCACCCCAAGATCGACCGTCGGAATGCCGGGACTTGCCCCCATCATCGCGCCCACTGTGCTGCCCCCAGGAAGATCCGATCGGGAAGCGTAGGATTGCAGCGGGATGCGATGCTTTTGCGCAAGATGAAAAAGAGGCGCTGCAGTCGAGGCGCTCGTCGCATAACGGGGACTGAATTTCACGGCAGGCCCCTTGCCCATAAAGGGCGCGTTTTGCGGATCGCATTTGTCTGCATAATTCGGATGATAGGCATGCGCTACATCGCATGAAAGGCACAGCGACGCACTCTTCATCCGATAGTAATCTTCCCGATCCATCTTGAATGGAATACAAATCCGCTCAAAGAGTTCATGGATGAATACCGAATCGGCCCCCGCATAGGTTTTGGATCCAATCTCTTCGTGATCCCAGAAGACCGCCATCTGAATCCGCTCTTTGTGCACTTTGGAGTGCGTCAGCGCCTCAAGCGATGCAAAAGCGGAAGATAAATTATCGATCCGATAAGACGAAATCAACTCCCCATTCGCTCCATTGTAACGGGCCTTTTCGAGCGGCACCAAATAGAGATCAAAACTGAGCAATGTTTGAAAAGGATGATCTTGTTTGAGCAAATCCTCAAAATGATGTTCTCGGTGTTGGAGCGAGAAAACCGCTTTTAAATGATCCTGCTTGTGGACGATCAACCCCTTTTCATTCAAATCGCGGTTGAGATGGATGGCAAGGCCCGGAATGATGACCGGATGTTTCTCTAATAAGACGATTTTGGATTCGCGCTGGCCGCGGCTGTTCAGAACAAAGATCCGCCCGCCCAGCGCCAAGTCGCGATCCAGCCATGTATGCAATAAGGGGCCCCCATAGGTTTCCGTGCCGAGCAAGCCGATCCCTTGGGTGGAGATTTCAGGATGAGGCTTGATCTTTAAGGCAGGACTGTCGATGTGGCTCGCTAAAAGAATCGCGCTGACAGGCCTCTTTTCCGGCAGCCGAAAGGCTGCAAGAAGGGTATCTTCCCGAGAGACAAAATAACTCTTGCCAGGCTCTAACTTCCACTTCTCTCCCTCCGTAAGGGCCGTAAAACCGGCCTCCTTGAAACGGGCGGCAATCACGCGCGCTGCGTGATACACAGTGGGAGATGCATCCAAAAAATGGAAGAACTTATCCATGGCCCCCGGGCTTGATTCGCACAATCTCTTCTTCTAAATACTTATGAAGCACTTTTGGCACAAGCACAGAACCGTCTTCCTGTTGGTTGTTCTCCAGAAGAGCGACCATCAATCGGGACGTGGCCAAGCCCGACCCGTTCAAGGTGTGGACAAATTGCGGTTTGTCGTTTTTGTGCCGGAAGCGGATGTGGGATCTGCGCGCTTGAAAGTCGGTGCAGTTGGAGACCGAGGAGACCTCATAATACCGGTTTTGACCCGGCAGCCACACCTCGATATCGATCGTTTTCGCAGCGGCAAACGACATGTCCCCGGTCGTGAGCAGCATGTTGCGATAATGGATCCCCAGACCTTGCAAAATTTCTTCCGCGCTGAGCAGCATCTCCTCAAAGATTTTGGCGCTCTCCTCCGGCCGAGTGAGGCAAAACATCTCCACTTTGTTGAACTGATGCATCCGGATGAGACCTCGCTCCTGCGACCCGGCTGCGCCCGCTTCTCTTCGAAAACAGGGCGTGAACGCGGTATAGCGCAAGGGCAATTGAGCCTCTTCCAAAATCTCATCGTAGTGCATCCCATTGATCGACACCTCAGAGGTAGGAATCAGATACAAATGGTAGTCGGGATCTTTGATCTTAAACAGCTGGCTCTCAAATTTGGGGAGTTGCCCAGATCCGTACATGATTTCGGGGCGCACCAAGAGGGGAGGGATCACTTGGGTAAACCCATTTTTTCGGTGCGTGTCGAGCATGTAATTCAATAAGGCCCACTCGAGTCTGGCCCCAAGGCCTACGTAGAGAGGCCATCCCGATCCAGAGGTTTTAGCGCCCCGGACAAAATCAAATAGTTTGAGCGATTCATTGAGCTCTACATGGTTTTTGAAAGGAAATGCAAACACCCTTTTTTCGCCCCACTCCTTGATGCAAACGTTGTCTTTAGGACTCAAAGAAACGGGCACGTCGTCCATGGGGAAATTGGGCAAGATCGCAACCGCTGCTTTCAACTGCTCTTCCACGGCGGCAATCTCTTGATCGCGCACGGCGATCTGGTCGCCGAGAGCCCCCACCTGCGCCATCAGCGCAGAGACCTCTTCGCCCTTTTGTTTTTTTTGGCCGATCTCTTTCGACTCAAGATTTTTTTTTGATTTGAGCTCCTCCACCTCGGTTTTCAGCGCGCGCAGGCGCTCATCCAATGCGATCACGGGCGCAAGAGAAGTTTCGGGGACTTTATTTTTGAGTTTGGCCTCCGCGGCCCGAGGGTCTTTGCGAAGTTCTTTGATATCGATCATAAACGAACATCCTTTCAGGGTAAAAATATAGACCCCTCTTCCCCTTAATGTCAAATTCATGCTATTCTGATTTCCATGAAATCGGCTTATATCCAAGCGAAAAACCCACTCATACTCAGATATCACCGCCTCATGGACGCTTTTGCGAAGTCTGATGATGAGAGAGATTTTTACCTCGACCGCGTCGAAGGATTTCTTCTGTATGTCGATCTCGATAAAGGTCTCGAAGAATTGGAAGCTTTGGAAAAAGAGCTCGCTGAACATCGGGATCGTTATCTCCTTTTGCCCAAAATGACCTTCTATGAAATCAAAAAATTTATGGAAGGGTTTGTCCACGAAAAAGTCTACGATATCGATACCAAAGAAAAGCTGCTCGATCTGATCTCCGCGAAAGAGGCGCGTGAAAATTTCCTTGAATTCATCTACGACCATCTCACGGAATTGGAAAAATGGCAGCAATATTATCAAGAGCGCTCGCGCATCCGCATCATTGAGTGGCTTCGCCAGTTCAATATTGCGTTTGTATTTGAAGAGGATCTGGAGCTCAATAAAAATGTTGTCGAAAAATTGAAACGTTCGCTGTTTGAGGCCAAAGTGCCCAAAGATGTGTCTCAAGCGCGCGAGGTCCTTGTTGCAAAGGCGAAGACCTATTATTCCAATGAAGCGCTCAATCCGCGCCCCAAACGGGGAAGACCGCCCAAGCAGGTGGCCAAAGTGGAATTGGAGCCGCAGATGAGCGTCGATATCTATACGCAAGTGTCTGCCGCTTGCCGCCATTTTCTCTATATTCCCGATATTGCCTCTGCAGCATCGGTCACTTTCTCCTCCAAATTCGAGACCGAAGAGCACCTGCTCGCCTCTTTACGCGGCAGCCCTCGATTGCGTGTGGATGAGAAGCTGGAGGCTTTATCGGCCCGATTGGAGTCGTTGCGGCACCTGTCGAATCGCCTGTCTGGAGCTGAAAAAATGTTTGGTATGGACAAGACGAAGCAGCCATTCCAGCCCTTTATCAAGCCCAAGATGAAGGAGGGCAAAGTCGTGGAGAAAATGGCCGAAGCCGAGGTTCCCAAGGTCGAATCGGCTACCTTTGGCATTCTCCCCAAAAAGCGGGGTCGGCCGCGCAAAGAAGAACAGCCTGAGGAATTTGCGCCTCAGAAGCGGCGTCGCTTTGCGATCAAGAAGGTGGCTCAAATTAAGACTAAGAAGGAAAAATAAGTCCATTTGGTCTATACTGGCGCCATGAAACAGTGCAAAACATCCCCCTATACTGAAAAATTTCATTTACTCAAAATTTTACGCACCTTGCATCTCACCCGTTTTATGGATGAGAAGATGGCCAAGTTAGTCCGTCAAAACAAAGGGGCGACCTTTCATTTGGCTGTGACGGGTCATGAAATGATTGGGGCGATTTCCGCCAGTGTGTTAGAGCCGGGCGTGGATTGGGCCTATCCCTATTATCGGGACAGGGCTTTTGCGATTGGTCTTGGGTGTTCGATTGAAGATATTCTCGCTGCATTTTTAGCGCGCGACATTGCGAATCATTCGGGTGGCCGGATGATGCCGGAGCATTTTTCGCAAAAGGATTTGCGGATTCCGTGCCAATCGAGTGTCGTGGGGTCGCAGTTTTTACAGGCGGTTGGAACGGCTCAGTCGGCCAAGCTGCGCGGGAGCAGCGAGGTGGTGTATGTTTCGGGGGGCGATGGAGCGACGTCTCAAGGCGATTTTCATGAGGCGTTGAATTTTGCATGCATTCACAAATTGCCGGTTCTGTTTGTCATTCAAGATAATGGTCTTGCGATTTCTGTGCCGGTGGCTGAGCAGACAGCGGGCGGCAATTGTGCGAAATTGGGCGCAGGCTATGAAGGGTTGTCTGTGTTTGAAGTGGATGGGTGCGATTATTGGCAAACAGCGGAAGCTTTGGCAGCGGCGGTTGAGAAAGGGCGTTTAGGGCAAGGGCCGAGTTTAGTGGTGGCCAAGGTGCCGCGCATCAGTCCGCATAGCAGTAGCGACGATCCGAGGAAATACGCGACCGAAGAGCAGCTGGAAGAGGCGAAACAGCGCGATCCCATCACCCGTTTTGAGCATCTTCTCATTGCAGAAGGGGTTTTGAAACCTGAAGAATTGGAGGCGATGCGGCGCGATTGTTTTGAGCAGATTGAAAAGGCCTCTCTCGCGGCCGATCAGATCCCATCTCCTGCGCGTAGCAGTGCAGCGACGAAAGTGTTTGCCCCTTTTGAGGTTCCGGTGTCGACGCCGGCAGAGCCGGGCGAATCGATTGTGATGATGGATGCGCTCAACCATGCGCTGATTGAAGAGATGGAGCGCGATGCGGGGGTTGTCGTCTTTGGTCAAGATGTGGCGTGGGGCAAGGGAGGCGTTTTTGGCATTACCCGGACGCTGACCGACCGTTTTGGCAAAGAGCGGTGTTTTAACACGCCGCTTGCCGAGTCGACGATTGTGGGTCTTGCGATCGGCCTTTCGCAAGATGGGTTTCATAAGCCCGTGGCAGAAATCCAGTTTGCCGACTATTCGTGGACGGGGATGAATCAGATCTTCAATGAGCTTTCGAGCATTTACTACCGTTCGAATGGAATGTGGAATTGTCCCGTGGTGATCCGGATGCCCTATGGCGGCTATATTCAAGGGGGGCCCTATCATTCACAAAGTACCGAGGCGTTTTTGGCGCATTGTCCCGGCCTGAAAGTGGTGATTCCGAGCAATGCGGCCGATGCGAAGCGGCTTCTCAAAACGGCGATTCGCGATCCGAATCCTGTGATTTTCCTGGAACACAAGGGACTGTATCGGCAGCGCCTTTTTTGCGCACGGCCCGAGACAGGGCCCGAAGAATTTTTGCCCTTTGGCGAGGCGAACATTGTCCGCAGCGGCACCGATGCCACCATTGTGGCTTGGGGCATGACTGTTTTGATGGCGAATGAGGCGGCGGAAGCGCTCTCCAAAGAGGGCATTTCCATTGAAGTGATCGATTTGCGCACCATTGTGCCGCTCGATATCGACACGGTGCTCGCGTCCATCATGCGCACAGGAAAATTGCTCATTGCCCACGAAGCGGCTCGTAACTGCGGCTTTGGAGCGGAAATCGCGGCGCGCGTCGCCGAACAAGCGTTCCTGTATCTCGATGCGCCGATTCAGCGCGTCACTGGCAAAGATTGCCCTGTCCCGTATTGCAAAGACCTTGAAGAGGTCGTATTGCCTCAGAGAAAAGACCTCGAAGAGGCGCTACGTAAACTCGCTCAATATTAATGTTTGAGTTAATTGTTCTTCATTGTGTATAATTGTGAAATTAATATTTTAAAGATGAGTTTTATATGTCTGTTCGCGCGTTCGATAGAGTTGCGAGGGGTGGAGGGCCGGGGGGCACGCAGTCGCCGCGTCCTCCGCGCGAGCCAAACACTGATCAGAGAACTGCCAGAGTCGCTGAAGAGAATCTCGGCAGATGGGTGCCAGCACCGCCGCAAAACATGCAGGGGCGATCCTGCGTAGTATGTGGACGCCACGACAATGCTATGCCCCCCTATAACCCAGAGACACAACACCCTCCTGCATTTGGCGAAAGAGCGCTCGGCATGTGCGGTGAGCAGCCGATGCATTTTGGATGCTACTTAAATCGCATCGGTCTGCGATGACATCTCGTGATCGCTAAAAAAAACGTTTGGATTTGCGTTTCGTTAAGATCGGCAATTTGACTTGTGCTTTTGTGAGATTTTGGTGCACCGAGTCTCTCATTTTCTCAAATCGAATCAGTTTCTCTTGAATTTTGAAGTTGGCCGACCTTTTATCTTGCCGCTTTAGACTGATTCGCTTTTGAACTAAAAATTCGTCCATGTGAATCAAATGTTGCAACAGACTTTCTTGCGTTTTCTGAAACGCATCGATCTCTGTCTCACTCAAATCTTTCAAATCGACATTCTCAATTATTTCGGCATTGCGGATTAACCGATCGAGCGTTGCGTCGATTTCCATCAAGATATCTTCGCCAACCATTGAATCACCTCTAAATTCTTTCAATAAAACAATCGAATAATTTTGAAAAGAATTTTCTTGCATTTCAACAAATTATCTTCTATACACAAGTAAACTCAAAAGTTGGTTTTTGGCTGCGCCGGACATCCGCATTTTTGGGGCCGCCTGCACCCTGCCCCAAAGACGATGCGTCTTTGGGGGCCCCGTCGCTCAACTTATTCAAGTTGAGCTGCTTCGGCGCCGCTTCGCTGCCCCAAACCTGCGGTGTCGGCTTTGCCAAATTCCCAACTTTTGAGTTCACTGGTGTATACGGATAGATTCATGGGTAAGAATTTTGCGATTCTCAATACGGTGCAGTTTATCGATGCGCTGGTGGAAAATTTATTCAAGTACATCGTCATTTATTTTCTGATCTACTACAAGGGGCATGAAAATTCTTCGAATATTATGGCGACGACGGGGGCGGTCTTTATTACGCCGTTTATTTTATTTTCTTCTGTGGGCGGTTTTTTTGCTGATCGATGGAGCAAATCGAAAATTGTTCAGATTACGCGGATCATCTCCATCTTATTTTTGAGCTCCGCGCTGATGTTTGTGATCTTTCATGAAGGCAATTTGATTTATTTGATCCTTTTTATGGTGGCGTCGGTGGCGGCGATTTTTGGGCCGTCCAAGTATGGCATTGTGCCGGAGCTTGTGCCGAAGGCCAAACTTGTCTCGGCGAATGGCTACTTGGCCGCGTTCACATTTTTTGGGATCATTGCGGGGACGGGACTTGCCTCTTGGCTCGATGCGATCACGGGTGAGAATTTCACTTGGATGGTTTTGGCGTGTATGGCTCTTGCGTTTTGCGGGGCATTGTTGAGTTTTACACTCTCTTCTACGGAGGCCTCTGCTCCGCATAAAGCATGGCCTCCTTTCATTTACAAAGAGATTTTCGACGGGCTGCGCGAGATGGCAAGCATTCCCCAAATGTGGACGGCGGTATTTGCGTATGGCTATTTTGTCTTTGTGGGGGGCTTTGTGCAGATGAATGTCATCCCCTACACAGTGGAGACGCTCCATTTGGAACCCATTGTGGGAGGGTATCTGTTTCTCGTCTCCTCGATTGGGGTGGGGATTGGTTCGATGATTGCTCCCAAGCTCACTGGTACATTAAAGAGCATTCCTTGGACAGGAGCAGGCATGTCGATCGGCTGTTTTCTCTTCACGCTTTTTTCCCATCCCTATTGGCTCAATCTGATCTGGCTGGTTTTGCTGGGGGTGATTGGGGGGCTGTTTCTCGTGCCCTCGCAAGCCTATATCATGGCACATAGCCAGCCAGAGAGTAAGGGGCGCAATTTTGGGACGGCGGGCTTTTTCAGCTATGTGTTTGCACTCCTTGCGGCAGGCGTTCTTTACGTATTCAATACGCTCATCGGTCTTACGCCCGCTGTGAGCTTTACCTGGATCGGCATTGTGAATTTAGGCGTCTCAGTCGTTTTATATTTTCTCATCAAGCGGTGATGTATATACCGAAACAACCTGGAGAGTCCTCAAAATTTGTCTCCGGAGCGAGCGACCATTGCCCCCGGGCAAGGCGCGAGTGAGGAGGCGCATTTTGAGGCAAACTCGACGATGCCAAAAACCGATTCTTCAGGTTGTTTCGGTATACTCATTTCACGTCGCGGACAATAGGTCCTTGGCCGCTTGGCCGCGACGGAATGCGACACCATCCCCAGAGGGAAGGTCTGGATGCCACTGTTTGACCCATCGGCGGTATGCTTCTCGAATGTCTCTTGGCCCTGCGGTCTCATTTAATTGGAGCACAGCATAAGCTGCCTGGCGACACTTGTTCGGATAAGCATGGCAGAGAGCCGGGTTATCCAAAAGTTTGTTCGGGTGCAACCCCAGTGCATTCCACTGCCAAAGAACATAGGGTACGATGTAGCGGATGGCGCTAGGGACAGCGACCAGCTGTGCGAGAGTGTGAGCAAGAGGGTATGTTGGATGGTGGGGAGTGCGGTACAGGCGGGTGACAATCACTTGTGCGCATTTCGCAGTGGCACTGGCGACGAGACAGACGGCGATGGTCTCCGTGGGGGAGCGAGCCTTTAAATAACTATCCAGCAAACAAATCATACCCAACTCAATAGGATACTGATACGCGGCATTTCCCATTCGGGGGATCACCGATTGGGCCAAAGCGCAGATGATACTCGTGGATGGTCTCGCTAGCCCCCATTGTGCAAGATCAATGGCACATAGGGCGCTAGCTGTTACAGCTGTGGAAAAGCGGAGCTGGTTTAAAGAGAGAGGAGGGGAGCCTCGCCACAGCGTGTTCTGCAGGGTGTGCGCTTGGCTTGCGACCAAAATATCAGCCGTCCGCACATACCAAATATTGTGACAGACCTTCTGAATCCAGCGAACCACCCGTGTCCATTTAGAGGGGGGTGACGCAATGGCGTCGTAAGCCGTTTGACATTGGCGTAATGCCTCTGTGACACGTGCTTTCCAATCCGAGGGAGCGCTGCCCTTTTGACATAGGGCATGCCAGATGTCATCGACAGTCTGGTTCAGCGCTAAAAGTTTCGTCCCTGCTTCGCAAAACGGAGTTGCTTGCAGCTTCATTGCATACTGTTCCACAACTTTTCTACTGATTGTGCGCAACTGGTACAACTGTTGCATCGTGCGGGGAGGTCTGATCAGATCACTTTGTAGCAGATTGCAGGAAGAGGGATCTCCCCACTTTTGGAGAAGGGCGAGTATCTCCAGTTCGCTGTCGAGAAGCGCGCGCTCCAGGAGAGGGATCCCGGCCGAGGAGTTGGCCGGGACATAGGGAGAAGAGGGAGTGGTACGCATAGGTTAACAAGGGTTATGGTCTAGAGGCCATACGTCCGTAGACCCAGTACAGCCGCAGTCTGTGGTGATGCACGTGTTTGGGTGGAGCCATCCAACACATGCATCTCCTACTGCTGGATTATTGAATGTTACGCCAAACTTTGGGTTGGGAGGTGGGGAAAGTTGCACTGCTGGACCGCAATTTGTCTGCCCTTGGAGTAGTTGAAGCGTCGTTGCATTGATGGGCGAGAGAGTCCACGCCGCGGTTGCCCCATCTTCATTCGTTTGAAACTGATAGGTAT
Organism: Verrucomicrobiota bacterium; assembly: GCA_018968815.1. Taxonomy (GTDB): domain Bacteria; phylum Chlamydiota; class Chlamydiia; order Chlamydiales; family SM23-39; genus REEB52. Next base: position 49,300 of record JAGWZL010000007.1, on the reverse strand, counting down.
CTGCGGAAAGAGGGCAAAGCCAACCGGTGCGAATGCCTCCAGGTTGTGCGGAGCAGCATCTAGGAATAGTTACGCAGAAAGGTCCAGGCGGGGTGTCTTTGTAAGCTGCAGATTTCATACGGTAACCTTGGGAAAATAGCCCTATGAGACTGGCGTTGATTGGTTCCATCTGCGCGATCAGCGACGATGCGAGAGAGGGACAATCACTGGGATCGGCGTAGCACATAATAACCCCCTGCGCGTTCGTGAGCGTATCGAGGTTGGCCTGGAGAGCTGTTAAGGTTTGCTGCAGGAGCTCTTGCGTGGAGTAGGGGATGTACTGAGTTAAAAAGGGAGATTGGACCATATGGTTTACTAAATGAACCTGGCTGGTTTGGTTAAAATAGAGATCTCCCAGTTGTTTTCTTGCAGCCACAACCGTTGCATTGACCGTAGAGCGTCCTGGAAAAAGTCCAAAAACTTCCAGAGGGACTGTGTTGTAGCTCAGAATGTGGGGAATTTGCATCTGTCTAGGTAAAATGTTTTCAGCATAATTCAAGATGCCGGTAATCACACCTTGGCAATTCTGCCAGTTCCCAAAAAGGCAAGACACTACATAACGGTTATTGGAAGAATTGGTGCCGAAGATTTCGGCTAACTGCGATACATTTCCCCCTTGCTGATAGGCAAACACCGACAGGGATCCAGAGAGTTGATTTTGCGTGACAATACTTTGCGAAGACTCGGAAGCAGATACAATATCACCGAAAGAGCCTCCAGCAGACTGTTTGAAAATCTCCTTTGCTGCCCTCGCGCTGAATTGGAGCTGCAGCGCAGCGTATAGTCCGATGCCGTTGTGCTCTTCTGTAATGATTTCATCTCCGCAATAAATTCGGAATAGAGTTTTACTTGAATTATAGAGTCCTAGTCCCTCACCATTGAGAATACGAGGGCCGTACCCGGGTTGCGTTTGTTGTGATGCGAGGTATATTTTTTCATACCAATTCAAGGAGACTTTATAGGCTGTCTCCTGAACGTCTCTTAAGTAACTTGCCGACGCCCCTCCCTGAAAAGGACCGATGCCCACGTGCGTGCGCATCTGGATATTGAGGGAGCGCTCGACCTCGTTATATGAAACTGCAGCGCTGAACTTCAGTTCGTTAGAAGGGTTTTTTATTTGGGTGACATTCTTTCGGTGGAAACATTGCAATGATGCAGGCGCTTGTGTATCGGACGAATATCCTTGCCCGAGAATGGGTTGAGGAAGGTCACGCACAGAGAGCGAAGAAGGTTGTTTAGCCATTACTTTGGGGACACACCAAGAGAGCCCAAGGCTCAGAGGAATGGGATTGTGCATCATGAAGCTGCCCACGCTCCCAGCCACGACTGGAAGTAGGCAGCTTGGCGACTCACCAGTGCTCGGAATGATGTTTTTTCCTTCTAAGGATCGCGTACAGAATGACGACGGGTTGTGGATGGCGCTTCCAATCTCTGCGATCTTCTGCGTGATCCAGGCGAAACTCAGGCTCGTCACAATCAATACCACAGGTTTGAAGTACGACCCCCACCCGTTTTCTTGATTGACGGCAGAGCGGTGTGGACTTATTCCGAACATACATGACTCCTTTCTTGAAGAGGGGCGAGTGTATTAGACTGTGAAGATGTGGTCAATAAATTTTTTATAGATATGATCGCCCAAATTGCCACCAGGAATAGGATTGCATGTTTTGGCGATGGAAACATGAGACAAAAAAAGATTTGTGCACTACAATCAGCAACCATGTTTGGTTTTTTGCCGCTTGCATCTGGTTCGAAAGGGAACTGTCTGTTTGTAGGCAGCCAGACGACGCGCGTTCTCATTGATGCGGGGCTTTCTTGCACGGCGATTTTGCAAAGATTGGCAGAGGCATCGATCGATCCGCACACCATTCAAGCGATTCTGATTACGCATGAGCATTCCGATCACATTCAAGGGCTGCCTCTGTTAGCCCGCAAGCTCGGCGTCCCAGTGCTTGCGAATGCCGATACGGCGAAAGGGATTTATGCGGCGCTCGGGGAGAGGCCCAAATTCAAGATTTTCACGACGGGCGAGACGTTTCAATTTGGCGATCTTGTCGTGCATCCGTTTAGCGTGCCGCACGACACGCTGGATCCGGTGGCTTTTACGATCCAAACAGGCGGCATTAAACTTGGCATTTGCACCGATTTGGGTCATGCGACGTCGCTCATCAAAAAGCAGCTGGAGCGGTGCGATTTTCTCTATTTGGAGGCCAACCACGATCCATCGATGGTCCACGCCTCCAATCGTCCCGCCATGCTCAAGCAGCGCATTTTGGGCAAATCGGGCCATTTATCCAATGAGCAATGCGCGGAGTTGCTCATTGCGGTATTCCACCCCGGATTGAAGCATGTGCACCTGGCGCATCTCTCCTCGGAATGCAATGCCGAAGAAAGGGCGCTCGCAGTGGTCTCTGAAGCGCTGAAGGCAAAGCAACTCTCAGTAGAACTCTCCATTGCCTATCAGGATCGATCTGCCAAGGCGATTCTATTCTGAGAGTTCGCCTTCGGTATCGTCGTCGTCGAAGGAGGCGGGTTGAGCGAGGCCGCCCCCAATGACTCTACGCGGTTTAGCCCCTTCTTGAGGGCCGATGATGCCGTTTTGCTCGAGCTCATCCATCAAGCTCGCTGCGCGGGCGTAACCGATTTTCAATTTGCGCTGCAAAAAGGTGGTCGATGCGCTTTTGGAGGCCACCACAATGGTGAGCGCCTGATCGTAGAGAGCGTCTTTGCCTTTCGGCTCATCATCGCCCACCGTTTCCAAGGATCGGAATGAATCAAAAGAGGGGATCAGGTAATTGGTGGGGCTTTGCGCCGCGATCTCGTGAATCACGCGGTTGATCTCTTCGTCGCTGATGTAGGCGCCTTGTGCGCGCAAAAGCTGCGAGGAGCCGGGCGGCAAGAACAGGAGATCGCCGTTGCCTAAAAGGCTTTCTGCGCCGGTGTCGTCGAGAATGATCTGGGAGTTGACCCTGCTTGCCACTTTGAAAGAAATCCGCGTCGGGATGTTGGCCTTAATGATCCCTGTAATCACTTCACGGGACGGTCTTTGAGTGGCTAAAATCAAATGGATGCCAACGGCTCTCGCCATTTGCGCGATGCGCGCAATGGGCGTTTCAATATCGGCGCTGGAGACCATCATTAAATCAGCAAACTCATCGATGATGGCCACGATGAACGGCATCTGTTCGGGGATGGGGATGTTGAGCGAAGATTCCAATTCTTTATTGATTTTGCGGTTGTTAAAGGCGCCCACATTTCTCAGGCCGAGCTGCTTTAAAATCTCGTAGCGCACCTGCATCTCTTTGACGAGCCATTGCAAGGCGGCATAAGCGCCGTGCGGCTCTGTGATGACGGGGGCGATCATGTGGGGCAATTTGGAATATTGGGTGAGCTCCACTTTTTTCGGGTCGACCATCAGCAGTTTGACCTCATCGGGCCGCGCATTCATCAAAATGGACATGACAACCGTATTGATGCAGACCGACTTTCCCGATCCCGTGGCGCCTGCGATGAGGCAGTGGGGCATTTTGGTCAAATCGGAAAAGACCCACTCGCCGTTGATCGCCTTGCCGAGCAAAATCGGAATGCCGAGCCGCTTTTTTTGCTGATAGTGAAGGAGCATCTCCTTAAAATTCACCTCTTGAGGATGCAGCGCAGGCACTTCCACGCCGACGGCTGCTTTGCCAGGGATGGGGGCGACGATACGGATCGATTTCGCTTGCATATTGAGCGCAATATCGTTCTCAAGCGCTTTGATTTTTTGCACCTTGACGCCAACAGACGGATGCACTTCAAAAGAAGTGATCGTCGGACCGCTGTTGATTTCTCCCACCTTCGCCTCGATGCCAAAGCTTTTGAGCGTCTCTTCTAAAATGGCCGCCTGATGCATCAGATCTTTTTTCAGGGCAGGCTGATCGACTTTGCGGTTCGGGTCAGCCAACAGATCGGGGTTTGGCAGCTGATAGGAATGATCGGAGCGGACCATCAGATTTTTGACAGCGACGGCGGGCGCCTCTTTTTTCACAATCTGAGCCTCTTTTTTGGCTGGCTCAATGAGTTTGGCCTTTTTTTCTGGCTTGATGATGATGTCGGTTAATTTCTTTTTTGGCTCTGGAGGCAGGTGGTTGATTTTCAATCCTGTGAAGGTTTTTTCCGCCTTGAGCAGCCCCGGTTTTTTTTGCACCCATTTTCCGGTCCAGGCCACGAGGGCCTTAATGCCCATCCAAAAGGATTTGGCGTTTGCGACCACTTCGATGCGGGTCAAAAGCAAAAAGGCCACCAAGCCAAAACTGAAGAAAATGAGGGTGGTGCCGACTGGGCTCAATGTATTTTGGAAATTGATGCCCGGCAAATCGGTAAAGACGTAATAAAAGGGGAAGCCGCCTAAGTAAAAACGGATCAGCGTGTGGGGAAAGGGGCTGCTGAGCGCCAACGTTTCCGAGAGCACTTTGCCATCCCAAAGGTGCGCTTTGTCTGGGTAGCTTTCCGCAAAGACGGTGAACAGCATGCAGACAGATGAGAGCAAGATGGAGAAATAGATGTGATCGGCGTGCACGAGTTTATGGCCCTTCAAAAGACGCACTCCAAGCCACATGAAATAGCAGGGGATGAGGTAGGCGCCGAGGCCAAATAGCGACTCCAATCCGAGCGCCGCGATATACCCTACATAGCCGAGCCAATTGGCGTCTGGATGCAAGAAGGTAAAGCTCCAGAGGGCCAAAAGAGCGAGTGCGCCGACGGAGAAGAAAAAAAGGCCTTGCGCATCTGGATTGATGGGAGTTTTTTTCTTTTTAGCCATGAAACATTGCCCACGCAAAGAGCCCTAGCCCAATGCAATACCAGGCGAAGGGTTTTAAATTTTCTTGCTCGTAGACCCAGAAGATGAAACGGACTCCGACCGATCCGAGTCCGAAAGAAGCGGCAAATCCTCCCACATAACACCCCCAATCAACTGGGGATGCAGCGCTCCCCTTGAGCCATTCCAGCGCCTCGCCGCCCAAAATCGTCGGGATCGCGAGCAAAAAGGAGAATTTTGCAGCTTCCCGCCAATTCCAACCGCAGAATCTCGCGGCTGCAATGGTTGAACCGCTGCGGGAGATTCCAGGGATGAGGGCCATCGTCTGCATCATTCCGATACATAGCACATGATGCCATTTTTTCTTCTCGATTACATCCTTTTTTTTAGTGGCCGCAAAAAGGATCGCCCCCGTTCCCATCAAAGCAAACCCCAAAAAGGCAGGTTCTGAGAGCGCCTCCCTCACGGGCTTCAGAAGGAAGTAGCCAGGCACAAGCGGGATCAGCGCTAACGTAAAAAAAGCCATTTTACGAACACTGCAGAGGACCTCCCAGACATCCTTACGCAAAAACCACACCAAGGCGAGCAGGGTTCCCGAATGACAGACCAGGTCGAAGATGACGTCATCTGGAGCTCCCAAGAACCACCGTGCGAGCTTCAAATGCGCAGACGAGCTAACGGGAAAAAACTCGGTCAGGCCTTGAATGATGCCTAGTAGAACGGCTTGAAGAAAGGTCATGGATCCCTCTCATATAGAAGGGGATATGCTCCCGCGCGCTCAAGCCCCTACGTGCTCTGGCGCACGGGAGCAAGCCCGGTGTCATATTGTTTTAAAATTTAAATGGGCGATCGACGGGACTCGAACCCGCGACATTTGGATCCACAATCCAACGCTCTAACCACCTGAGCTACGATCGCCGTAGAATCGAGTTAAAATATTAACCGAATCTAGAGGTATTCGTCAACCCATGGGGGGCGCGGGGGGGGCTGGTCGGTCGCGTAGCAAAGATTCGATTCCTGGCCACTGCCACTGGGGCTTGTGCTTCAGACTGAACTCGCGTTGCTGACGGCAGAAACCTAGCGTCAGGAGGTTCCCACACAGGTAGATCGGGCGTGTATTAGACCAAGAGTCGGCCAAGCTGTCCCAGGCGTGCGCATTGAAGCGATTTAGCCTTAGGGCTTCGAGCAAGCACTCCACCCGATCCATAGACTTCCCAGTGGTGGGGTGGGTGTAGGTCTCGCGCCCTGAAAGCCTACTGCCCAGTGCACTCCACACAAAGGAATTCGCAGGATTGTATTGCGCGGCTTTGAGAAGACAATCGTCTTGTGTGAACCACCCATCATTCCCAAGAAATATACCATTCCCAAGAAATAGGCCAATCTCTAGCCATGTGTTAGCATCCTCTGGATTTATGGATAGCGCTTGGCGAAAACACTCATACTTTGACATACGTTCCCCACGAACAAAAATTGTGTCTTCCACGTCTATAGACCGGCCACGCTGTAACCAGGCCTCGACCTCGTTGGGATTTGTCTGGAGTGCATCCAGCAATAATTCGGATGGCTGTGTCATTGGTATAACAGAGAAGGGGCAAACTGCAGATACTGTTGACATTGTTAAACTCCTGTTGATTATTTTTGAGTACGCAATTTTAGCGGAATGGCTGAAAAAAAAGCAAAGAGTTAAAAGACTGTCGTTGGAGTATACACTAATTCTCAACTTTTGAGTTCAGAGGACTCCAACCGCGTAGCTGCCAGAAACAAAAAGACCAGATAGATTGGAATCGTCCACGCTGGAACAGAATGGCACCGAATCGAATAATCGAGAAAAAGGGGTGGGTAGGCCGCCAGATCGAGCCACTGTGCGGTCAAAAAATCGGTGAGAAAAAACAGAGAGAGGGGAGGGAAGAGGAGATAGAGGAGGAGAGAGAGAAGGAGGAGAAAGAGGGAGAGGGAGATGAGAAAAGGAAAAAAGAGGTTGTAGAGAAGAGAGAGAAGGGGAAACGTGTGAAAGTGATACAGCAGAAGAGGAAGGAGAGCCGCATTCACAGCCAAAGTCAGCGCAATCGCCTCGCGTAAAAAAGAGGTGAGTAAGTAGCCGTTTTGAGAAATCAAAGTCAGATTGCGGTGGACCGGAAACAGAAACTGGCCAACAGGCAAAAAAAGGGGCCGAAAAAGAAGAATGCCAATACAACTTAGAAAACTCATCTGAAATCCCAGATTCGCAGACACAAGCGGATTGAGCAACACCTCAATCAGCAACGAGGCCCCCAATAAATTCAGTCCCGTGGAGGGGCGGTTCAGCAGCTTGCCCACCGTAAAAAAAAGCACCGTTAAATAACTGCGCTGCACCGCAGGAACAGACCCCACAAAAAGAAAATAGAGACTGACAGAGCAAAGAAGAACGAGATATTTCGATCGATGCGACAGAAAAAGATTTAAGAAAAAGGTGCAAAATGAAATGAGAATCGCAAAATGAAACCCAGAAATCGCTAAAATATGCTGCAATCCTAACTTCGAAAACTCAAAACGGAGCGCCCGATCCTCCACATCCCCAGTCAATAATGACCCCAAAAAAGAGGCCACGCGCGGACGGTGTAAATGGGTATCGAGAAAATGACGCAGAGCTTCTTTACACTGAAACCGAAATTCCGCCAAACGCCACGTGTTCTCAACGGGGATCCACTCCTTGGCCTTAAACAAATAGTCATAGGCGCTGCGCTTCTTCAAAATCCCCTTCACAATGTAATCGCAATTCGCCTTCGGATGATCTTCAGATAAAGTATATGCAATCCCACACGGCACCCTTTGCCCTTGCGCTGTCAAAACCCCTTGATACATCAGCTCCTTCGTAAAAGGGGTCTGATGCGGCTTCAAGATCGCAGGTGAAAAATACCCCACCCGCGCCGATTCCAATGTAGGAGAAAAAAAGGAGGCGTAATACATGCCGGCGATCAGAAGGCATAACGGAGGAACCTTGCGCAAGAAGAGGAGATAAAGACCCATGCAAAACGGCCAGACCCATTGCCAAGGAAAAGGCCAAAACAGAACGCTGCTCGTCCCCACCAAAAGAGAAATCCCGTACAGAAGCGCCGGATATTTTTGCCAGAAAACGGTCTGGTTCACTGATGAACTTTGGGCATTTCTTCGTCAACAGATCGATTGATGAGCCGCGCCCCTCTTTGAGCGCCAAAAAAGGCAAAGAGCCACTGCATTAAAACCACCATCCGATTGCGGAATCCAATCAGATATAAGATATGGATAAAACACCAAGCAAGCCACGCGAATAGCCCGCTAAATTCCATCTTGCCCATCATCCCCACGGCCTTACTTTTCCCAACCGTTGCCATGCTCCCCTTATCAAAATAGATAAACGGAGGACGGGCATTTTTTGGAATGCGCCTGCGCAAAATCTGCGCGACATAGCGCCCCTGCTGGACTGCAACAGGCGCAAGCGCCGGAAGCGGTTTGCCTTTTTTATCCAGCGCGCAAGCCGCATCGCCTAACACAAAAATTTCTGGATGTTCTGGAATCGTTAAATCGGGCTCCACATTCACTCTGCCCTGCCGATCCAAAGGAACGCCCAGCGTTTTCAAAACAGGCGATGCCTGGTTGCCAGCTGCCCATACAACGTTTTCCGCCGGAATAAAAAGCCCCTCGATCGTGACCCCTTCGTGAGAAACCCCAATGACCCGTTTCCCCGTAATCACATTGACCCCAAATTGTTCGAGGTATTGCTGCGCTTTTCGAGATAATTTTTCCGAATACACAGGTAAAATATGAGGCGAGCCTTCAATGAGGTGAATTTTCGTCTTGGTCGTGTCAATGCGCCGAAAATCTTGCAGCATCGTCTGATACGCAATCTCCGAAATCGCCCCCGCCATCTCCACACCAGTAGGACCGCCCCCAATAATCACAAAATTGAGAAACTTGCGCGCCTCAGAAATGCTGTCGCACCGCTCCGCCTTCTCAAAAGACATGAGGATCCGCTCCCGAATCTTTAACGCATCGACTAATGTTTTCAAGCCCGGGGCAAACGGCTCCCATTGATCATTCCCAAAATAGGAATGGCGCGCCCCTAACGCCACAATCAGAAACTCATAGCCAATCTGATCCCCATTCCTCAAAATAATCAGATTCTTTTCCTTGTCGATTTGAACCACCTCGCCCATGATCACAGTCACATTCGGAAACGGCTTCAAAATCTCTCGGATCGGAATCGCAATGTCGCCAGGAGAAAGAGCCGCGCTCGCCACTTGATATAATAAGGGCTGGAATAAATGGTGGTTGGTTTTGTCAATCATCCACACATCATAATTGGAGTTGCCAAGCGCTTTTGCCGCATTAATGCCCGCAAAACCGCCGCCGAGGATCACAACTTTCGTACTTGCCATAGGATTCTACCCAATGTGGTTCAAAATTTGGTTTCTGCCAACAACCAACTTACATCCAAAGTATAGATCAGAAAAAATTTCTAAGGAAAGAAATTTTTAATTGTGTCACAGTGACATTATGAATTCTCTAGCACGCGGCTTTTTTACAGCAAATAAGGAAAGCGGGTATAGCCACGTTCGCATCTTGTCCGAGGAGCCTGATTGTACATGGGATGAAGTGAATCAATTGGCTTTGGATCTTCCGAGAGGGTGGTATGAATTAAGTAGAATTCTTCCACAAGATCGCGTAGAATTTACCCGCGATTTTTGGTTAGATCGTCTTCCCTATCATCCCAGCGCTCATCCGCTGATTTTCGAATTCTTTGAGCGGCTCGATGATGTGGCGGTTGTACTCACCCAGAAAATAGAAGGGGAGCCCATGGATGCGGAACTCGTCTACAGTCTTGCGGATCACAGTTCGTTTTTCCGCGGAAAACCTCCGGCTGGAGATGCGGAATGCAATGAAATGAAAAGTGAACTCGACTGCAATTTGCCGAGGGATTATCTCTCTTTTCTGAAGATGCACAACGGCTTTGGAAAATTATCGGAAATGGGTCTCTTAGAGATCCAAGATGTCCCCGATGCCAAGCGGAGTTTGACCGATCTCATTCTCCGTTCGGAAAAACGGATCCGATCGGGATCGTCTGAAGTCGACCCAGGCGCGTTGATTCCTTTTTATGAGTCGCTTGGATTGGCCTCTTTTCAATGTTTTTATCGCGACTGGTATCCTGGAAGTGAAATGGGGAATGTTTATTTTTCCGGAATCGACTATACAATATCAGATGTGAGTCATAAAAGATCGTGGACTGAAAATTTGGCTTTTCCCACGTTTTCAGAATGGCTGAGCTGTTATGTACAGGGGATGACATTGTGTATTTAGTGCAGCATTTTTTCGAACAGCACGGAAAACACTTAGGGTTAGAGCTCTTGGCGGGCGCGCAGGGTCTGTCCCGCAAAATCCATAAAGCAGAAGTGCATCGCCCTGGTTTGAGCCTGACCGGATATTTAAAGGGCTTTGTCTTTTCGCGCATTTTGGTATTTGGCAAGCAAGAGATCGAATTCTTGCGCGAATTGGACCCGAGTGTACGGATGGAGCGGCTCAAAGTGATTTTGACCACGACCACGCCCGCGGTCATCGTGTCTCGAGGCTTAACGGCTCCCAAAGAGATGATCGCCATCTGCGAGGCGATGCATATTCCTCTCTTTCGCGCCACATCTACGGCAACCAATTTGCTCAGCCGCGTCGCTTTTTTACTGCTTGAAGAATTTTGTCCCAGCGTCACCTTGCATGGCACGCTTGTCGAGGTGTTTGGCGTCGGCGTTTTGATTCAAGGGGAGTCGTCTGTGGGGAAAAGCGAGGCGGCCCTTGGACTCATCGAAAGGGGGCACCGTCTCATTTCCGATGATGTGGTCCGCGTGAAGAAAAAAGAGGGCGCCTATCTGGTTGGTTCGGGTCCCGATCTGACGCGCCACTTGATGGAGATTCGGGGCATTGGGATCATCAATGTGGCCCATCTTTATGGAGCTGTGTGCGTAAGGCCCGACAAAGGGATTGACATTGTCGTGAAACTCGAAGAGTGGGATGATCAACATTTTTATGATCGGGTGGGGCTGGATGAAAAATTTATCGATGTTCTTGGAGTGAGCGTCCCGTATCACCTGCTTCCTGTGAAGCCGGGCCGCGACGTCGTTCTGCTTTTGGAGACGATTGCGCTCAATCACAGATTAAAAGATATGGGATATAATTCAGCGAAAGAGTTCAACGCAAAACTGTTGGAAACGATTGCGAGAAGAAAGAAGAAAACTCAGGAACGGATGGAGGAGTTTTCACGATGAGGCTTACGCGTAAGGTCAAAGTGAAAAATGCTTTAGGGCTGCATACGCGGCCGGCGGCGACGATTGTCAAGCTGCTGCAGTCGCGCAAATCATCGGTTTTCTTCATTCATAAGAATGAGACGATCAATGCGAGAAGTATTATGAGCATTTTGATGCTGGCTGCGAAAAAAAATGCGGTGATCGAGGTGATTGTCGATGGGGAAGATGCGGAAGCGACGATGCAGCATATAGTGGCTGCCTTTGAAGGAGAATTTGGGGAGAAGTGATGTCTTTTGAGCAGGAAGACGAGATCATTTTGAGAGGGATTCCGATCAGTAAAGGGATTGGAATTGGTCTTCCTATTTTCTTTGTCAGCGCAGAAGATGACGTTCCAGAAATTGCGATTCCGATCAAAGAGGTCGATCTAGAAATCAGCCGGTATCGACGGGCGCTTGAAATGAGCCGGCAAGATATTGAATCGTTGCAAAAATTATCGCAGACGGAAGGGCCCCCTGAAATTGTCTCCATTTTAGGAACGCATTTGGAAATGATGAGAGATCCTCTGTTAACGAGTGGGATTGAAGAGCGGATTCGCGACATGCAGCGGAAGCCCGAATCGATTTTCTATCGTCTGATCGAAGAGTATAAGAGTCGATTCAGCACGCTCAAAGACCAATATTTTCAAGAAAGGGTGCGCGATATCATTGATGTATCGAGGCGGATTTTAGGTCATTTACGGCCGCTCAATCAGGTCAAAATTGGGGAGGTGCCGCACAATTCGATCATTTTAACGCATGAGCTGGTGCCATCGGAGACGGTGGAGGCGAAGGCCTCGCTTGTGAGCGCTTTTGTGACGGCGGTCGGCGGCGTGACTTCTCATGCGGCGATCATTGCGCGGGCCAAAGGGATTCCTTATGTGGCGAATGTGGATATTAAGAAAATGAAGAAAGCGGATGTTCATTCTCTGATTGTCGATGGTTCGCAAGGCCTTGTGATTTTGAATCCGAAGCGTCACACGTTGAAGAAATACCAAGAATTGCAGCGGCAGCATTTGCTCAGCTATAAGATGCTGAAGAGCCATTCGCATCTCAAAGGGGAAACGATTGATGGCTACGAGGTGCGTATTTGCGCCAATTTGGAAAATCCAAAAGAGATCGATCAGGTGATCAAAGCGGGTGCATCGGGCATCGGGCTGTTCCGGTCGGAATATCTCTTTTTCACCAAGAGGGCCTTGCCGAATGAAGAGGAGCAATTTGAGATCTATAAGAGGATGGCCAAATCGCTCAAAGGGCGGCCGCTGGTCATTCGGATTTTTGATATAGGCGGCGATAAAAAGATCGACCTTCCTCCGAACCATCCGGACGCCAAATATTTTCGTGCGTTTGGCACAGAGCCCAATCCCGCTTTAGGCTGCAGGGCGATTCGGTTCTTGCTGCGCTACCCTGAAATTCTCGAGGCGCAGCTGCGCGCCATTTTGCGAGCGAGTCATTTTGGGCAGGTTCACATTCTGATTCCGATGGTCTCGGATATCACCGAAGTGCGCCTCGTGCGGCAGAAAGTGGAGGAGATCCAAGCGGATCTGAAAAAACAGGGGATTAAGTGCACCAAAAACATCGCCATTGGATGTATGATTGAAGTGCCATCGACTGCCATCATGTCTGATGCCATCGCGGAGGAGGTCGATTTTATTTCGATTGGGACGAATGATCTCGTTCAATTTGTTCTGGCTGCTGACCGGAGCAATGCCCATACAGCCGACCTCTATTTCTCGACGCATCCGAGCATTTTGCGCTTTATCCGCATGGTGGTCGCCTCTGCGACGCATGCGCGCAAGCCGGTCATTTTGTGCGGCGAGTGCGCGACCGATCCGGCGATGATTCCGCTCTTCATCGGCCTCGGCTTGCGCGAATTTTCTGTGGCCGCGCGCCACATACCACTCGTCAAACACACGATTCGCAAATGGCGCATTTTGGAAGCGTGCCGGCTCGCCGAAGGGGCCCTTGAGCACACCTCCGCAAGCGACCTGAAACAATTCCTCGACGCAGAGACCGTGCGATAAGAGACTGTCTACCAGGGCAAGATTTACAGGATGGGCAAGAACCTATCTCAATAAAAAGTTTCAGTCGATTTTTTGGTTCTTTTGAGAGATTTTCGATTATGTTTCGGGGGGTCATATCAGCTGCCGTATATGACCCCCCGAAACATAATCGAAAATCTCTCAAAATAATCCAGAAAATCGACGAAAAATTTTATTGAGATAGGTTCCAGATCGCAAGCGGCAGGATGAGCAGGATAGGTTCAGATTCATTGATCCTGCAGATCATGCCGGCGCTTCGCCGATCATGTTTATCCTGTTATTTTTTTTGTCCAGTACTACATCTTTTGATTGCAATCAAAAGAATATTTCAATAGTATCTCCCGGAAAAAATAGAGGAGTGCCCATGATTTTTTTACATATCAAGTACGAAGGGGATGATTCTTGCGCTCTCACAGATCCTGATCACCGAGTACATACGTGTGAAGGGTATATGTGGGTAGAGAGGATGCAGCGCAAAGTGACTCATATATTAGTGTGTGATGGTCAGCAGAAGCAGGGGCGGGCCAGATTCTGCTTGCGTTCCGGTGTGTTTGAGGTACAGAAAACGATCCCCATATCTCCAGACGATCGCATCGAATCTCTTGCGATTAGGGTCGATCGACTCAGTAAACTCCGGTTTTTTGCGATCACATCGATCGAGGATCAGAATGCTGGAGGATTGAGGCTAGGGCAACCACGCACGTATTACGAGCACCATGAATACAATTCATATGAATTGAAACCCATTGAACTCTCTTTATCTTTAGAAGGAGTTTCCTCGGTTCGGGGATGGCAATATGAAGTTTGCGTTTCACCCAAGGAGCTCAGCGGAGTTGTTCCTTCTTTTGAAGCCATCTGGCGACTCGTACATGCAACACCTCCCACAGACTTTTCTTGCACGACTACTTTGGACACTACAGACGCAGATTGGGAGTTAAATAGGGAGATAGATAGATTGGTCAAGGAGGAGGCGGGTCGTGTTCAAGCACGGCAATGGGCGCTCATGCTCAAGGAAGCCTCAACGCTCACTGCTATAGACGAGATCCGGAAAGAATCTACGCTAGCCAGTGACAAACAGCGCGCAAGACAGGAGATACGTAATAGATATTTTCAGGCAAACAAATTCATGCCGGCAGGCAGCCCCGGTAATCCCGGCGCTTGATCTTCAATTTTCGCAGAGGCTGCTTCGAATGCGCCAATGATCAGATCTTGCAGCCCCTCTACATCAGTCAGAGCTTCCGGTTTGATCGCGATTTTCTTTAAATCTTTCGAGCCGTTCAATGTGACTGTCACAAGACCGTTTCCGCTGCTCCCTTCGACGAGGGTGCTCTCCATCTTATTTTTCGCTTGGCTGAGCTGCTCTTGCATGAGCCGCGCCTGCTTCTTCATTTTCGAAAATCCACTGCCCATAATACCCTAATTTTTAATCGTTCCCTCAAACTCAACGGCTGCAAACCGGATGATTGTATCATAGTGGCTTTGCGGTTTTTGCGTCACCACCGAAGGTTTCGGGACGTCATTAACCGCCTCTTGTTTAATCCCATACGGATTAAATGGCACCGCTTTTAAAACGGGGGATGGGGTGGGCGCCTCAACAACCGGCATCGGAGCCTCTGCCACCGGCACAGGCGCGGGCTTCACCGGCACCGGAGCCTCTGCCACCGGCATGGGCGCGGGCTTCACCGACACTGGCGCCTCTGCCACCGGCATGGGTGCGGGCTTGACCGGCATCGGAGCCTCTGTCACCGGCACAGGCGCGGACTTGACCGGCATCGGAGCCTCTGTCACCGGCATGGGCGCGGGCTTCACCGGTATTGGAGCCTCTGCCACCGGCATGGGCGCGGGCTTCACCGGCACTGGAGCCTCTGCCACCGGCACAGGCGCGGGCTTGACCGGCACAGGAGCCTCTGTCACCGGCATGGGCGCGGGCTTCACCGGCATCGGAGCCTCTGCCACCGGCACTGGGGTTTCCATCAGGGGGAGTTTGCCGGCGTGTTCGGTGAGGTGGCGCACGAGTACTTCAACGGGGATGCGGTTTTTGCTGCGGATGATCTGCAATAAAATCGATTCGAGCGCGATGCGTTGATAGGCGCTTTTTTGGAAACCGCTCTCCGCTGCAATCAGTAGGTCCAGGATATGCAGCGCTTGCGGCCCAGTGTAGGCTTTGCCGATCTCCAAATGGTTGCACTTCGCATGGACAATATTGCGGTAATGCTCAATCAATTGTTCCAGGAAATGGGCCAGGTCTTTCCCCATTTGCATGAGCTGCTCGACCAGCTCAAAAGCATACGGGAGATGGCAGGAGTCAAACGCCTGATCGAGCGCATGAAAGAGCTCTTTGGGAGCCAAACCCAAAGTGCGCCGCACAATCGCCGATGTGATCGTCTCCTCAGAAAAACACAGAATTTGATCAAAAAGCGATTCGGCATCGCGTAAACTCCCCTCGGAAAAAGCGGCGATCAGTTCGAGCGCCTCTTTGTCCACCATCCGGTTCAGATCCAAGGCGATTTCCCCTAGCTTGCTCACAATCAGAGAAGGCGGAATCCGCGCTAAATCAAACCGTTGGCATCGGCTAATGATCGTGGGCAGCACCTTGTGCGCCTCGGTCGTAGCAAAAAAGAATTTCGCTTGCTCAGGCGGCTCTTCCAGCGTCTTCAAAAGAGCGTTGAACGCCTCCTTCGTCAGCATGTGCACTTCGTCGATAATGTAGATCTTATAGCGGCCCCGGCTCGGCGCGTACCCCACCGTCTCATTGATCTGCCGAATGTCGTCAATCCCCCGGTTAGAGGCCCCATCGATTTCAATCACGTCCAGCGATTGGCCAGAAGAGATCTCATGACAGGAAGAACACTGATTGCAAGGCTCGAAATCTGCCGTTAGAGACTGACAGTTAAGCGCTTTTGCAAACAGACGAGCCAATGTCGTTTTCCCGACTCCGCGCGAGCCGCAAAAAAGATAGGCGTGAGCGACCTTATCAAAACGGATCGCATTCTTCAGCGTAGTGACCGCGGCATCTTGAGCGAGCACATCGCGAAACGACTGGGGACGGTACTTGCGAGCTAAGACCTGGTATCTTTTTGACATGAGTGGTATATTATGAATATGAACAAAAATTGGCAAGAGTGGCTCTCTACCAATAGCCGCGGATGGCGACTTCTCGTCGGATTTGTTTGCGTTATTTTTCTCGCTCTTTTCCTCCATTTCCGCGAAGTGCGCCTCGAAATGTTGGAAGTCAACACGGTGGCCAAAAGATTTGTTGTCGCTCAAATCGATTTTGAGTTTCCCGATTATGAAACCACCATTGTTTTAAAAAATCAGGCCAGCCAAGAGGTGGGCCATCTGTACCAAATCGACGATCTGCAGGTGCATGATGCGCGACTTAAAATGGAACAAGATCTCTTTCGCGGCGGTCGGTGGCGCGCCACCGTTCCAAACGCCTCTTTCGAGGAGATGTACAAGGCCTCAGATCTCCTCGAAACACTTCTGCTAGAGGCCCGATTCACCGATCCCAAGACCATTCAAAAAATTTGCGAACTCAACCTGCCCGACACCTCCTACTATGAGTTTATCCCCCCTGCCGAAGGAGAGCTCGCATCGTTGCCCGAAGACATTTGGCAAGATATCGCTGCACAAATTGGACAAAGCGATGTGTTCCATAAAGAGACCATCGACTATGTCATCCGCACTTTTCAGCCGCACGCATGGTCCTTTTTTCGAGACGGCATGCTGGAGAAAAATCTCCAGATGCAATTGATGAATCTCATTCCGGAAAAAATGACCAAAGTGCAAGCGGGCACAAGGATCATCAATCCCAACGATCTCATCACGCCGCGCCACGTGACGATGATGAAAGCCATGAAACAGGCCATTTCCGAAAGCCACAAAATGTGGGACCCCTACACCATCTTCGCCAGCCTGATCCTCGCCGTGATCTTTGTTACAATCAGCGCCCTCTATTTCCGCATCAGCCAACCCCACTTCATCCGTTCCTTAAGGGAAATTTCGCTCTTTGTATGCATTGTGGTGCTGACCCTTCTTTTTGCCAAAGTGATCGAATTCATCTTGCTCAAAAGCACCTCCGACTGGATTGAACAGGTGCGATGTCCCATCATTGCCCCTTTTGCGACGATTTTAATTTGCGCGCTGCTCTCTCAAAGAACCGCTCTTTTTGGAGCCACTTTTATTTCCATTTTGCTCACAGTCAGTCTCGCCTTCGACCACACCCACTTTTTAATCCTCAATCTCGTCACCTCCATCGTCGTGATCATCTGCTCCAAACGGATCCGCAAACGGAAAGAGATCTTCACCATCTGCACAAAATCTTGGCTCAGCGCCATCCCCGTTCTCTACGCCTTCACTCTGGCCGGCAATCAGCTCGTCAATGCCGCCCTCTTCATCAACGTCGGGGCGAGCTTTGTCTTCCTGTTGATCTCGGCCATCCTCGTCATCGGCATTTTACCCGCATTGGAAATGCTCTTTGGAGTCCTCACCGACATGACCCTCATGGAATATACCGATCCAGGCAGCGATCTCATGCGCCGGTTTGCCGTCGAAGTGCCAGGCACCTATCAGCATAGCCTCGTTCTGGGCAATCTAGCGGAAATTTGCGCCCAATCCATTGGGGCCAATGGCCTTTTTTGCAGAGCGGCCACCCTCTATCACGACATCGGCAAAATGAATAACCCCCAATTTTACACCGAAAATCAGCAGGGCGCTGTCAACATCCATCAACTCCTCACCCCCCTCGAATCGGCTCAAGTGATCATTTCTCATGTCACCGATGGAGAGGCCATTGCCCGCAAAGCACATTTGCCTCAACCCTTCATCGACATCATCCGAGAACACCACGGCACGACGCTCGTCTACTATTTTTATCGCAAGCAATTGGAATTGAAAGGAAATCGCCCAGAAGAGGTGGATGAGGCGAAGTTCCGCTATCCAGGTCCCAAGCCGCGCACCAAAGAATCGGCCATCATCATGATTTGCGATAGCATGGAGGCGGCAACCCGCTCTTTGGAGGAGATCAATGAGCAGACGCTCACCGAGCTGGTAGGCCGCCTGATCGCTGAAAAGGCGGAGGATGGCCAACTGGACGACTGCCAACTCACTTTTGAAGAGCTGGCTCGCGTGAGAAAAACGCTCGTGCATACGCTTTTACTCTCGCATCACGTGCGGATCAAATACCCCAAAAAGGAAAAACATAAGCATGGCTGAGAAAGCAACGTTTGCGGCGGGCTGTTTTTGGGGCGTGGAGGCAGAATTCCGTAAAGTGAAGGGCGTCATCGACACCCAAGTGGGCTACACAGGCGGCCATACTCCCAATCCCACCTACAAACAGGTCTGTTCTGGCAAGACAGGGCATGCGGAGGCAGTCGAAGTGACCTTCAACCCCAAAGTGATCCGCTATGAAGAGCTGCTCGATCTGTTTTGGAAGATGCACAATCCCTGTTCTTTGAACCGGCAAGGACCCGATGTGGGATCGCAATACCGCTCCGCTATTTTTACCCATAATGCCGAGCAAAAAGAGCTGGCCGACAAAGGAAAAGCGGCGCGGATCCAGGCGGGACAAAAAGTGGTGACCGAAATTGTCCCTGCCGGCCCTTTTTATCGCGCTGAAGAGGAGCATCAACGCTACCATGAGAAACATGGCGGATCTTGCCATTTGTAGAGGGATCAGTGAAAAAAATGTTCATCAATGGTCAATGGGTTGAAACAGGAAAAACCTACGATTTGATCAATCCGGGAACGGGGGAAATCCTCGCGAAAGTAGCGGATGGGGGAACCCAAGAGGTCAAATTGGCCATCGCTGCGGCGAGAGACGCTTTTCCTAAATGGGCCAAGATTTCAGCCAAAGAGAGGGGAGCCATCCTCAAAAAAGCAGAGGCCAATATGTTGGCTCGCGCAGATGAGATCGCCCATCTCGTGATGCAAGAAAATGGAAAACCCTTGGAAGAGGCGAAACAAGAGGTGCTGTTTAGCTCGGGCTACTTGAGCTGGTTTGCAGAAGAGGGGAGGCGCGCGTATGGAGAGACGATCCCTTCTCCCTTTGGACACAAAAGACTGATGACCCTGTTGCAGCCAGTGGGCGTCGTGGGCGCCATCACGCCGTGGAATTTCCCCGCAAATATGATCACAAGAAAAATCGCGCCCGCTTTAGCCGCGGGATGCACAGTTGTGTTGAAACCCGCCGATACCACGCCGCTCACCGCTTTGGCCATTGCGCAAGCTCTGCATGATGCGGGCACCCCTCCCGGAGTGTTCAATATCGTGACAGCCAAAGACCCGCGCCCTGTTTCGGCAGAGTTTCTGGCAGATCCCGTTGTGAGAATGATCGGATTTACCGGTTCGATCGGTGTAGGGAAAATGTTGATGGAACAATCGGCGAAACAGCTCAAAAAACTCTCTTTGGAGCTCGGCGGCAACGCGCCCGTGCTCGTTTTTGACGACGCCGATTTGCATCAAGCCGTGGAAAGAGTGGCCGCGATCAAATTTATGCGCGTGGGAGGCGAGTCGTGCATCTGCGCCAATCGCATCTATGTGCAAGAAAAAATCTACAAGACGTTTGTCGCCAAATTTGTAGAGAAAGTCAAATCCTACAAAGTGGGGCCTGGACACAAACCGGGCGTCCAAATCGGGCCGCTCATTACCCAAGCGGCTCGAGAGCGAGTCGATCAATTGGTGCAACAGACCAAAGCGCAAGGAGGCAAAATCCT
Source organism: Verrucomicrobiota bacterium (assembly GCA_018968815.1). Taxonomy (GTDB): domain Bacteria; phylum Chlamydiota; class Chlamydiia; order Chlamydiales; family SM23-39; genus REEB52. The sequence continues at coordinate 29,428 of JAGWZL010000007.1, read as the reverse complement.
TTTAGGCGGTCATCCGCTCACTGAAGGAGATTGCGCGAAAGGCTTTTTCTATGCGCCCACAGTCATCGAAGGCACTCAGGATGATTGGCCCATCTGCCAAAATGAGATTTTCGGGCCCGTGGCTAATCTTCTCTCTTTTTCCACAGAAGAAGAGGTGCTGCAACGAGCCAATCATAGCAATTATGGATTGGCCTCATATGTCTTTACACGCGATTTGGCGCGCACCATGCGGGTCACTGAAGCGCTGCAATACGGATTTGTCGGCGTGAACGATGGCGAAGGATACACGCACGAAATTCCCATCGGCGGCTTTAAAGAAAGCGGCATCGGACGCGAAGGCGGTCGAGAAGGCCTTCGCGAATATATGGAAGTGAAATCCATTTTGACCAATATTCTCTAAAATCTTTTTCGTAAGCCTTTCATAATCAACCTGTTTGCTAAAGACGGCAGAAGTTTTGCCAAAAAGATCTGGAATTTTGTGTTTCCATCGATGACTTCATAGGGAATCTGATGGGCGATTTGTCTCATAATGCGTTTCGCGACCCACTCTTTTTTCATGCCGCCTTCTTGCCGGTATTTACCTTTTGATGCCTGAAAGGCAAAGTCGGTGTTGATTTGTCCTGGCAAACTGACCAGAATGCGAATGTCAAAAGGGCGCATTTCTGCATCAAAACTGCGGGAGAATGAGGTGAGCGCCGCTTTTGCTGCGCTGTAAAGGGCCAAGTAGGGCATGGGGATGAGTCCTGCAGCGGATGACACATTGAGAATGACCCCGGTTTTTTTCGCTCTCAATAAGGTGCGGGCTGCCACAAGTGTGATCTCAATCGGAGCGTTGGCATTGATGTCCAGGAGATCGAGAGGATGATCGAGAGCAGGTCCATAGGCGCCCGCTCCTGCGCAATTGATCACGACATCGGGGACCTCTTTCTCGATCAGCTCAAGGATTTTATGTCGCTCATGGCGTAGGTCGGCGGTGACAGCGGCATGCGCTTCGGGCAGATTTTTGCGCCCTGTGGCGATGAGGCGCATTCCTTGTTGCTGAAGGAGCTTGCAAATCTCTCGTCCCAGGCCGCTACTTGCGCCCGTAACCAATGCCGTTTTTGAACGATTCGACCAATGCTTTGAGTCGCGCATCGACTTGTTCCTCGGATTCACGTTCGACGCCCACGGCCTCCGCGTAAATTTTCACTTTAGGCTCTGTGCCAGATGGGCGGATCACCAGTTTACTTTGATCTTTGAGCCAGAACCGCAATACGTCGGAAGGGGGCAGATGATGCAATCCGGGCAGGAAATCCTCTCGCAAAACGACCGCCTGGCCTCCGATTTCTTGGGGAGGCGTTGTGCGCAATGTGCGCATGAGGGCATTCGTCTCATCCATACCCGCTTGGCTATCGGGAAAAGAGAGACTCGTCAGCGATTGGAGATGGATCCCAAATTCGGCATACAGGGCGTGCAAAATATCGACGAGCGTTTTGCCTTGGCTCTTGGCGGAAGCTGCCATTTCTGCAATGAGACACGCCGCAGAAACGGCATCTTTATCGCGCACAAAAGTGCCAAACAGATAGCCATAGGATTCTTCGGCGCCAAAAAGATATTGATAACTATCAAATGCCTTTTCCCAGATGCCGATCTGCTCGCCGATATATTTAAACCCCGTTAACACATCGATGCATTTCCCTCCGAAAGATTCGGCGATTTTGCGGAACAGCTCGGTGGTCACAATGGATTTGACGAAAGCGCCATTTTCGGGAAATTCTCCTTTGTCGCGAAGCGTTTTGCAGATGTGATGCAGACAAAGACAGCCGATCTGATTCCCATTGAAGCGGGTTTTTCCCACAGCAAGCCCAATCCGATCGGCATCGGGATCGGTGGCGATGAACAGATCCCCCTTTTCTCGCATCAGCTGCGCCATGCCTAATTGCATCGCTTTTTCCTCTTCCGGATTCGGCGAAGGGGCGTTGGGAAAATTCCCGTCGAGCGATTGCTGCTCTTTCACCAAATGCACATGCGTATATCCCCATGTCTTCAGGGCCTTTGGGACCAGGCGGATTCCTGTTCCATGCAAATTACTATAGACGATGTGTAGAGGAACGCTCGCCATGGCAGGCAGCATCTGCAACTGTTTCAAATGCTCTAAATAGACATCATCGATCTCAGATCCGACCTCTTCAAACGCATTGCCCAAAACAACTTGCGCGGGCGACTTGATTTGCTCCACCTCTTTCATGATTTCGGCATCGTGGGGAGGCACGACTTGGCACCCATCAGACCAATACACTTTATAGCCATTATACTGGGGGGGATTGTGCGAGGCGGTAATCATGATTGCCGCGGTGCAATGAAAATATCTGCAGGCAAAAGAGACGAGGGGAGTCGGGCAGATGTCTTTGGAAAGAAGCACTTCAATATTGTTGCCTGAAAGGACGCGGGCCGCCTCTTCGGCAAATTCGCGGGAATGGTTGCGCACATCGTAGCCGATAAAGACCCGATGGCCTTCGCCCGGTTGTTTTCGGATCGTGTTGGCAAGCCCTTGGGTGGCTCTGCGAATCGTGTAGATATTCATCCGATTCGTGCCGATCCCCATCACGCCGCGCATGCCGCCCGTGCCGAAAGAGAGATCTTTAAAAAACGCGTCTTGCAAACTGTTGGGATCCACTTCGAGAAGGCGACGTATCTCCGCCTTCATCTCTGGGTCATAAGGGCCTTTCAGCCAACTTTGGATTCTCTCGTGAATGCTTGTGGGCATGCACGCAGTATAGAGGGACTTTCGATTTATACACAAATGCACTCAAAAGTTGGGAATTTGGCACAGCCGGCACCGCAGGTTTGGGGCAGCGAAGCGGCGCCGAAGCAGCTCAACTTGAATAAGTTGAGCGATGCAGGCGGCCCCAAAGATGCGGATGTCCGGCTTGAGCCAAAAACCAACTTTTGAGTGCATTTGTGTATCACTTGCAAAAATTTTGCTGAATTAAATTGTCCAAATAGGTCAGGCACTGTTCTTGGATGTGCAAAGAAGACACAAGCGGCGCATCTGGATGATTGATGCCTTCGCAGTGTTTGGCCGCCTCTTGCCAATCATTGGGTTCGCGCAAGTTTTGGATCCACCACGGATAGGTGCGGCATTGCACCGGCCTTGCTTCGTAGACAGAGCATTTTTTATTTTCGAGGAATAGGCAATCGCCTGTTCCCGGCCGATCCAAAAGGGCATATTGTTCATCGACATAGCGCACCTTTTGGCGCATGAACTCCTCTGGGGGCATCGAAAAGTGGGCTGCGAGCCGTTCGATGTCGGGAGGAGAGAGAAACACATAACCTGGGGAGCCTGTGCAGCATTTTCCGCAACCGGTGCATTGAAAACGGAGTCCGTCTTCAAACCAAGGGGGTCCTATCTCTTCCATTGAAACTCCTCAACGCGTGTTTTTGTCCATCGATGATCCCATCGATAGGTCGCGACAGTGCATCCTTTCTCGTCCAAATCGATCAGATTCCAGGCCCCTTTGCGCCCTTGCGCGCAGCTGCCGCTATCGAGCACGATGGGCAACTGGCTCGCCTGCAAATCGGCCACTGTGTGGCGGTGCGTGTGCCCGTGCAAATAGAGACGAATCTGTGGGTTTTTCTCCAATAGGCTTTGGAGGGCCTCTCCGCGAATCAAGTTGTGTCTTTGGATGTCGTTTAAAAAGAAGGGGAAGTGATTCAATAAGATGATCGAGTCTTGTTTGGGGATCAGCTTGATGACCTCTTCTAGCGCCTTTTCTAACTTGTGGGAAAACAGCCCTTCGGAGGACCAGGGGTTGGTGGCGATCGCGGTGTCCAATGCGATGACCCACCAGCCGCTCCCCATCTTTTTCGCCTCAATTCTGTGATCTTTCAAGTTGAAAAAATCAATGGGCGCTTCAATCGTTTTATGCGGCATCGAAAAGTAGCGATAAAAATGGAGTTCCCGGCAGCTCTTTCGCGTATAGCGGTCGTGGTTGCCCGGAATGGCAATCCAGGGCTGCTTGATCTGATCGACCAGACTTTTTGCCTTCTCAAATTCCTCTAAGAGGGCCGTCGTCGAAAAATCGCCCCCCATCAACACCCAATCGACTTTTAAGTCCTCAAAGAGCTTGGGCAACGGCTCTACTTGGGTTTCAAAAAAATGCTTTTTGCGACAAAATACCCAATTCAAATGGGCAAACAGCCTCTTCGACAAAAGCCGAAAAGGGTTGTAAGTCAGCTGCGTATAGTGAAAATCGGCGATCTGGGCAATTCGCATAGCCCCGCCATCATATCACAGCAGGCTAAATTGGGGGACGTTTTTTCTTCGAGGCGCGGGTCCGTTTCGGCGCCGCTTTCTCCCGGTCAAAGACAGGGACCCTCCCCTTTTTCATTTCCCGGTTGCGCTCTTCCGCACTTTTTCCTGTGGGCGTCCTAGCCTCCCTTTCTGCTTTCATCTCCCGTTTTTGCTTTTTTCTCTTTTCGCCTTTGCTATCAGGCCACACAGGAAGATCGGGGAGCACCGTGTCCTGTTCTTCCCGACGCGCCGATCGGATGATGCGCCGGTTCAATTTCTTAATATGATGGGGTAAATCTTTCATAGGTCACCTACCTTCTTAAAACCACGAATGGCATCTTTTGTAAAAATAAATTTGCTCCAATATTTTTCCCGCCAACGAAATCCCTTCCCATTCGGCACCCATTTGGGAGGGGTGAGAATCTCTCCATAGCCCCAGCCGGGCCTCCAATGACGCATGTGCCTCTCCTCGCGACCGATGATGAGATGGGGGATTTTGAGACAGGAGGCGATATGCCCGGGACCCGAATCGTTGCCGACAAAATAACCCGATTCGTAGATGAAGGAGGCAAGCTCCTCCAGGGAGGGAAAGTGAGGCAGAAAAACAGGCTCAAAGCCTTCCGCCGCAGCCCATTGTGCAAACTTTTGAAATTTCGTTTGGGGCCAATTGCGGAAAACATCTCCGCTCGTGGCATGGATCGCGATCCGCTTCGCAAAACGGCGGTGGATCAGCCCATCCGGAGGACGAAACCCATTGTCTGAAGAGGCCTGAATCCCAAAAAGCGCAGCCAGGCATGCGATGATGTTGTCCACCATCGTCCGATTTAAATCGGCTACAAAATCAAATCCCCCCCTCAAGGGCCCCTGTTTCTCTGGTTTGTGGCTGCCAAAAAAGGTGTAGACGTTTTGGTGTTCCTCCCGGATCCGTTTGGACGCATCGTTATTGCCATATTGGAGAAAAATGGCGTCGCAGGGGGTCAGATCGCCAAATTGATAGCCTTGCAGCCACTTGCCAAAACGGTGTGGCGACACGGTGGTCACATCGTGACCCGCTTGTTTCAAATGGTGCGAGGCAATATGCAAAATCGCCAAGTCGCCAACGCCTGGAGAACATACAACACAAATACGCATCAATCAAAATATTTTGGCTGGAAGAGAATTACTTTTCCAGACAAAGGTGGGACAATCAGTTGAAACATCGACGCATCCAGAGGTTTTGGTTCGATCAACCCCGTCATGAGATTGATGGCGCTTGTTTGCCGAACCTGCGCCAGCTCAAGCCTCTCTTGCGCTTCACGAGAACCGAAATTCACCGCGAGCAGCTGCAGAGAACCGTTTTTTAATCGGTGAATCAAAAGGAGAAGCCCTTTTTGTTGCGTGCGAGGCACTGCAATCAGCTCCGCTGCATCAATGCCAGATTGGACCCGCGCTGACACGATCTGTTGCAATTTGCGCGCGAAAGAACAGCTGTTCTGCATTTGCGCGGGCAAAGAACCGTAGAGAGAACATTCATTGGGTTGCAGCGGATTGACAACTTGCTCGGCAGTCAGACCCAATACATCCGAGACCGAAAACGAAAATACGCCAGGCTGCATGGCATAGAAGAGGGCCAGAAGCTGATGCGCTTGGAGAGCCTCCTCGCGAGGCGCGCCGCTCGCCATGCAAAGAGCGGGCCAGGTCGCAGGATCTTTGCCTTGCAATTGGGCCGCATCTTCTTTCAAAAGCCGCGCTTTCAACGCATCGCCCGTTAAGATCTCTTCATAGTATTGAAACTGCTTTTTAGAAGAGAGAATCGCATAATCGCAAGCAAAATGATGATAGGGTTGCAACATGTGAACGAGCCGGTTGATCGGGATTTTCGCCTCTAGAAAAACGCGATAGATCAATTTCAACGCCTCCGCATCTTGCGCAATGAGCGCATGCAAAAGCGCAGGACGGGTAAAGTGGTCGACCCAAAGATCGGCCCCGTTATGCATCCACTCGGACAGGCCCCCATCTGTTTCAAAAACAGAAAAACCGCCCAATTTGCGGGTCCATAGGAGGAGAGATTCTTGCGCAGCTTGTTCATGGAAAACCCCGATCTTTTGACCCAAATGCAACATCGAATCGAGCAGATCTCCGGTTGCAATGCGGCATCCCGCAAAAGAGGGGCCCAGCCAATTCATGACCGGATCATTTTGATTTTCTTTGAGATAAATCCATCTGCGCTCTTTGCCGTCGACCCCCCGGATTACAGGAGTGGCATTCCAGCTGCTCTCTTTGACATAGGGCGAAAATTGCTCGGGAACATACCCTTTCTTATGCAAGGTTTGCAAGGTGAGCCAAGGCACATTGGCAAATCCTTTGCTCACATTGGGGAGTTTGCCCCAATCTTTTGGATTAATTTCAACTAGATGGTAAAGGCCTCGGTACCCTTCCGTATTTTTCAAAGCAAGGGCAAAATCGGGAGTGAGTCCTGTGGCCGTTCCAAAACGATCGCCGATCAGGATGAACCCCTTTTTGCGCATCATCGCAGACATCCCTTCCCACTCCGTGCCCCATTTGGGGTCTAGCCCCATGGCTGTGCGGTATTCTCCACCCGCTTTGAGTCCTTGCAGGTAGATCCCTTGCACACCGATGTCGCGCAAAATGTCCCAAAGTTTGGCGTGCGCCAAAGTGTCGAACGCGGGGGCTTCAATAGAGGCAAGATCGATGGAAAACCAAACAGAGCAGATCTTCAGACACCCGGCCGTTTGCGGCTCAAGAGAGGGGGGAGGCGCTTTCGCTACCTCCAGACACACCTTTTGGGCCAGAGTATCGGCCTCCACAAGCAGAGAAGAAAAAGCGGCCAAAGGTAGAAAAAGAAACCATCCCAGCATCCCTCTCCCATATCGGAAAGAAGAGCTTGCCGTCAACTTCTTACTCTTCCTTGGCGTCCCCAATGAGGGCTTCTGAAAGAAGCACGATTCCAGCCATGGAGACGGCATGCGCGAGGCTATTTTTCACGACCTTGGCTGGGTCGATGACGCCGCATTTGAGCATGTCCTCCACTTTTTCAGTGACCGCATTGAACCCAAAACTTTTCCCTTTTTGGAGCGCTTCCTCGAGGATCATGGAGCCGTCGTAACCTGCGTTCATCACAATTTGTCTGAAAGGCGCCTCGCAGGCTTTGAGGAGAAGTTGCGCTCCAATGGCCTCTTCTTTAGGCAGGTCCATTTTTAAGGCTCGACTTGCCCTGAATAAGGCGACGCCTCCTCCGGGCACAACGCCCTCTTCTAAGGCGGCGCGGGTTGAGTTGAGGCTGTCTTCGTACATCTGTTTTTTCTTTTTCATCTCAGATTCTGTTGGGGCGCCTACTTGAATGAGAGCCACGCCGCCTTGCAATTTGGCTTTGCGCTCTTCGAGTTTTTCCCGATCGTAACTTGAGGTTGTGTTGCGCAGTTCCGCATCGATTTGCGCAATGCGCGCTGTAATCTGTTTTGGAGCGCCTTTGCCGCCCACGAGAGTTGTGGTCTCTTTGGTGACCACAATCTGATCCGCTTTTCCTAAGACATCGGATCCCGCTTCTCGCAAAACGAGCCCTTTTTCTTCTGTGACAACGGTTGCGCCGGTCAAAATGGCAATATCCTCGAGTAAAGCTTTGCGCCGATCGCCAAAACCGGGCGCCTTAATGGCGGCCACTTTGAGTGTGCCTCTCAATTTGTTGACGACCAGAGTCGATAGGGCGTCCCCTTCGATCTCCTCTGCGATGATGAGCAATGCTGCACCTGTCGTTGCGACATGTTGCAAAATGGGCAAAATTTCCTGTGCCGACATAATTTTCTTGTCGGTGATGAGTACAGAGGCGTTGGCCATTTCGACAATCATTTTTTCGGCATTTGTTGCAAAATAGGCGCTTTGATACCCCCGATCGAACTGCATGCCGTCGACAATTTCAATGCGGGTTTCGGTGCCCTTTCCCTCTTCAATGGCCACGATTCCTGTCCGGCCCACTTTTTCAAAGCATGCGGCGATTTTTTCTCCCACTTCTCTGTTGCCGGAGGCGCTGACGGTCGCAATATTTTGCGTGTCTTGATTGTTTTTCACCTCTAACGACATCGCATCGATTTCTTTGAGCAGCTGCTCGAGCATTTTGTCCATGCCCCGCTTAATGGCGATCGGATTGGCTCCTGAGGCGATGTTTTTGATGCCGCCTTGCACAAGGGCCCTGAGCAAGACAATGCCGGTTGTGGTGCCGTCGCCCGATTTTTCTTTGATTTTGGCAGCTACCTCTTTGGCCATAGAGGCGCCCATATTCCGGAATGTGTCCTTGAGCTCAATATCTTTGGCGATGCTATTGCCATCGCTTGTGATTGTCGGCGATCCCCAAGAAGTGTCGAGTCCGACGTTGCGCCCTTTGGGTCCTAAAGTCATCGCGACCACATTGGCCAGTTCATCAATCCCATCGCGTAACGCGGTGCGTGCATCTTCTTCAAACAGAATTTCTTTTGGCTTCATAACAGACCTCACATTTGAGTGTCATTTATATCTGAAAAGATCGATTTGTGCAATGTCAGTCCATCCAAGAGCTGTTCCCTGAGAGCGTATCTGTTTGCCATGACCGCCATAAATCACGTAACTGTGAGAAGGAGGATTGCCAGAAAGGTGATTCCATTTCACAAGGTTTGCAAAAAAATCGGCGCTCAAAGTTTCGCCCGATTTGATCTCAATGGGAATGAGTTGGGTCCCCTGTTCGATCATGCAATCTACTTCATGACCCGATTTGTCGCGCCAAAAATAGAGATTGGGCACATGGCCAGCATTGAAGCGTTGTTTCATCAAATCGGAGAGAATCATCGACTCAAAAAGCCCCCCTCGCAAATAATGCGCTGCGAGATCTTGGGGAGACTGGATGGACAATAGGTGACAAGCGATCGCCGAATCATAAAAGTAGAGTTTGGGCGTTTTAATGAGCCTTTTGCTGAAATTCTTATGATGGGGATGCAGCAAGAAAATGACATAAGTGGCTTCTAAAATAGAGAGCCAGGAACGCACTGTATGTGCAGTGATTCCGCAATCATTGCCAATAGAAGTTAAATCCAATAGCTGTCCGATGCGCCCGGCGCATAGTTGCAGAAATTTTTGAAAGACAGAAAGATCTGTAATTTGTTTCAAATTTCGAACGTCTCTTTCAATATATGTTTGGATATAACTTTGGATCCAATCTCTTGTCTCAATGTGTTTTGCGTATAAAGATGGATAAAATCCGCGAAATAACATTTCATCGAGTTCTTTGGGTGTCAAGTGGGCCGTGTGCAATTCTTCTAAACTCAAGGGAAGTAAAGTTGTCAGAGCAATTCTGCCGGCTAATGTTTGACTGATGTGATGATTCAGCAGGATATTTTCAGATCCAGTGAGAACAAAAAATCCCGGTTTTTGCCATTCATCTACATGGGCCTGAATGTAGGATAATAGATCGGGGACACGCTGGATTTCATCGAGGATAACGCCGGGACTCCCTTCCAGGGTTTTGAGAAATCTGCGGGGGTCATTCGATGCAAACTCGCGGGTATCCAGTTCTTCCAGGTTGACATACTTGTAGTGAGGGAATAAGGCTTTAGCGAGGGTTGTTTTGCCCGATTGCCTGGGGCCTAAGAGTCCTAATACAGGAAACTGCCGACTCAACCTCATCAATAGGGGGGATATCTTTCTCTCAAGAAACATGGGGCCTCTTGGACAATTATGTAATCCAATTACATTATTGTCCAAGAAATGCTCAAGTATATGATTTTAAGTTACTTATGAACTATTTTATAGATCTCTCTTTTGCTGATGCCTTTCATTTTTGCGGCTTGTTTGATCGCCTCTTTCATGTCCATGCCGAGGTATTCCATGAGCAAGGAGACAAGTTCTTCGGGGCTTGTGTCATCGGGTACAGGGCCTTGGCGGATGAGCAGGACGATTTCGCCTTTGGGTGGGTGGGTTTGGAAGTGGGCGAGCAGATCTTGCGCTTGGCCGCGCCTGCATTCTTCGAAGGTTTTCGTCATTTCTCTGGCAACGGCTACTTCTCGGGATGGGTCGATGAGCGCTAGGGTATCGCAGAGCCGTTCTGGGCTTTCGAAGGCGATCGATGTGCCTGGAAAGGCCAGCATTTCTTTGAGTATTTTTCCGGCGGGTTTGGGCAAAAAGCCGACAAACTGGAACCGTTTTGACTCAAAGCCGGACAGGACGAGGGCTTGGATGAGGCTGCAAGGACCTGGGATTGCGCTGATGGGAATTCCCTGTTCTCTGCAAGCGTTGACGAGAATAGAGCCGGGGTCATTGATGCAAGGGGTTCCTGCGTCGGAAATGAGGCTTAGGTTTTTTCCTTCGCGGAGCATCTGCAAAATGTGTTCGAGCGATTCTTTTTCATTGAATTTATGGTAGGCGATGCGTGGATTGCGAATGCCGTAATGTTCGAGGAGTTTAGCGCTATGGCGCGTATCTTCGCAAAGAATCGCATCAGAGGCGCGCAAGACATCGAGGGCTCTTTGGGAGATATCGGCTCGATGACCGATGGGGGTTGCGACGATGAAAAGCAAATTGTTTACTTATATTAAAAGGTGGCACTCGGATTTGAACCGAGGAATGGAGGCTTTGCAGGCCTCTGCCTTACCACTTGGCTATGCCACCAAAATCTGGTCCAGTATGCCAGCAAAAGCGAAATGAGGTCAAGTTCTTCTCTAGTTAAGTTTCGCTCACGTCCGTGTTGCTCTCGTCATCGGAAGCATTTACTGTGCCTTCGTCGTCGGTACCAGAGGTTGGGGCTACTCCTTGTGGCGGCAGATTTGAAGCAGCGGGTAGGGGCTTAGGAAGCACGATTTCAACAGTGAGCTGTCGGCAGTCCTTGTGTGTCGCAAAGTATATCCCGATTGCCTGCCGTAGTTGATCAACCTGCGCTTCGTCTGCCTCGCAGGGGATGGCGACGTGATGATAGTTCTGCTTTACGCATTCATCGAGCATGTCCTCAACGTCTTGTTGAGGGCTTTCGTGTCTTAAAGGGACGTTCAAAATCTTGTGGCCATCTACATTGGTTAAGAGGCAATCTGGACCAGAGAAGGGGCCTGGCAAGCGGGATCGCTCGGTAAAGGATTTTCGCCAGAAATGCCAGCCTGATTCGGTGGCAGCCACTTGTGTGCCGATCTTTTCTTGAAGGTGGGGAACCACTTCGTCAATTTGAGGGTGTGTGAACTGAAAATTCCTATTGGATGGGTGCACGAGGATGCATGTCTTTGGAAGAGCCTTCATGCTGCCATGCCCCACTTTGATGCAATTGTTTTTAGCATCCTTCGGCGTCTCGAGATCGGGAATAGGTTCAATGGGCGGCGTTTCAGGTTCGGTTGCTTTATTTTCTTGCGCTGCACGGGTCTTTTTCACATCCGTGAGACCTTCTTGATGCAGTATGTACATGGATGCGCCTTTTGCGCGCTCCAAGAAAGCCTTAAGATTAACGGGTTGTGGCGATGACTCACGGTCATCCAATTTGTAACATTGGTCCCCTTTCCGGACATATGTAATATAGTGACCCGATTCAGCCTCTTCCCCTGTATGGAAGATGAAACTAGCGAGATCATATTTTTTTGAGTTGATCGTCACTTTACCTGATGGATCAATGTCTACGAGAGCCTTATTTTTTTGCGGAGACTTCTGCGCAGGGGGCAATGATGGGCGCAAGCCTAACTGTTTCAAGTTTTCTTCAGTGAGAGAGCGGCTGTTGGTTGAGGAGATCTCCTTCTCTTCCGAATTTCCGTTAACGCCTGATTGTTCTTCTTCGGTGTCGCCGTGTGCTGTCCGGCATTCGTCCTCATCTGATGATTCTGTGGTTTCGCTGCATGCTGTTTGCAAGTCCTCATCTGGGTAGTCCCAGATCACTCTATCTTGCGCTCGTAAGCAAAGTACCTCGCCGGGCTTTTGATTTCCTATGGCAGCGCTCGCTAGATCATTCAGTTTGCCGCCCTTTCCGAGCGTAAATACGCAGGGTTTTGTAAATAAGTCGTGTAGTTTGGATTCCTCGGGGATCGCATCAAAGTTAAAAAAATCGGCGAACCGATACCAACCATCTAGCAGGGCGTCCAGTTGTTTGCCGCTCGCATCGAGTCCTTTGTTCCGCAATATAGAGGCGACATCGACTCTCTCACCTTTGAGTTGTGCTGCGCGATACGCTGTTACAGCTTTATATAATGCACTGTCTGTGCCGTCCTTGTAATAGTCTGGGTTGATCAAATCTTTTGCAACGGTTGGGTCTGTGACGAGTTGCTGAAAGGGGGCGTCAATGAAACAACTATTTTTTTTGAAGATCAGATTGACAGGTGAGGCATCAGCTGCTTGCTCGGCTGTCTTTTTCTGTGTCGCCATGCGCAATGGTTTCAGAGACTCATGCTGCAAACATTGATACATTTTCTCCGCTTTCTTCGAGCAAGCAGCTAAAACGATCTGTTTGGAAGTCGGTCCATTTGCTTCATACGCTCGTTTGTCGTTAAAAGTGTCCGGTTTGTCAGGATCTATAGATGAGACGTCGTCTTCATGGGCGATGATGTATTTGCCGCTGTCGTCGAAAAGGATGCGGCAGTTATCGCCAGGTTCGATTTTCTTTTTGCCTGATGCTTTTCCGTTTTTGTATTGCGCGTCCAGCTGCTGTTTTAAATCTTGGATCATGAGTTCGGCTAAATCATCCGCCTGTTTCTGAAATTGCATCCGTTCGGATTTGCTCATTGTATGGAGAGGGTTTTCAAGGGGTAGGTGTATTGTAAACGTGTATTTCTGGCCGCTCCAGTCCAACTGTTTTTTAACGGTGATTTCACGTTCCTGGTCCTGTTTCTGAAAGCTGGCTGTAGCTTGAGGTTCTTTTTTGCTCGGCGTAGCCTCTATCCCCAGTTGGTGAGTCACTGAGGGAGGCAATGGTCTCTGCGGCGGCTGCTGCGGTTGCGGTGGGCCTCCTTGTGGAGGTGCACCTGGTGGGTTTGGTGGAACCTGACCCTGAACTGGATTTGCTGTTGTCATATATAGCTCTCTTTTTCAAATAATTATACATTATTTGCGTGTTTAGTTTCAATAATTTTATATATTTTGAAATACTGGTATAACAGCCTTGTCTTAAGCCTGTTACATCTGTTTGTTGCTCAGATTTCATAAAAGGGGATATATACTTTAGGGCAGGAGGCTTTATGCGGCATGTTCCCATCAAAAAGATTGCTCATCGGTTGGGTGTAGTGTGTGAGAGTCAATTGCAAGTCACTGGTTATCAAATTGATAGCAGAAAAATCGAGCCTGGAGAGCTATTTTTCGCCCTGAAGGGGAAGAGGGTGGATGGGCATCAGTGTTTGGCGGATGCGCGGATGCATGGAGCGGTGGGAGCCGTGGTCAATAAGGGATACCAGGGGCCCGACTATGGGCTCATCTTGTTGCCTGTTGAGGATGTAGCGGGCAGTTTGCAGATGCTGGCTCGTCTTTTCATGCAGGAGTGCCGAGCGCAGATGATTGGGATTACCGGTTCTGTGGGCAAGACCACCACGAAGGAATTTATCGCGACTCTTTTAGAGGGCAAATACAAGGTGGGCAAAACCCCTTTGAATTACAACACGAAGCTTACCTATCCCATTACTCTTCTGAATCGGACGGGCGAGGAGGAGGTCCTTGTTGTGGAGATGGGGATGACGGAGCCTGGGGATATTGGCAGGTTGGTGGAGATCGCCGCGCCTGATGTAGGGGTCTTTACGAAATTGGCTCCTGCGCATAAGGCGAATTTCCCAAGGGGGCTGCTCGATATTGCGAAATACAAGGCTGAAATATTTGCCCATCCGAGGACTCAAAAGTGCATTTTTGATCACGCCCTGTATCAATATCCTGAGGCGATTCAGCAGATGCATGGAGACAGATTGAGTTTTTCTTTAGAGGAGCGGACAGCCGATTTTTTCCTTTCATCCGAATATTTTGTCGATGAGAGGGGAGTGAGGGCTTATCGGTTTGATCCGCCCTATAAGCAGGCCCATTTTCTGCACGACTTTTTGGCGGCGGTCAGTGTGGCGCGGCAAATGAAAATGAGTTGGGATGAGATTCAAAATCGGATCTCTTTTTTGAAATTGCCCAAGATGCGTTTTGAAGAGATTGAGCACAATGGAGTTCTCTTCATTAATGATGCGTACAATGCGAACCCTGAGTCGATGAAGGCGGCGCTGGCCCATCTTCCGGCGCCGAAAGAGGGGGGGAAGCGGATTGCGGTTCTTGGGTTTATGGTCGATTTGGGTTCTGAACACGATCAGATGCATCGAGAGGTGGGTCAATTTGCGCAAAAGCACGTGGACCATCTGCTCATTTTAGGGAAGGAGGCGTCTCCGATTTATGAGGCGTTTCAAGAGGTGCAGAAACCTGCGGAGCAATATTACGATTTCAATTCTCTTTCTGAAAGGGTGAAAAGTCTTGTTAGACCGGGGGATGTGGTGTTGGTGAAGGCGTCGCGCGTGGTCGAGATGGACAAATTGTTTAACTATTTGTGAGAAGGGCATGTTGATTCTCTTTCTTGAGTGGCTGCAATCTCTCGGAGTCAAAGTGCCTTTTGCATTCACCTATTTTTCGACGCGCATGATTTTGGCTGCGGCGACAGCGCTGGTGCTCACGATTTTTTTAGGGCCTCGGTTCATCAAAAAACTGTATGAACTCAAGATTGGCCAACCGATTCGGAGCATGGAGGAGGTGCCTCTTTTAGCGCAGTTGCATGGCAAAAAGAAGGATACGCCGACCATGGGAGGGATTTTAATCCTCTTCTCGATGGCCATTTCGTTGCTTCTTTGGATGGATTTGCAAAGCGCCTTCACTTGGATTTTAGCGTTTACCACTCTCGTATTGGGGCTTTTGGGCGGGATCGATGATTATTTGAAGCTGCGCCATAAAAATAGCAAGGGGCTTAAGAGCCGCAAGAAAATGGGGATCCAAGTCTGTTTTTCTGCCCTGATCGCTCTGTATCTTTTAGTGCCCTCTATCTCGCACGTCCTTTCGGGTCAAAAATTTTGCCGTCCTCCGATTGCCAAAGAGCAAGTGGTTGAAGGGAAGAAAATCATCACCACGACTCTTTCTATGCAGCAGTATGAACAGCAATTTTATATTCCTTTTTTCAAAGATCCCTTATTTCGCTTCCCCATCTGGTTGGCGTTTCTCTTCTTCATTTTTGTCATCACAGGGGCCTCGAATGCGGTCAATCTCACCGATGGACTCGATGGTTTAGCGGCTGGCTGTTTAATCATGGCGTCGCTGGTGCTCGCTCTCTTCGCTTTTCTCTCGAATCACATTGATCTCGCCCGTTATCTCAACATTCTTTACATCGAGGGGAGCGGGGAGATCGGCGTGTATCTGTTTGCGATGGCAGGCGCTGCGCTCGGCTTTTTGTGGTACAATGGCTATCCTGCGCAAGTCTTTATGGGAGACACCGGGTCGCTCTCCCTCGGCGGCATCTTGGGCGTGTCTGCCGTGTGTCTGCGGCGCGAAGTCATTTTGGCGATCGCTGGAGGGATCTTTGTGGCAGAGGCTTTGTCGGTCATTTTGCAGGTGCTCAGTTATCGGTATCGCCATAAAAAGAGGGTTTTTCTCTGTGCGCCGCTCCACCACCATTTCGAATATAAGGGGTGGCCCGAGACCAAAGTGGTGATCCGTTTTTGGATTCTCAGCTTGCTTCTCGCCATGTGCGCGGTCGCCTCTTTAAAATTACAATGAGCCTAATATATATATGCGCAAAGTGTTGGTCGTAGGTTATGGTGTGAGCGGAAAAGCGGCGGCGGCTTTTTTGCGCGCACGAGGGGATGATGTGGTCGTCGTCGATCAGAAGGGAGGAGAAGGGGTCTTATCCGATACCGCCGACATCCCTCTTCATGAATTTCAACAGGTGATTGTATCGCCCGGCATTCCTCCGACTCATCCGCTTGTGCAAAAGGCCCAAGAGCGGGGGATCGAGGTCATTGGAGAAATGGAGCTTGGCTGCAGACATCTACAAAACCGCTGTTTTGGCATCACGGGATCGAATGGAAAAACCACCACAGTGACGCTGGTCGCTCATCTGCTCAATGCAGCGGGCAAAAAAGCGCGTGCGCTAGGCAATGTGGGGGATAGCCTTTGCCACTATTTGCTGCATGCGGATCCCGAGGAAATCATTCTCCTCGAATTGAGTTCGTTTCAGTTGGAGACTCTGCACGCTCCCGTGTTAGAGGCGGCGCTCGTCTTGAACATTACCCCCAATCATTTGGACCGGCATCGCGATATGCAAGAATATGCATCTGCGAAAGCGCGGATCCAGTGTTGCGTGAAAGAGGGGGGCAGTGTGTATGTTTCTGACGCCGTTTTAGATGCCTACCGTCCCCTTTTCCCAAATGCGCAGACATTCGAAAAAGAACTTGCGCTGATCGAGGCGCTCAGCTATACCCAATTGGAGATGCCGTCAAAACAAAGTGTGCAAGCAGCTTACCTCTTATGCAAACGTTGTGGTGTGACTGACGCAGAATTTTTGCGCGGGCTGACTCGCTATAAAAAACCACCGCATCGCATTGAATGGGTGGCGGAAATCAACGGAGTTGCGTATTATAATGACAGTAAATCGTCCAACATCCACTCGGTTCTGCATGCGGTGGAGCGAATCGAGGGACCCGTCATATTGCTGATTGGCGGTGTCCATAAAGGCGCCTCGTATAAGCCATGGATTACGCCATTCCAAGGCAAAGTGCGGCAAATGATCGCTTATGGAAAAGCGGCTCCTATTATGGAGTACGAACTGGCTCCCTATTTCCCGTTTGTGGGGGTGGACCGATTTGCCGATGCTGTCAAGCTGGCCAAACAGATGGCCAAGAAACCGGAAGCAGTGCTCCTATCGCCAGGCTGCTCCAGTTATGACCAGTTCGAAAATTATGAGCAAAGAGGCGATGAATTTAAGCGTCTTGTGAGGGAATTATGAATCGCAAAAAACCCATTTTGATTGCGGTGATGATCAATGCCGCTCTGCTAGCTGTCCTTCTCGTCGCAGCCATCACCATGCAAGACGAAGGGCCGCAAAAAAATGAGATCGCTCAAGAAGAGCCGATCCATTTGCAATTGCCAAAATTTGAGACGCCTGTCTATCAGGAGATCGCCTCCTTAACGCTGCCCGAAGCGCCCAAACCCCCTGAAGAGCCGGCGGTTGTCCATTCGTTGCCCTCTCTCGAAGCGCCCCTTGCATCGGTCGCGCCTCCTCCTGTCCCTGTTGTGGCTGCGCCGCCCGTTTTGCCTCCCATGCCCACGCATGAAGTGGTGGTCAAAAAAGGGGATAGTTTAGAAAAAATTGCCCGTGCGAACCGCGTCAGCGTCGATGAGATCATCAAATTGAATCACTTGCCGAGCTCCTTTTTGAAAATCGGGCAGGTTCTGAAACTCCCCACTGAAAAAGCATTGCCCAAAGTGAGCGAATCCAAAGCGCTGGAGAGCAATCCCGAATACTACACGATCAAAGTGGGAGAAAATCCCTGGGCGATTGCGCAGCGGCACCACATGAAGCTCGATGAGTTGCTCAAACTCAATGGACTGAATGAAGAAAAAGCGCGGAAGCTAAAAGCAGGGGATCGGCTGCGGATTAGGTAATTTGTATGGCCCGCGCTGCGATTTTGCTCATCATCACAGCCCAGCTTCTCTTTTCTATCGGCCTCCTGATGATTTTCAATACGACAGCCGCCGAAATCATCGACCGCTCGTTAGAGACCAGCACGCATACCGCCTTGCTCAAACAGATCGGCTACGGGCTTGTCGGGATTGCAGCCGGTCTGGTTGTCTACCGTCTTGGCTATGAAAAGTTGATTCGTTACAGTTATCCGCTCTTGATTTGCGCGTGTCTTCTTCTCGTATTGGTCTTTGTGCCCGGTATCGGGATGAAAATCAATGGAGCGCATCGATGGCTGGGGATCGCCGGCATTCCGATTGGCCAACCGTCAGAAGGGGTCAAAGTTCTTCTTCCCGCTGCATTTATTTACTGGTTATCGAAACAAAATCAACCGGTTGCCTGGAAGCCCTTTCTCAAAATGCTCGCCCTGTTTTCCCTACCCATCGCCCTCATTCTCTTTGAGCCCGACAATGGAACCGCTTCCATCATCTGCACTCTGCTCATTGTTTTGTTTTTTTTGGCGAGAATCCGCCTTTTGTATTGGGCGCTCCCCCTCCTGTGCCTTTTGTTATTGGGGGTCGGCGCCGCCTCTCAAATGCCGCATGTGCGGAGCCGCTTGGCTGTCTATTTGCACCCCGAACTCGACTTGCGGGGGAAAGGGCATCAACCCCATCAAGCGAAAATCGCGGCAGGCTCTGGAAAATTGGTGGGCCGGGGTTTGGGGGAAAGTTTGCAGAAGCTGAACTACTTGCCAGAGGCGAGAAGCGATTACATCGCCGCCATTTATGCCGAAGAGACCGGCTTTGTGGGGATCCTTTTGTTAATTGCCCTTTACATGGGGATGGCCTCAGCGGGCCTCCTCATTGCCCTCAGCGCTCAACGGAAGGACGCTTTTTTATTGGCTGCGATTGTCACCTTTTTGATTGCGATCCAAGCGTTTCTCAACTTGGGGATTGTTTCGGGGCTCTTGCCTAGCAAAGGGATGACCTTGCCCTTCTTTTCTCAAGGGGGCAGTTCTCTCATGGTCAACGTGGTGTGTCTTTTTATTTTACTCGATATTTCGCGCAAAGAGGTGAACTCATGCGCAAGGTATTGATCGCAACGGGCGGCACGGGGGGCCATCTTTTTCCTGCGCAGCAACTGGCGGAGCAGCTGTTGGATTGCGAAGTGCTCTTTGCGGGCCACAAGCTCCACTCCTCTCCCTTTTTTAACCGCAAAGCCCCCTCGTGTGAAATCACTTCGGCCTCTTCGCTGAGAGGGGTATGGGCCTTGCTGAAAGGGACCTGGCAAAGCCTTTTGCTTCTCCTCCGGTTTGCGCCAGATGTGGTGGTCGGTTTTGGCAGTTTTCATACCTTTCCCATTTTGCTCGCAGCCGTCTTATTGCGAAAAAAGATCGTCCTTTTTGAACCTAATTGCACCTTTGGCAAGGTCAATCGTTGGTTTGCCCCTTTTGCGAAAAAAGTGGCGTTTCAATTTCCAGTGGTTCATAAAAGGGCGGTGTATGTCCCTCTTCTGCCCTGGAAGCAGGAGAAAAAAAGGGCGTCTAGCAAAGACCCTCAACGAAAAACCATTTTGGTCTTTGGCGGATCGCAGGGAGCGGCTTTTATTAATCAAACATTTTGCGAGGCGGCCAAATATCTTTCTTTTCCTTTTCAAGTGATTCACTTGACGGGAAAAGGGGGGCAAGAGTTACACTACACTGTTCCGGCAATGATCAAGCCTTTTGAGGAAGATATGCCCTCGCTGTATGCGCGCGCCGATTTTGCGGTATGCCGTTGCGGCGCAGGAACGAGCGCAGAATTGATTCGGTACAACCTGCCGGCTGTGGTGATTCCGTATCCTTATGCGCACGATCACCAAAGAAAAAATGGGGAGTTTTTGGGACAAGGAGTGAGACTGCTCCATCAAAAAGATGCAACGCCTGAGCGGCTGGCGCAGGAAATTGAGGCGCTTGTGGCTCATTTGCCGCAGCATCGGGCGGCGCTGAACACTCTTGTGCTGCCCAACACTGTGCCATTGGGGGCCGTTGTTCGAGCTATTGGAGAACATACATGACCTATCATTTTATTGGGCTTGGCGGGATTGGAATGAGCGCTCTGGCCCGTATTCTTTTGCAAAAAGGGCATGTTGTCAAAGGGAGCGATCTGAAAGCGAGCGCTCTTCTACAAGAGCTGGAAAAAGAGGGGGCTCAAATCCAAATCGGACACCGTGCGGATGCCATTGAGGGGACAGAAACCGTTGTGTACAGCACCGACATTCGCGAGGATAACGTCGAGTGGGTGCGTGCGAAAGAGCACAAGGCGCGGATGCTGCATCGTTCTGATCTTCTCAATGAACTGATGAAGGGGAAGAAGAATCTGCTTGTGTCGGGTACACATGGGAAGACGACCACGACAGCGCTTTTGGCCACTGTTCTCATGGAGGCGGGCCTCGATCCTTCGTTTGTTGTGGGGGGGCTCATCCGCAGTCTCAATACGAATGGGAGAGCGGGCCAAGGGGCCTATTTTGTGGCGGAGGCGGATGAGAGCGACGGTTCTTTTTTAAAAACGGCGGCTCAAGCGGCTATTTTGACGAATCTCGATCATGATCATCTCGATTATTGGGGCTCTGAAAGGGTTCTCAGTTTGGCCTTTCAACAGTTTATCGCGCAGACGGAGCATCTTGTTTGGTGCTGCGATGATCCCCGTCTTTGCGCCTTGAAGACGAAGGGGACCTCTTACGGGTTTTCAGAAAAAGCCGATTTGCGCATTTCCCATTTTCGGCAATCGAACAAGGGGATCCGGTTCAATGTCAACCAGTATGCAGACATTGAGCTGTCTCTCTTTGGGAGACACAATGCGCTCAATGGCGCTGCGGTGTTGGGTCTGGCCCTTCATTTAAACATCCCGGAGTCGGCGATCCGGAGCGCATTTCGAACGTTTTCGGGAACGGCGCGCCGTTTGGAGTACAAAGGGGAAAAGCACAAAGTGGCCGTGTATGACGATTATGGCCACCACCCGAATGAGCTGCGGGCGACGATTCGGGCGTTGCGCGAGTCGATTCACGAGAGGAGACTCGTTGTGGTCTTTCAGCCGCATCGCTATACTCGAGTGCGCGATTTATTTGAGGAGTTTACGAGCTGTTTTGGCGATGCGGATGAAGTGGTGATGACCGATATTTACAGTGCGGGCGAAGCGCCGATACCGGGCATTACCAGTGCGAATTTATATGCGAGGCTGCGGGAAAAACTCGGATCGAAAGTGCATTTTTTTCCCCGCACGCATCTCGAATCGGGCGTGGCCAGTTTTTTAAAACCGCTCGATGTTGTCTTGACCATTGGCGCGGGCGACATTACACACGCGGGCGCGCCGATCCTCAATCTGTTTGCTGCGCGCGCGCCTAAATTGAAAGTGGTTGTGCTATACGGCGGCGAGTCTGTGGAGCATGAGGTCTCGATCATGTCTACCAAGAACATCGTCTCAGCGCTCGACCAGTCTGTGTATGATGTGCAAACGGTTGTGATTTCCAAAGAGGGGCAGTGGAGCTCGCCGGAGCTTTTCCCCGACCTTCTGTCCAACCTTCTCAAGTGCGATGTGTGCATTCCGATATTCCATGGCCCGAGAGGGGAAGATGGAATGATCAGCGCGTTTCTCGACACTTTGCACGTTCCCTATGTGGGGTGCGATTATCGAGCGGGTGCGATTTGTATGCATAAGGGATGGGCGAAACAGGTGGCTGTGCATCACAATGTTCCGATTGTTCCCTATTTTACTCTCTTGCGCTCCCACTTTACTGTGGAGACCTTCTTGGATCAGATGGAGGGGAATTTTCCGTTTCCTGTGTGGATTAAACCGGTTCATTTGGGTTCGAGCATTGGGGTGAGTCGGGCTGTGGATCTGCAAGAGGCGATCCGGGCGGTAGAATTGGCTTTTCGCTATGATGATGAGATCATTGTGGAAAAAGAGATTCAGGGGCGGCAAATTGAATTTTCGGTGATAGGGAATGAGCAGGTGCGCATTGCGCCGGCGGCCGAGATTGTGAATCATGGAGCTTTTGTCGCCTATGACAAGAAATATGGGGCGGGGGCGATGGAGATCCGGGTGCCGGCGGCGATTTCGGAGACTGAGCGGGAGCTTGGGTATGAGTTAGCGGAGCGGGTTTACCGCGCTTGTCGATGCACGGGGCTATCCAGGGTCGATTTTTTCTTAGACGGGCAGGGCTATTATTGGTTTAATGAGATCAATCCCTTTCCTGGGTGTACCGATACGAGCGCTTTCCCGAAGAGCTGGGCGGCGAGCGGCATGAGCCTGTCGCAAGTGGTCGATGCGCTGATTGCCTTGGGTTTAAACCGGAGTTTGCGGCGGTGAAGGGCGACTGGACCATGAGGCAGGCCCTTTTTTGTCTTGTGGGTTCGTGCTGTGCGACATTGATCATCGGGTTGACCGGGATCCATTTTTGGAACAAGTTACGGCATGAGAGGCTGCGCTCAGAAAAGTATCAAATTCGAGCGATCATCCAGACGGGTCCTGAAAAAGAGGCTCTCAAAACTTTATATTTAGCCGAGCTGCTGGGTCTTTCTTCGGATCAGCCGCAGCAGTTGTACGCCTTGAATGTGCAACAAGCGGAGAAGGCGCTGAAAAGTTCCCCTCTCATTGCGGATGCGAAGGTGAAGCGGATGCCTCCCTCCACGCTGTATATCGATTATGAGGTGCGCAAGCCTGTGGCGTGGCTGGCCGATTTTAAGAATACGGCGGTCGATGCAAAGGGGCATGTTTTTCCTGTGGCCCCATTTTTATCGCCTAAGAGGATGCCTGAGATTTATTTGGGGTCTCCGTCGATTGAGGGGTGGCGGGTGGAGGGGCCGGCCTTTTCTTTGGCCATGGAGATTTTTCAATTTTTGGAGAAGGCTCCATGGACGGAGGGGCTGATCATCCAGCGGATTGATGTGTCGAATGCGTTTGCGCCGAGCTTGGGGATGCGGGAGGTTGTGGTGATTACGGAGGAGGAGGTCACTCTGCGCAAAGGGGCGGGGGAACTGGTCTGTGTGTTTCCTAAAATCTTGCGGCTTGCGCCGAAGGATTATCAGCAGCAGTTGGGCCATTTTTTTAGTTTACGCCGTTCGATGATGGAAGATTATAAGCGGCAGTTGGCGACCATTCAGGTGGGGGGGCGGTTTGCTCCTCGGATCATTGACCTGAGGATCCCGCAACTAGCTTTTGTGGAAAAGAGTTAAAAGATATTTAAAAAATTGCATTCAAAGGGACCATTTTTTACACTCAACGACAGTCTTTAAGGAGTAAACCTATGGAAGAATTTATTGCCTATCTAGTCAAAAATATGGTGAATGTCCCTGAAAAAGTAGACATCCGTTCAATGGAGGGTCAGAGCGGTCTTTTGATTGAGATCCGCGTGGCTCCTGAGGATGTGGGGAAGGTTGTGGGGCGCAAGGGGAATGTGATCCGTTCCTTGAGGACGCTTGCGATGACGATTGGGGCCCGTTTAGGCCGTCGCATTCATTTAGAAATTATCCAGTAAAAAGGATGGATTATGGGCGTAGGGCTGCGCATAGACTTAGAAGAGATTGAGCACAGGGTGATTGTGCGGCTTAGCGGGAGACTCGATGTGGCCTCATCGCCCTTATTGGAGAGGAAGTTAAGCGGTTTGATTGCGGAAGAGCATACGCATTTACTGCTTGATTTTTCTCGGATTGATTATTTGAGTTCTGCGGGGATGCGCGTTCTTTTGGCGGCTCAGAAGAAGCTGACTTCGAAAAAAGGGGAACTGATCTTATTTGCGCTGACGGATGAGGTGAGCGAAGTGATCAAGATGGCAGGATTCGACAAAATTTTGCGCATTTGTTCTTCGGAGAAGGAAGCGTTGCAGTTTCACAAGTGAAAGAAGCTTTATTAATTCGCAAACCCATTCCTCAGAAGCAGAAGGTTCCTCCGAGGGGGAGGAAGAAGCGGGTGCTTGTCATAGCGGGTCCGACGGGGGCTGGCAAGACGGCGTTATCTCTGTCATTGGCGGCGGCTTTAGGGGGCGAAATCATTTCAGCCGATTCAATGCAAGTGTATCGGGGGATGGATATTGGCACGGCGAAGGCTCTTCCGGAGGAGCGTGCAGCCATTACGCATCATCTTGTGGACATTTGCGATTTGCGCTCGATTTTCAATGTCGCCGAATTTTACAAACATGTGCAGGAGGCGTTTCGGGAGATTCTTGCGCGTGAGAACGTTCCGATTGTCGTGGGTGGGTCGGGTTTTTATATTCATGCTTTGCTGTATGGTCCGCCGCAGGGGCCGCCGTCGAATCCTGAGGTGCGGGAGCAGTTAGAGAAGCAGATGCGCGATTTAGGGCCTGAGGTTTTGTACGAGCGTTTGCAAATGTTTGATCCCCATTATGCGGCGACGATCTCTGAGTGTGACCGGCATAAAATTATCCGTGCGCTTGAGATCATGGCTCTTTCGGAGAAGCGGGTGAGTGATTTTCCGAAGCCGCAGAAGTTGGAGCAGGAGTATGATTTTCGGTGTTGGTTTCTGTATTATCCGAAGGAGACGCTCTATGCGCGGATTGAGAAGCGCTGCGAGGAGATGGTGCAAAAAGGGCTTTTGGATGAGGTGAAGGCGCTTGAGAAGGAGGGGTTGCGCAACAATCCTACAGCATCGCAAGCGATTGGATATCGGCAGGCGTTGGAGTATTTATCTTCGCCTCAAACGCCGGAAGATCACAGGGCATTTATTGCTTCTTTCAAGAAGGCTTCTCGTCAATATTCTAAGCGTCAATTTACTTGGTTTCGCAAGGAGCCGCTGTTTCGCTGGCTCAACATTGAATCTCAGCCGATTGAGATGCTCAAAGAGCTCATCCTCCAAGACTTTGAGGTGGGCGATTGAGAAGGTGGTTAAAAATAAGGGTACTAGACAAAAAATAGACGAATTATTGATCATCTTAGAGATTTTTAACGGACGGATTCGGATTTCGTCGTTTTTTTAGGCAGATCAAATTGCAAGGAGCCACAATATGAGCGTGATCGGCGTGGGACCTTTACCCGGCATCCCTAAACAACCTCCTCATTTTTCAAAAACGAGCGTGGACGATCTGAGCACGCTCCTGGCCGGTCGGACTGTATCAGAAGCTTTGCAAGACGCGATTCGTGAACAAGATGTGCAAGCAGTACGGAAACTCGTAGAGATTGAAATGCCGCCGAATGATCCCACAGTAGCATCGGCAGTGTTTACATGCTTTAACCAAGAGATTTTCGGGATCCTTCATGAAGCGGGTGTCGTTGCCTTGGAACAGGATACGTGGCACTTCTTGTTGCCTGGCATACGGAACACGATGAGCGTTTCTTCTCTTCCAAAGAAGTATACAGTCCGTTTTTGCAATTTCAATGATGCGCTTTTCGAATTGTTAATGCAGAAGCAGTATTCATTTCCCAAGGAGTTCGGGATGGCGTTACTTTCACATAAGGATGGGGTCAATGTGATTAATGTGGCGGCCCTAAAGGCAGTGTTCGCGGTGCAGCCTTGGAAGCTGGAAGAGTCGCAGCAAACAGAGACACTAAAAGGGTATTTATCCACGCTCGTCGAAGCGTACTGGCAACTCCATACTGTTTCTAATGAGTGCTGTCCCAATGCGCACTGGCCACTCCATAGGATTCCCCAAGACAATCCAAATGAGTCGCGTAAAGACCAAATTCGTGCATCATTGTTATTCTGGATCTCTCAGATTCCTTTCACAGAAGTCGCAAAACCCATTTGGGACCATGGGTTATTAACGCACGCGAGGAGTTTCGTTCGTTGTGCCATTGAATGCCAAGATAAGGAGTTATTGGAAGCCATGTTAAAAGCTGGCGCTCCAGTGATGGTTGTAGATCATGACAAGGCTCAACAGATCGCGAAGACGAAGAACGATTCAACCAGCACGGAAATCTGTAAACTCGTGTTGCGCTACTTACCCAGGCGGTCCCCTCCCCCACATCTCCCACGCGCCCCACATCTCCCACGCGTGTCTTTTGTAAACCCAGAGAACGCGGATGATTAAAAATCGGCAAACAGATCCACTGTGAGTCCGTGGAAGAAGAGGTGGCCTTGGGTGGGGGCGATCATGGCGGCATTGGTTTGGTCGATGAAGCGGTAGAGCATATTTTGCTTCCAAAATACTTGTGCTTCATAGGAGGCGCTTAAACCGAGATAGAGGGATCTGAAGCAATGGCTCCAACCGAGGCCGAAGGTGGCTGCTGCTTGGGGTCTGAGTGTCCAATAGCTTTCTTTTTCAATGAGTGAATCCAATTGGACCGCATTTGTGAAAGAAACGTCGAATTCGTGGCGCGATACGGAAAAGCGACTTGCGAAGAGGGAACCGGACAGCGAGGCGAGCAGATTCAGGGTATTCCAGACGTTCCATTTTGTCAAAATGGAGGCGGCGGGGCCCACATTCAGAGAGCGGTTATTCATGGATATACTGGAGGAGATGAAATGGATGGATTGCAGGCTTGAAGTGAGCGATGTGTTGCCGTTGGCGTATTGTACGGCGTAGCGTTGTTGCAAGAGGGCGAGTTTCAAGCCGAAGCTGGGTTCTAAGGAGAGGGCGGGTGTCATAAAGAGGCGGTTTTTCAGCGCTAGGTCAATGCAGTTGGCGTGCAAATGCCATTTTGCCGAAGCGTTTCCCCAAAGGGACAAGAAGGCATTGTTTTGAAAGGCCGACGCGCAGGTCCAGATCGAAAAGATGCTTTGGCTGGTTTGGTTGGAGGTGTGATGCGTGTAGCGGGTCCAAAAGGCTTCCAGGTCCCAGGAGTCGTGAGATAAGTGATATCCGGCTCCGAGTCGAAAGGCGGGATGGAAACCGAACTCGGGCTCATGCAGGTGCAGATTTTGATCCAATGCGGTGCCCTGATTTTGCATTGCGTATTCGAGTCCGCGCTCGATCCCTTCCCAATACAGAAAATCGATCCAGCCATACCCTCTTCCGGGCAACGGATTGGCGGGCAGGTAGGCGCAAGTTTGCGGAACGCAGGTGTCTATGGGTGGGCATTGAGCGATGAGAGTAGAGGCGATAAGAAACCAGAATATCTTCATTCTAAAACCCGCAGTGAATGGTGAAGGTAGCGCCATGCAGCATGAGATCTCCACGGGGCATATAGCCGTAGCTTAGGACGCCTGGATTGACCAGCATGGGCATCATGTTTTGTTCTGCATAATATTGTAATTCGTAGTTGAGATTGAGACCCAATGGAAATTGCCCTCTGCAGCCTAAACAGGTGTTCCAACCGAAGCCAATGGTGGTTTCGAGAATGGAGCGAAAGGTCCAAAATCGATCGCGAAAGAGGGCGTAGGTGAGATTGGGGTCATGATCATGTCGTTCCATGCGGTAATGCCACAAAGGCAAAGAGCCGGCGATGGCGCCCAAGAGGGAAAATCCTTGTCCTAGCCGCCACTGGGAGATAAATCCGAGGCGTGGTCCGGCGCCAATGGCGTTATTGGTAAGCGCGGTGCTTGCATTGAGAACGGGTGTGCCGCCTGCGTAGTGCACATGGTAGGTTTGAGAGACGCCGACTACTTTTAAGCCGACCAGGTAACGGATTGACAGAGCGGGTGTGAGGTAGGGGTGGTAGCCCACTTCGATGTCGAGGCTATTGAAGTTGAGGACGAGGTGGCTTCGGGCGGATGTAAAGGTGGAAGAGGCGGTATCGGGGAAGGCCCAGAGGGGGATAAGGCTGCCATGGATGGAGCGGGAGGGGTTGGTGTGAAAATAGGTCCATCGAAATTGCGCATCCCATGCTCTTTGTGGGAACATGGCTCCGAGATCGACTTTGAAAGCGGGTTCCCATGGAAAGTGGGGAGCGATGAGTTTTCCATTTACATTGATATTGCTGGGCAGGGGGCTTGGCGTGTTGTTTAGGGTAAATTCGAGACCTTCTTCAAGGGCTTGCCAGGCCAAAAAGCTGATATCTGCAGTCCACACTGTCCCGCATGAATGGCAAGGGGCGGTGGGGAATAATCTACCTTCTGCGCAGGGAGAACAGCAATCTGCTGCGAGCAATGTGGAAGCGAAGACCATTAAAAGCCATTTCATCTGTCCTCAATAT
The DNA here is from genome assembly GCA_018968815.1 of Verrucomicrobiota bacterium. Taxonomy (GTDB): domain Bacteria; phylum Chlamydiota; class Chlamydiia; order Chlamydiales; family SM23-39; genus REEB52. Next base: position 1,489 of record JAGWZL010000007.1, on the reverse strand, counting down.
TCAAATAACACTTTTGCGTTGAGTCCGTGCATCTGTAATTCTCCGCGCATGTCGATTGTATCTCCTGGGAGGGTTTGCACGTAATTACGTCTTGCGTGGTTAGCGGCCCACCAATATTGCCATTCATATCCGATTTGCGCGCCGAAATAGAGTCCGTTGCAAAAGCAGGTACCCCAATCGAGACCGAGCATGGCTTCTAGGATGGGTGTGAGCTCGTGGAATTTTTCTGAGCGGCTCATGGTGCATTGACCTGTGGGTTGGATGATATCTTCGAATTTGGAGTGCAGGTCAAAGAAGGAGCAGAGAACGGAGCATGCGCCGTTTCCGATGAGATTAAATCCCCAGAGCATGTTCCAGCGCGACTCGATTCCTAAGCGGGGACCGATGCCCCACTGGTGCGATCGGAGTTGAAATTGGCTGGAGACGTATTGGAACAAGGAGGGGGCTCCTCCTTGAGGCAATGTGGCGAGGATGGTTGTTCCGCCGTCGTATTCGGCGACATATTTTTGTCGCATGAAGGTGAGCTTAGCGCCCATGAGGAGTCGCATGGGAATGGATTGTTCAGGAAAGAAGCTTCTGCCTAATTCTAGATCGATGGAGTCGAGATGCATTTTCCAATTGCCAAACGCGTTGCTATAGCGGATTGGATTGCCTGTATTATCGCCGGAGATTTGCAAGAAGGGGTATTGCCACAAGGGCATGACGCCGATGCCTGGGGGTACGAGCACTTGTTGGAAGCGTTTTTTCAAGCTGGTGCATTCGTCGCGATAGATGGTCCAGCTGGCTCGGATGTCCCATGCGTCGTGTGGCAGATAGCCTCCCACGCTGAGTCGAAAGCCTGGTTTCCAAGCGAAATCGGGGACATAGAGTTTTTCGTGAAATGTTTGTGTGGTCGAGCCTGGTACATTGGGCAGGAATGATTTGGCGCCGAATTCGAGGCCCCACATTTTGGCTTGCCACAGAAGGAAGGAGGCTGCGACATACAGGTCCTTACATCCATTGCACGGCATGGCTGTGGATAAAGTGGCTCTTGGGTCGCAGCAAGCGGGTGGTGGTGAAGGTGGGCAGGGGCAGGGTGTTGGCTGAGTGGTATAGGGCCAACCCATCAGTGTAGCCGCAAGGGAGCAGAACAACAGAACACATCTCATCATTTTCAAAAAAGGTAGCACTCTGCGTAGCGGTTGTAAAGAAAAAATCTACTTACCCCACTTTCATGAGGGGGATGGTTATAAGGAGGGATTATTTGATAGATAGACATGTCGGGGACAAAGCGGATCGCCCCACTGACGTGGGGCCCCCGATCCGTCCTTGTCCCCCGCTGCCCCCTTGCGCCTAACTACGACTTCGCTAAATCGCGTGCTCGGCGAGGGGGTGTGCGCAGCACTACCCCCATCGCCCCGCAAAGCGGGGCTTCGCCTGCGCTGCGATTTCGCTTTGTCGTAGCGGCGGCGGGCTGCGCCTCGGAGGCACCCCGAAACGGGGCCCCACC
>JAGWZL010000027.1 GCA_018968815.1 Verrucomicrobiota bacterium | reverse complement strand
TCCATCGCTCAACTTATTCAAGTTGAGCTGCAACGGCCTGCCCCAAAAACCGAAACGGTTTTCGAGGACCCCGGCTTTTCGGCGCCGCTTCGCTGCCCCAAACCTGCGGTGCCGGCTTTGCCAAATTCCCAACTTTTGAGTTCATTTGTGTATATACGCAAACCAGTGAGGCTTATTTTCGATGCTCGAAACCAACACGCTTCGCAAAAACAAAATCCATCTAAGCGATTATCCATACGCGCAAGATGTAGAATGCAGAATGTTGATGTCCGACTTCTCGACCTTGGATATCGAGATCATGGAAGAGATTCTCTACAGCCCGCTGAAGATCTCATTGAAGAAGTTAGCCCGCAGTCTGGGGTGCGATGAAACAGCTCTGCAGGAGAGTTTGCGCCGTTTTGCTTCTGTGGGACTGCTGTCCATTGCAGAAGATGCGATCCTCATCGATAAGGAGAAGAGGAAGTATTTTGAGTTTGAGATGACCCGTTTTGAGCCCCATTTCAAACCAGACATGGAGTTTTTGCAGGGTCTCTTGCGCAAAGTGCCCATTCAGGTGTTGCCGAGTTGGTATGCGATCCCTCGCACGTCGAACAACATCTTCGAATCGATCGTCGAAAAGTATTTATTCACGCCCCACATTTTTCAGCGCTATTTGGCCGATCTACATTTTGCCGATCCCACTTTGAATGCGATCATCCAAGACGTGTTTCAATCTCCAGATCTCAAAGTCTCTTCATCTGATCTGATTGCGAAGTACAATCTCACAGCCAAAAGTTTTGAAGAGATGATTTTGCTATTGGAATTCCATTTTGCTTGTTGTCTGATCTTTGAAAAAGAGGGCGATCATTGGCTCGAATATGTGACTCCCTTTCATGAGTGGCGCGAGTATCTGTGTTTCTTTCGAGCCACAGAGCCGGTCTGTTTGGATCCAAGGGATCCGATCGAGTCTCGGAGCGTTCAAGATTTTGCTTTTATCGAAGAGATGAGCTCTCTTCTCCTGCAGGCCAAGCCCAAGAAGATCGCGGTGGCCAAAACCCGCGCTGTGGAAAAACTGGTCCTGTTGAAGCTGGCGGAATATGAGGGGGGGCTGCTGCACGCCTTGGAGGCTGGGGACGCCTGGCTGGACCTATCTTTAGAAAACCGGGCTCTTTTTCTCTATCGCCATCCGCAGAACCGCATTTTGAGCCTTTCGGCCGGTGAGCGTTACGTTCGGGAAGCGGAGAAATCGATCAAGCGGGTCCTTCATGGGGGGTGGGTCTATTTCGACGACTTTTTGAAGGGGGTGTTAGTCCCTTTGAACGAGCAGTCGGTGGTCATGCTCAAAAAAGGGGGCAAACATTGGAAATATACCTTGCCTGTCTATGGGGAGGAGGAAAAGAAGCTCTTGCATGCGACCATTTTTGAGTGGCTTTATGAGTTCGGGATGGTTACCATAGGAAAGTGTCGGGGCAGAGATTGTTTTGCCGCGACCCCATTTGGCCGCTTTTTCTTTGAAGATTGATGGAAGAACTCGTTACAAACCGCAAAGCCTCTCACGACTATGAAATCCTCGAGACGTTCGAGGCGGGTCTCATCCTGCTTGGAAGCGAAATCAAGTCTCTGCGGAACCATGGGGGCTCTTTACAAGACGCCTATGTCGATGTCAGAGGGGGGGATATTACCCTCTTGAATGCGAGCATCGCCCCTTATTCTAAAGGGGGGACGAGCATTTTTAATCATGAAGAGAGGCGGCCCCGCAAGCTGCTGATGCATAAGCGGGAAATTGAAATGCTGCGCAAAAAGGTGCATGAAAAGGGCCTTACGGTGATTCCTCTTGCGATCTATCTGAACAAAAAAGGGATCGCCAAAGTGCGCATTGCGCTTGCGAAGGGCAAAAAATCGCATGATAAGCGGGCCGCTCTCAAGGAGAAAGCGGACAGGCGCTCGATGCGGGATCTTGACTCATAAAGCGCTACTCGATAATTTGAAGGTATGTTAGCGGCGCTGTTTCTCATTTATCTGGTCTGTTATTTTCTCATGTTGCGAGGCAAATCGACCCTGGCATTTAGCTTACTGCTCATTAATTTCGCCCTTTGCGTCCTCTTTTTCCTCTTGCACCCCACCGAAGCCCTGAACATCAGGTTATAAATGGCTAAACTGCAAAGAATCTTGAACCTGTTATTCATTTTCACCCTCTTTTTCTTTCTCGTCGCGGCGTATGTTTATCAATTCATGACCGGTTCCCCGCCCTGTTATCTTTGCATTTTGCAGCGCTATGGGATGATTGGGGTGGCGGCAGCCCTTCTCATGAACTGCCGATTTGGCATCAAAGTGCAGCACTATGGGTTGGCGATTGTGAGCGCCATGATTGGGCGATTTTTCTCACTCCGGCAAATCACCTTGCATATTTGTCCCGAGTTTCCGGCCTATGACAAGACGGTTCTGGGAATCGATCTGTATATGTGGGCGTTTTTGATTTTCACCTGTTCGATCTTGGCGTGCGCAATCCTAGCCATGCTATACGGGTTTACCAAGGACAAGAATTTCCCGATGATTTGGGGCATACCGGAGCGGTGCGTCTTTTGGGCTATTGTATTCATCACTGTCTGCAACCTTGCGACAACTCTGTTAGAGTGCGGCTTCAGCAAGTGCTAGATGAACTTATCCAAGGCTGTTGACACAAGGACGCGAATCGATTATTTTCGTTTCTAAAAACTGTAAGGGGCTTACCATCATGAAGGCGGTCATTTCCAAAATCGATCTGGTCAATTTAATTGGCAAAATTCAAAGCATCGTCGCTGCTAAACCTGCGATTCCTATCTTAGCGAATGTTTTGATCGAAGCCATCGATGACCAACTGATCGTGAGCGCAACCGATTTGACTGTTAGCATGAGAGTGTATGTTGAGGCCAAAGTCATCGAAGAGGGCGCTATCGCCTTGCCCGCCAGAAGATTTTTCCAACTCGTACGCGAACTCACTTCGCCTCAAGTGAAAATCAGCGCCCAAACCAATGAAATCGCAGAAATCACAACGGGCACCTCCGTCTTTAAAATCAATGGCATGAATAAAGCCGAATTCCCCTCCCTCCCCGATCTCTCCGGCGCCCCAGAAATCGTCCTCACCCATGCAAAATTGAAAGAGATGCTCACGAAAACCGCCTTCTCCGCTGCTCGCGAAGACAGCCGCTACATGCTCAACGGCGTCCAATTCAGCATAGCCGCGCAAAAAGCAACCTTTATCGGCACAGATGGCAAAAGACTCGCTCGCGTTCATGCCCCCGTTGCCATCGATGCCTCCATTGTCGGCTCTTACGTCATTCCCCTCAAAGCCGTCGAAGAAATGACCAAAATCCTCGACGACAGCAACGAAGAAGTGCACTTAAGCGTTGCACACGATAAAGTCGCCCTCGAAGCAGGCAAACTCACCCTCATCACCAAACTGCTCTCCGGTCAATACCCCGATGTAGAACGGGTCATCCCCGCGCAGCTCGCACACAACTTCTCCATCCACAGAGAAGAACTCATGTCCCTCTTAAAACAAGTCTCCCTGTTCACCTCAGAAACAAGCAGCTCCGTTCGATTTAGCTTCGAAACAGGACAACTCTTCCTCTCCGCCATGAGCCACGACATCGGCGAAGGCAGAGTCAGCATGCCCGTCGACTACGCCGGCCCCAATCTCGCAATCGCCTTCAACCCCTATTTCTTCCTCGACATCCTGCGCCATAGCAAAGACGAAACCGTCCGCTTCGGCCTCAACGACCCACACAACCCAGGCTTGATCACCGATTCCAGCGAGGCGCTCTTCGTGATCATGCCCATGCGCCTAAATGATGCCCCGCCCGCCCGCAAAGAAGCTGTGGCAAGTGCACCTTAAATCTTTATACCTAAGGAACTTCCGCAATTATGCGGAGGCGCAATTTTCGTTTGCGGACAAACTCAACATTGTCTATGGGGACAATGCGCAAGGGAAGACGAGTTTATTAGAGGCGATCTATTTGATTGCGACGGGGCGCTCATTTCGCACCGACACTTTGAGCGATTTAATCCGATCTGGGGAATCCTTTTTTTTTCTCGAGGCGCACATCCTGCGAGACGCCATATTGCAACGGGTGCAAGTCTCTTTTGATGGGCAGACTCGGAAAGTGCAGCTCGATGCGACGACGTACGCGACGTTTCATCCCTTGCTGGGGATTCTGCCGACTGTTCTTTATACGCCTTATGATCTCGAATTGATTTCTGGATCGCCGATGGAACGGCGCCGTTTTTTGAATTTGCATTTAGCGCAAAGCGATCCAATCTACGTGCATCATTTGACTCGGTTTTGGAGGGCGATGAAGCAGCGCAATTGCCTTTTGCGAAGCAAAACGTTGGATGGGATTGAGTGTTGGGAGGCGGAAATGGTCAGTTCGGCTGAGTATATTGGCAAAGCGAGAGCTGAGATGATCCAAGAATTAGATCTACCCAAATTGGTCGCTGAAAGACAGGAGTTGCAGTTGCAACTATCGGCCAATCCCAAAACCTATTTGCAAACTTTGCACAAAAATCGGGGCAAAGAAATGGAACTAGGTCTTACCTTGGTAGGTCCGCATCGGGATGATCTGACGATTTTGATCGATGGCAAGCCCGCGCGCATGTTTGCCAGCGAGGGGCAAAAAAAGACAACGATTGCCGCCCTCAAATTCGCTGAATGGGACAGATTATCTCGGAGAGTCGGCGCGCCTGCTCTCATTTGTTTTGATGACTTGAGCGGCGCGCTCGATGATGCGCGGCAAGCGCTCATTCAAGAGCGTCTCTCTACTTTAGGTCAGGTCTTTATCACCACGCCGCAAACGCCTCGCGGAGAGGGCTATCACATTTTAGTTAAAAACCCCAAATAGCTTTGTCCGAGAGGAAAATCCTCTTTTTGTCCGGCGAAGAGGTGAAGCATTTTTGTCGCCAGTTTTTTGCCCAGCTGAACCCCCTCTTGATCAAAGGAGTTAATGCCCCAGATAAAACCTTGGAAGGCGACTTTGTGTTCATAATAGGCTAGCAGCGCTCCCAAACTGTGCGGCGTGCACTTGTCTCCGAGCAAAATCCGATTTGGGCGATTGCCTGGGAACACCTTGTTTGGGTTGTCACTGGTTTGCCCGACAGACAAGGCGATCGACTGAGCAAAGAGGTTGGACAGGAGTTTTTGTTGGGAACTAGTCCCTTGGATGTTTAAATCGTGGCCATATTGGCTATGTTGAAAACCGATGAATTCGAGGGGCACGATGTCGGTGCCTTGGTGGATCAACTGGTAAAAAGAGTGCTGCCCATTGGTGCCCGGTTCTCCCCAAATGATGGGGCCCGTGGAAAAGGGCACCGCGCTCCCCTTTTGATCGATCCTTTTGCCATTCGACTCCATATCGAGCTGCTGCAAATGGGCCGGGAAGCGCAGCAAAGCCTGCGAATAGGGAATGATGGCAACCGTGGGGTATTTGAGGAAATTGCGATTCCACACACCCAACAGCGCTGCCAGAAGCGGGAGGTTTTTTTCGGGTGCGGCCGTCAATGCGTGGTGGTCCATTTCGTGCGCCCCGCGCAAAATCTCTTTGAAGCCGTCAAAGCCGAGGGCAAAGCCCAGTGAGACGCCCCCAACCATGGAGGTCGCCGAATAGCGGCCCCCCACAAAGTCCCACATATAAAACGAAGCGAGGTAGCGCTCGGGGTTGTCCATGGGGCTTTTTTCGCCCGTGACAGCGACAAAGTGTTTTTTGGGATCGATCCCCGCCTTTTCCATGCGGGTGCGGACAAACGCTTCATTGGTGAGCGTTTCCAAGGTAGAGCCCGATTTGGAGACCACCACCACAACCGTTTTTTTCAAGTCGAGGCCGCTCAAAACAGCATTGGCATCGTCCGGATCCACATTAGAAATAAAATGGACTCGATGGCCGGGCCTGTAAAAGGGCTGTAGCGCGATCGCCAAGGCTCTCGGGCCGAGGTCTGAGCCGCCAATCCCGATTTGAATCAAATCGGTGAATTTTCCTTCCTGGCTTTTCAGAAATTTTTCTAGTTTTTGCAGCTCCCTCCCCGCCATGGCAGCCGCCTCTTGAGCGGGCCTGGCCGTTTGCGGCGAGCCAAACTGATCGCGCATGGCGGTATGGAGAACCGAACGGTTTTCGCTTTCAAACCCCTCAATGCGGTTGATCACCTCGCCACTTTGCATCGCGGCCATTTTTTCCATGCATTTTGCTTCCCGCGCTAAAGAAAAAAGGGCCTTGAGGATAGACTCATCGACCCGCTCGGTGCCAAAGAGAAGTTTGAAACCGACCGCGGTGGCGGCCATTTTTTGAATGCGTTCCGGAGTTAACGTTTTGGCCATATCGAGTGGATGGGCCGCCTTAGCCTGAAGCTCTGCCACGGAAGGAAGCTTTGTAAACATAAATCACCTCATCCAACTAGAATGACAAAAAAGTTTTCGGATGACAAGTAAAACCCGAGTTTGGTAAGCTTAATGCTCTAATCGATCGGGGTATAGCGCAGTTTGGCTAGCGCGACTGGTTTGGGACCAGTAGGTCGGGGGTTCAAATCCCTCTGCCCCGAAATTTATTGAGGGGTAAGCAATCCAACTGCTTGGATTGCGTGGGGATTTGAAATGAAGCGCCATGCAGGGCGCGAATCGGTCCCGAAAGACGAGAAGCGTCAGCGATCGCTTTGAGGGAAAAGCCCGAAATTCTTTGCTAGGCAAAAAACTATAAACCAACAGATTAACACCTTCATAATAAGGTGCTTACGTTACATCGTTTCTGTAAATCTGGTATAATTGAGGCTTAGGAGGGTTTATCTATGACTGCTAAAAGCAATTTGTCTCGCATGACGATCGACATCCCCGCTGAAGATCATAAACGCTTAAAAGCCCTTGCGGCTGTACTGGGTAAAAGCGTGAGAGAAATCATCGTAGAATGGATTCACGGAAATCTATACAGCGAAAATACCTCAAATGCAGAAACATTAAAAGCCATTGACAATATCGAAAAGGGTAAAGATCTAGTCGAAGCAAAGGATATTCAGGATTTATTCCGTAAATTGGGAATCTGATACTTACGCCCGTTTACTTACGTTCATTTGCACGCGAACTTGAAAAAGAAAAAACAGGATGCGCAGGATAGATTCATTTATCCTGCAGATCATGCCGGCGCTTCGCCGATCATGTTTATCATGTTACTTTTTTTCCATTACAGAGGAATTCCAAACCCATCACCACGCCCCCCGCGGCTTCAAATCCCTTCAGTTTCCGTTTCCCCCTTTCCGTGAGCGCATTTGGTAACACGTAGATGGTGTCGAGGCCGTCCCACTGCTCCGTTAAATGCGTTTCGTAGACTGGCCGAAAGTGGGGCAGTGTGTGCATGAACGCATTGAGTTCTTGGAGCACGTCGCTACTGCACTCCGAGTCGGGAGGAAAACAGATGCCCATAGTGGATTGGAAATGGAATCCTTCCACCTGAAAGTGTTCAAATCTCTCTGGGGACAGCAGTTGTATCCCTTCCGCGAGGGTGCCCGTATTTTCCATATCCAAGATCAGTGTGATGGGCTGTTCATCGGGCAGTTTATGTGCGAGCATTTGAAAATAAGCAAGATAGGCTTCAGCGCAAAACAGCCTTTTGAGCTGCGCCTCATCCAACGTGGGCCTATCCTCTTTCCAAAGGGCAAAATTCGCCTCTTGGTTTTCGCTCCAAAGAAAATGGGAGCTGAAATTGGCAGATCCTCGATATAAAATGATCTTTGCATCGGGATACTGGGGCCACACCTCTTTTGTAAAACGGGTGAGCGCCCCCGCGAGCGCATTGAACACCATTTCATCTTCTAAAGGAAAAAAGGGCTCATTCAACCCAAGCTCGAACTCAAAGAACGAAGGAGTTCCCTCAATGCGCCAAAGCAGATCGTCTTGGGGTCGTGCAAACAGTTTCATACTTTTTCAAAACTCGCATAGTAAATCGTGCGTCCCGCCTGTAGCCATAGATCTTTAAAAAATGATTTTCCATAGTCGGGCAAATCGGTCGTCTGGAAGAGGAGCCGCCATTCGGGCGTTTGGAATACTTTGAGGATTTGCCCTGCATATTGGGCATCATCGGTGACACATGTGACTTTGCCGCCTGAGGCCAGAATCTGACAAAGCGCGCTCAAAAACTCAGGGCGAATGAGCCGATGTTTGGCATGCCTATGCTTGGGCCACGGGTCCGGGAAATTGATAAACACCTCCCGAACTTTAGGCGCATAATATCGGGTGAACGTGAGCGCCTCAGAACAGACGACGAACAGGTTCGGCAAATTCTCCCGGTGACTCTTCAGCCAAATTTTCCGGGCCCGTTCAAATTTTTTCTCAACAGCAATCCAGTTGCTGCCAGGATTCTGCTTCGCCCTCTCCCCAATCCATTGCCCATTGCCGCTACAGTATTCGATGTAGAGCGGCTGCTCTTGTTCAAAAAAGGGAAATATTTTTTGACTATATGCATACTGAGCCGGCACATAAAAAAAACGATCGAGCAGCGCCGGATGCCTCTCATGCCAGGTGAAAGGAATGATTAAATCTTTTGCCGTTTTCACGGAGAATCATTATATTCGAATTGAACCATTTTCCAGGAGTAATATTGCATGGCTACGCCTCAGATCATCGACCTCAAAGCAGTTTTTAGCGCCTCCCCCATCATTTACAGCCTCCTCGCGATGATGTCTGTCGCCTCGATGGGCATCTGGCTCTACAGCCTCATCACGTTTCGACCCAAAGACATCATGCCTGAAAACTTCCGCAAAGAACTGAGACGCCTCCTTGAACAAGAACAGTACGATCAAGCGCAAAAACTGTGCCAATCCAAAGAAAATGTTCTTTCTGCACTCATGAAAACAGGCCTCATCACCCGCCAGCTGGGCGCCCAGGTGATGATCGATGCAATGAAATCAGAGGGCAAACGGGCGGCGTCCGCCTTTTGGCAAAGGCTCTCGCTCCTCAATGACATTGTCATCGTCGCACCCATGTTGGGACTCTTGGGCACAGTGATCGGGATGTTTTACGCCTTCTACGATGTGAACCGCTCCATCGAGAGCATCAACGCCCTCTTCGATGGCTTGGGGATCGCTGTAGGAACCACCGTAATGGGATTGATCGTGGCCATCTTATCGATGATTTTCCACACCACCCTCAAATACCGAGTGGTCCGAACGCTTAGCCTAGTCGAAAATGAGGCCTTCACGTTAAGCTCTCTCATTAGGAGGTAAAGGAATGGAGCTCGTCCCGCACGATGAATTAAAGCATACGCAGTCGTTCAATTTTGCGCCGATGATCGACTTCCTCTTTTTGATGTTATCGCTGTTCGCAACTCTTGCGATTTCTCGGGCAGCGCTCTACGACGCTGAGATAGAGCTCGCGCAACTCAAGCCAGAAAAAGGGGCAGCCTCGCTACGGGCCAAAGAAATGCAGCAGATTAACTTGAGCATCACCTCTACCGGCAGTTATAAATGGATGACCGAATTCCAAGAATATCCAATGGAAACCGTCCAAGCCATCCAAGAAGAACTGGCCAGACAATATCAGATCGGAGCGTTGGCTGAAGATAAATCGAAAACTGAAGTGCTGTTACACATCGACAAAAAAGCCCCCTGGGAACCCATCGCAAAAGCCATCTTCGCCATCCGAGAGATCGGCTTTAGCGCCCGCCCAGTTTACGATTCGAAAAATTAGCGGCGAAAGTTGAGTTTCTGGATCACTTGATCGATGTACTTTTTCTTAATCTTTCGGTCCTTCATCGATTTGCGAATCCGCTGTTGTATTTTAGATTGAGCAGCCGCATCCCAAGAATCCTTAACCATGCCCGCTTTATTCAGTGCGTTTGTATCTATTTCTTTCTGGTAAGCTTTGATGAGAGCTGATTCCTTAATCTTCTTGGGCTCCTCTGTGGGAAATTCGATATGCAGGGGCGGTTGCTGTACTCTGTTCTCCACTATTCTCTTCAACTCTAAAGGCAATGAACCTGATCCTTCCAGAGCCTGTATCCGCTTACGCAACTCTTCTACTTCCCGTTTTATCTCTGTTTGTTTCTGTTCCTTTTGTGCTTTCTCTGTTAACGCTTCAGCCGATAATTCGAGGCGCGCTGCTTGCTCTCTAAGCTGGTCGGCAGTGCGAGGTGCGCGAAATTCTGTCACGATACCCTTGCACGCTCCGCGTACAAGTTGAGAGATCTTTCGCCCGCACCAAGGCACCGTTCGATATGCAACATAAAGACCGAGAGGAGTTGCCGCCCCACACGCCACCCACGGCAATTGTGGATAATTCGATAAAAACGAAATCATATGCATATATTAACCATTAATTTTTAGTATATATTATAATAAATTTCGCTATTTATTTGAACTGCAAAAATTTATTGATAGATGAATCGCGTTTAGTTATACCTTAAAATATGAAAGAGGCCTTGTTAAACCGCTTAAGAGATCGGGATATCCCCCTTAAAGAATTCCGCCAAACAGCCATAAGTCTTTCTGCGTTAGTTGCATCCGAGATTTATCCCCGATTTCAAGGGCAAAAGGTCGTGCTGAACGCCATTTTAAGGGCGGGCCTCTCCATGCTGAGCGCTTTTCAAGAAAAGTTTATGCATGCGCCGATTGGACTCATTGGGATCCGCAGGGATGAGAAAACGGTCGCCCCCCATCTTTACTATGAGAAAATCCCACCCCTCCCCTCTGGCGCCCAGATCCTCCTATTAGACCCGATGCTGGCGACCGGCGGGAGCACAAATTTGGCCCTGAATCTCCTCAAGGCCCGGGGGGCGGTTCATTGCACAGTGATCTCTCTGATTTCTGCACCGGAAGGGCAAGCCTTTGTGAAAAAGAATCATCCTGGGGTATCCCTATATACAGTTGCCCTGGATCGGGGGCTCGATGATCGGAAGTTTATCGTGCCCGGGCTCGGAGATTTTGGGGATCGGTATTTTGGAACCCATTGAAGAAAAGGGCGTTTGTTGAGTAAACTATCTATTTTGCCCAGATGGTGAAATTGGTAGACATGCCAGATTTAGGTTCTGGTGCCGCAAGGCGTGTAGGTTCGAGTCCTATTCTGGGCAATGGTCACATTGACCAAGAAAGGAAGCCAACTGCTTGGCTTCCGTTAGGACGAGAAATGAAGCCCCCTGCAGGGGGTGAATCGGCTCGAAGCGACGGGCTCTGCCCGCCTGAGAGGAGTCCTATTCTGGGCAATGGTTTCTGGGTAATGGTTTCTGGGCAATGGTCACATTGACCGGGCGTCGATGACGGGCTGGTTTGGCTTTTCGTGGAAGCATTGAATCGTCATCCGAATGGATGGATAATGCAAGTGTTTTCCTTTGCCAGTCTCATCTAACACCGCGAAATAGCGATACCCGTTTTTAAGAGCGACCGCCGCAGCCCTTCGCAGGGCATACTCCTTCACGGCCTCGGCAGAGGTAAATTCATTGGCGCGAAACGTCACAACAAATGTGTCCTTGCCAGACCTGAGGTCTGAATAGCCATTCGTGAAAAGTCCCTCTTTTTGATACAAAGTGGCGCACGATGCGAGCGCCACTAAAGAAATCATGAACCATTTAGCGATTCGCATGATCGATGTCTTTCATCAGATTGGAAAACTGCTCTTGATAAAGAGCTAAAACAGCAAGCGCTTTCTCTTCTGTCTCATTGGCCGGCTTCACCTTGCTCTTCAGCAAACCATTCAAATAGTTTCCATCCAAATTGCGCGCTAACATGGAATCGTGCACATCAGACGCAATCCCCACCGCCTGCTTGAGCTTGCTATCTTGGAAGGTCTTGGATGCCGCCACCATCTTGTCCATCTTCTCCATGCGCAACACAAGACTCAAATCCTTGTCGCTCTCTTGGCCCGGCACATTCGCATGCAAAATCTTATACTCATACTCTAAGTCAATATCTATCAACTTGTTCTCATCCGCATTCGACCCCGTATTCGGCGCCATCGCAATGAACGAATTTAACCTCGAAAACGCTTTCTCTTGTTCCGGTGTCAGCAAATTCACAGTCGCCGCTCGCACTCTCTTCGCAAAAGCCGAATCGTCTGTGTCTGATAATACCGCCATGAGAGCCTGATTCCTCTCCTTCTGTAAACTCAAAAATCGCTCTTCCCACTTCTCTTGAAAAGCAACCGGCACCTGCTTCTGCCGCATCTGAATCAAACCACTCAAATCGGCCCTTTTATACGACTCGTCCATCTCTTTCAAAAAAGTCTTATACTCCCCTTTCTGGTACGCACTCCGGATCGCAGAAATTCTTTCCTTACCCGAACGCACTTCCATTTGAGAGACTTCCGTCTTCGCCGGCTCCACAGCCAGAACACCGCTAATCGGCGCAGTTGCACAGAATAACGCTGCTAAAATTGTACTTACATTAACCACAAACACCACCTTTAAAGGTTTCGTAAGAACTATAATATATATGCAATTAAAAAGAAAGGTATTTAAATATTTAATGATAATAGTTAAATGCAGCAACAGCGCCGACGAATTGGTCTGCATTGCGTCCTGCAATGGTAAACCAAGATCCGACAATGAGACCGATGTCGTCGCTCCAGTTGTATTCGATGGCTGGGGCTAAACTGAATTGGACAGAGGGAGGGGCTGTATTGGGAAAAAGGGTCTTTCCTTTAAAGCGGCTTTTGCCCGTCCATACCCCTAGTACATCCATGGCAAAGACCCAATTTTGGGTCAAAGAAAGTTCGATGGCTGTGTCATAAGCAAAAATTTGAGCGGGATAGACTGTGCCATCTGTGCCCGGACCGCCTCCATAGACATTCAGGCCTGTCACATGTACAGGAGCGGGCAAGGTATATTGGAACGAGTTGCGCCACGAGAGAAAATGGTTTCCCCCGATGTGGAAAAGGTTGCCTTGGTTGAGGATGAACGTTGTCTGCCACGACCCCCCTCCCCCCACATCTGTTCCCTTTTTATTTGCATGGAGATTGCGATATTTTCCGATCGGGATCGTTTCCTTGATGGTGAAGCTCAAAGCGTGGCTCCACAGGTCGAGCCTCTTTAAGTTTTTATAGAGCTGGAAGTCCAATTGGACAGGGAGATCTCCCACTTCCCACTTGCTGGCTCCAGAGGTGTGATTGTAAAAAAGGGTGGAGACAAACTCAAAATCCATCCACGAGTTGATTCCAATCTCCACCCATTGCTGCGTGAAAATCGACCAAAACGTCTCATTTTTTTCTGGATGCCAGTGGTGATCGTATTTGCCTACATTGGCAATCGCGTAAATATAGGGTTCGTAGTTGATGTGCCCGGGCGCGATCGTCAATGGAGAAGGGGCTAAAAGGGGCCCTGTAAACCAAGGAGATTCAAGCAGTGAGGGTTGAGGGTGGTTCGTGTCTGTGGGGATGTGAACAGCATGCAGAGCGGCGCACGTAAACAAAGACAGGAAAAATCTTTTTTTCATATAATGATATCATATGCGGATTCTTATTTTTTTAAGCTTACTTTCTTCGCTGTTCGCAGCAGAAAAAACCATCCTTCTCGGAAAAGAGACGCTCACCGTCGAAATCGCAGACACCCTGGAGGCGCGCCGGAAGGGCCTCATGGGAAGATTGAACCTTCCAGAGGGCAAGGGGATGCTTTTTATCTACGACCGAGCTTTCCGCCTCACCTTTTGGATGAAAGATACCCTCATCCCCCTCTCGATCGGCTTTTTTGATGAAGAAAAAAAGCTCATTCGCATCCTCGATATGGATCCGCCCATTGGCGATAAATTGGTCAAATATCGGTGTACCGCTCCCGCACTCTATGCCCTCGAGGTGCCCCAAGGCTGGTTTGAAAAACACAATATTCAGATCGGAGATAAATTTTCTTTCCTTGAGCCAGCCGA
The DNA here is from genome assembly GCA_018968815.1 of Verrucomicrobiota bacterium. GTDB lineage: Bacteria > Chlamydiota > Chlamydiia > Chlamydiales > SM23-39 > REEB52. The sequence continues at coordinate 10,142 of JAGWZL010000027.1, read as the reverse complement.
TCAGGTAAAATAGCCCGTAACTTTTATGAGCACAAAAAAGCATAAACGTCCATGGGGAGTCTTTTTAGCCATTCTACTCGCCATGATTTTTGGCAGTTGGGTGGGCGCGCAAAGCGGGATTTTCGGCATCACTTTTTACGCCATTGTTGATGTCATCGGCACCATCTTCCTCAATGCCTTAACCCTGGTCGTCGTTCCCCTTGTCTCCTCCTCCATCATCACCGGTGTCTCCCGGATTGGCAACGAAGGCGCCTTTGGCAAGTTGGGAGGGAAAATGTTTTTCTTCTACCTGACCACCAGCCTGATCGCCATCCTCATCGGCCTGTTTTTCGTCGACATCCTCCATCCAGGTCGAGAACCGGTCGCGCTCTCCACCGATGACGCGTCAGCCCTCAAAGAAAAAATTACCCACTCAGGCGCCAATGTCTTTGTGCAGGTTTTGATCTCGATCATCCCCTCCAATATTGTCGCCGCCTTTTCCAAAGGGGAAATGTTGGGCATGATCTTCTTTTCTCTTCTTTTTGGCTATTCGCTCTCCAAAATCGAAGGCGCGCCAGGGACCACCTTGCAGAATTTCTTTGATGGCATTTTTCAAACCATGATCCGTCTGACTCAGATCATCATGAAGCTATTGCCCGTCGGAGTCTTTTGCTTAGTGTCCAAAACATTCATGTCGACCGGCATCCAGTCTCTCAAAGCGGTCTCTCTCTTTTTTGCCACAGTGATCCTGGGCCTTGCGACCTTTATGTTCATCGCAATCCCCATCCTGCTCAAATTTGTGGCTCGAGTGAAACCGATGCGCCATTTCAAAGCCATGGCCCCTGCCCTCGTCACCGCTTTTTCGACAAGCTCCTCCTCCGCAACCCTTCCCATTACCATGGATTGCGTCGAAAAACGGGCTGGCGTATCCAATCGCATCTGTTCGCTGGTGGTCCCTCTTGGCACCTCCATCAACATGTCGGGATCGGCCCTCTATGAATGCGTCGCCGCTATGTTCGTGGCCCAAAGTTATGGCATCGATCTCACCTTTGGCACCCAATTCCTCATCGTCGCCATGTCTCTCATCGCCTCACTGGGCGTCGCTGGAGTCCCATCGGCCAGTTTAGTGGCCATCATCATTATTTTAAAAGTCGTGGGACTGCCCATGGAAGGGATCGGACTGTTTATCGCGGTAGACCGACTGCTCGATATGTGCCGCACCACAGTCAATGTATTCAGCGATAGCGCTTGCGCGATCCTGGTCGCCAGAAGCGAAGGGGAAAAATCGGTCCTAGCCCACGAACCTCTCTGATTGATTAGAGAAATTCTGAAAAATCGGTTGATTTTTCTTTCCATCCAAGGCATTCTTAAGAGATGTACAAAAAAACGAGGTAATCTATGGCAAAAGGTACAGTTAAGTGGTTCAACAAAGACAAAGGTTTTGGATTCATTCAGCCCGATGATGGCGGACGTGATGTTTACGTCCATGTGACCAATATCGCTACCCCGCATACCCAACTATCCGATGGACAGAGAGTGGAATACGAGATGGCGCAAGGAAAAAAGGGTCCTGAAGCGGTGAATGTCAAGGGAATATAGAGAACGTCATTAAATTTTACTGGCTAATTCTCTGTTTTCCTTTCTTTCTACCTGCCAATTGTCCCATCCAGCAGTTTCATTGTGCGACCTATAAGCTTGGTTGGGATATTGATTTTTCTCCCTACGCTGGCGGGGAAGATGTTCTCTTTGCCCATCGCTCTTTGGAAAGGATCGATGGGTATATCCTGGGCAAGACGAGCGTATGCTACAGCAAAGCGGCGAGCGCTCGGTTTTGGCGGCTCTGTGAGCTGTATTTAGCGTGGCTGCCGGTCAATTACTTGGCCACAGTTGTGCAGCACGAAGTGTTTGGCCACGGCTATCGAATTCGAGATATTGGAAAACCAAACGCCAAAGTCGCAGGCTACAGCTTCGAACCTCCTCCGCCCTATGGCGATGGAGGCGCTGCCACCAGTTATGACATTGGCCCTCATTTATCGACCACGGAGGAGACCTCCATTGCCATGGCGGGCGTCGAATCGACCGCGATTTTGGCTCTCCTCACCAAATTCAAATGGCTCGAGTCTCATCGGATCGATCCACGTCAATCGGTCTTATATTTACTTTGCCAGCACGATCTGAACCTCTATATAGGCACTCTGAACATTCTCGATGCAGATGACGAGGGGCACGATATTCAAATGTACATTCAATCGCTCAACTACACATACACAAACAACTTCATCAGCGGCGCTCGGCTGAGATCCCTCTCTTGGATGAATTTAGGAGACCCCTTTACCTTTTATGCCATCTATTCCTGGTTTCGCTATGTTCTTTCTGGCAAGGAGACGCGCATCCCAATGATTCCCATTTTCAACTGGGGCTACTTGCCCAACATTCGGCTCGCCCTCTCCCCTTTTGGACCCGAATGCTATTTGGAAAACTACCTGCTCAAAGGACGCAATCCGGTCTACTTCTATTTAAAAGGGGGCAATCACTCGCAAAATCGATACGGCGGCTTTGGATTCTATGTGCCTAGAATGTGGGAATTTTCCCGTTGGTTCATTGGCTGCAGATTCGATTTTTGGCGACAACCGATTTTGCTCTTACAACCGGGAAACATCCCCTTTGAAGAGATCAATTTCTCTCTGAAACCGAACAAAAACAATCCGTTGTACCCATACTCGCAGCAACACTCGATGACATTTGGATGGGGCGGCTCATTGATCTTCGGCATTCACCGCATGAATGGCTTTGAGGTAGAACTCGGCTATAAAACACGCGGCTTTTTACCGGGCTATGCGCTGAGATCTTCACCCACCGCTCGGTTATTTTACACTTTGGTATTCTAATTCTTTGACGATCGCCTTGAGGACGAGCTGCAAATTGTTGCGGATCTTATTTCCAATGAGCCGCCGCACCGCCCAAGCAAAGGGACCTTTGATTTGCACATGATAGGAGATCATCGACCCTTTTTCAGTCGGCTGCACCTTGTGCGTAAAGACCAGACGCACAAAAAGACTTTTCCAAACAATCGAAAAAGCCTCCCCCTCTTTCACATCCAAAATTTGATAGCGGAATTTATCTTTTCCCTTTTGTCCCGATTCGATGGGGTGCGCCCGCTGCCAAAGTTTCCAAACTTCTGCCGGCGTTGCGCGCGCTTCAATCTGTTCTTCCATGAATCACCTCTCCTCCACTATATATGAAAATATGGTTTTCTTGTGGATTTTTCTCATCACTTGGTCTCCCGAAGTGTTGGGACCTGAGCGTTTCCGGGTGATGCGGGAAAAAGGGACGGAACGGGCGTTTAGCGGCTCCTACCTGTACGAAACAGGGACGGGCACCTACATTTGCGCCGCATGCAAAAATCCCCTTTTCTCCTCAGACGACAAGTACGATTCTGGGGCAGGCTGGCCCAGTTTTAAAAAACCCCTCCATTCAAAATCGGTCTACTACCTCGAGGATTGGACGCTCCCCTTCCAACGGTATGAAGTGCTCTGTCGAGGCTGCGATTCCCACTTGGGACACGTTTTTCCAGATGGGCCACCCCCTAAAAATTTGCGTTATACTGTGAATTCTATTACTCTAATTCTAGACAACCAGATACAATGAGAGACAATATGAAAAAAATTGCTTGGGCTCCATTTCTTTATATTATTGGGTATCATCTCTTTCTAGCGATTGCCCTACCGATCTACTTTATGTCCCACACCCCTTCGTGGGGTCTTGTGGCGACGACGTTGAGTTTGGTGTTTATTTCTGGCCTTGCTGTGACCGCGGGCTATCACCGCTGTTATTCTCACAGCTGCTATAAAATGCATCCGGCCGTCGATGCGGTGTTGCTGTTTTTTGCGACGCTTGCCACGCAGGGGAGCGCGCTCAGATGGACTCACGACCATCGGCTGCACCATGCTCATGTAGATACGGACAAAGACCCCTATTCGGTCAAAAAAGGTCTTTTATATGCCCACATTCTTTGGATGTTCAAGAAATCAGTACCGATCGATTCCAAGGTCATCTCCGATCTTTCTCGGAGGTCGATGCTGATTTTCCAGCACAAATACTATCCTGTTCTGATGGTGGTGGCGAACGTCATGACGTTTCTGACCGTGGGCTGGCTATTCAATGATTATTTGGGGGCCTTTCTGTTTGCTTGGTGGGTGCGCACGTTGCTGTTGCACCACACGACCTGGTGCATCAATTCGCTCGCCCATTTTTGGGGGACCAGGGACTACAGCCAGGAGCATAGCGCGGTGGACAACTACCTCATTTCTCTATTGACCTATGGCGAGGGGTATCACAATTATCACCATACATTTGCCTATGATTATCGGAATGGGATCCGCTGGTACCATTTTGATCCTACGAAGTGGCTGATTTGGACTCTGTACAAGCTCGGGTTGGCAAGCGATCTGAAGACGGTGAACAACTATCGGATTGCCCGCCATCTCCTTTTGCAGCATAAAGATGAACTGGTGCAGAAGCTGAAAGAGTCGGCAGCCGTTCAAAAGGTGCAAGAGGTGGCCGACCGGCTCTCTACCACCCTTGCGCAGCTGCAGTCTATGCTCGACCCCGTCCAGATTCGGGCTGCAAAGAAGAGTTTACGGGAGGACTGGCGTGAATGGCGTCATATTTTGAAAACTCTGCGGAAAGAGTCTCTCTTAAACGCATGAGTTGTTCAGAGTCCTTGGGTTTAAGCCAAGGCGATAGAAAAAAATTCAATGCTAACCCGCGCGACGCGGGCAAGTAGTGAAAATGGACGTGGGGAACGGTTTGTCCGGCCTCCCGTCCATTTTTTTGTACGATGACGGAACCTTTTGTCCCAAAGGCGCGTCGCACCACGGCATCGACCTTTTTGATCGTTTCTCCCATCTCTGCCACCTCTTCTGGGGTCAACTCTTCGAACCGCTCTACGTGTCTTTTGGGAATGATCAACACATGTCCCTCCACCGCAGGCTTATGCGTGAGGATGGCGAGGCTTTTATCCCCGCGATAAAAGGTTTGCCTTTCCAAGATGTTGGCGGTGCAAAAAGCGCAGCCAGACTGCTTCTGAGCCATAAATCTTTGAAAATCGAGCTGTGTGGCGGCGGCGACGCCGGCGATCGTTACGCAGGGCAGAATTAATTTTTTGAGGTGAATCATGGGTGACTTTTATACACGAGTCAGGTATAAATGCACAAGAATCAGATCTTAGGATTTTGGGATGGCACTTGGGGGAACGTCTCCACAGGCTAGGTGGCTGCAGCGCCTCTGGCCGATACATGGCTACGAGCTGAAAAAAATCCTTCCTCTTCTTTTCATGAAGTTTTTCATTTCTTTCACCTATGGGGTGCTGACCAACATGAAGGATGCGTTCATTGTGACGGCCAAAGGGTCTGGCGCTGAGGTGATTCCGATTTTGAAGGGGTGGATTGTTTTACCGATTGCATTGGGTTCGGTGATTTTGTATTCAAAATTGACGAATCTGTTCCGGCGTTCGGTTCTTTTTTACGGCATTATTACCTTTTTTGTTGGGTTTGTTCTTCTGTTTGGGTTTGTGCTCTATCCGCATATCGACAGCCTTTCTCCTCATGCATCTGCGGATTGGCTGGTAGAGAAGGTGGGGCAGCACAATGCCCATTGGATTGCGATTTATCGCAATTGGGTGCAGTCGATTTTTTTTGTGACGGCGGAGTTATGGGGGCAGATTGTGATTTTCCTTCTTTTCTGGGGGTTTGTGAATCAGATTTGCAACTTTAATGAAGCGAAGAGGTGCTATCATCTGTTTATAGCGGGTGGGGACATGGCGCAGATATGTACGGGTCCATTGGTCTGTTATTTTACGGGCAAGTACTTGGCGACCCATTTTAATTTGGCGTTGCAGAGTCTTTGTTTATGTGTTCTTGTGTTTGGTCTGATGATTATGGCGTTGCACTGGCTGTTGACGCATGTGATTTTAAAAGATGCGCGGCTTTACCAGCCGGAGAACCAGCAGCGGACGCTGGACCAAAAGACGAAATTATCGCTTTTGGACAGTTTAAAGTTTATTGTGCGCTCTCCTTCTTTGCGTCTGATTGCGGTGATGGTCGTGGCCTATGGGCTGACTGTGAATTTGGTAGAGGTGACTTGGAAGGCGAATCTGAAGCTGGCTTTTCCTGATACGGGGGCCTATCAATCGTTCATGGCGAATGTGACCTCTTCTGTGGGGCTTTGTTCATTTTGCATTACTATTTTCTTTGGGAGCATGATTATCCGCAAACTGGGCTGGCATTTTTGTGCGCAGCTACCGCCGATTGTGATTGGTTTAACGAGTTTGGTCTTTTTGACTTTATTTCTCAATCAGGGTTGGTTGGGAGCGGCTCCTCTTTTGCCGATTGTGTTATTTGGGGCTTTTCAAAACGTATCGAACAAGGTGATGAAGTATGCCTTTTTTGATCCGACCAAGGAGATGTCCTACATTCCTCTGGACCAGGAGTCGAAGGTGAAGGGGAAAGCTGCGGTGGATGTGATTGGTTCTCGTTTAGGCAAATCGGGCGCGGCGTGGATCCAGATCTTTTTGATTCAGCTGGCGGGGACAGGGTCAGTGCTCTCGATCACTCATTTTTTGATCCCGCTGATTGCCTTTACGATTCTCTTCTGGATTCTCTCAGTGCGGGCGCTCAATAAGCAGCTTATCGCCTCTCAAAGGCCCCTCCAAGAAGCCACATAAGAAAGGAGGGAGGTGGATCAACGGACGTCGGACAAGCGCTGGACACTCTATGTCAAAGATGCGGGTGCAGTTACAAGCGATGGGTAGATTATGCGCCGGATTTTCTCTATCTCCCCCCTCAAAGAGTCGGGCAATGTGGGCGACTCCTTCAAGCACCATAGTTTGACTGTGCCGTCACAAGATACCGTCGCAAAAAACGTTCCATCTGGAGAAAAGGCGACATGCAGCACGGCGTGCGTATGCCCACGTAAAGTAACAAGGCAGCGGCCTTCGTCTACATCCCATATTTTGGCTGTGCCGTCCCCAGATGTCGTCACAAGACGCTTTTCATCTGGAGAAAAGGCGAAATGCAGCACGGGGTACGTATGCCCACGTAAAGTAACAAGACAGCGGCCAAAGCAGAGGCCCGTGTGTTCGTCTACATCCCAGTGTTCGGCATCCCATATTTTGGCTGTGCCGTCCCAAGATGTCGTCACAAGACGCTTTTCATCTGGAGAAAAGGCGACATGCAGCACGGGGTGCGTATGCCCACGTAAAGTAGCAAGACAGCGGCCAAAGCAGAGGCCCGTGTGTTCGTCTACATCCCAGTGTTCGGCATCCCATATTTTGACTGTGCCGTCCCTAGATGTCGTCACAAGACGCTTTCCATCTCGAGAAAAGGCGACATGGGTCACCACATCCGCATGCCCACATAAAGTAGCAAGGCAGCGGCCCTTGGCTACATCCCATATTGTGACTGTGCCGTTATCATATGCCGTCACAAGACGCTTTCTATCTGGAGAAAAGGCGACACGGGGCACCACATCCGCATGCCCATTTAAAGTGCAATAAGGTAAGGTGCAACAGGGCGGGGGAAATCCCGCGTAAATGCGCGCTTCTATCCATGGATACTGTTCTTGCGTCGATACTGAATTCTTATTGTGTTGCCTTAGATACTCACCGTATTTCATCATCATGTTCTGTGTAAACGCCCCACAGAAGTGTCGATTCACTGTTCTGCTCTCCAATTGCTCAGGTCGCGACATATACCCTACAACCTCACCCAAAACTGTCGTCGGCACACTATTAATGCTCATGAGATGCTACCTCTAATGATGAAGTCTTATTGACCATATGTACGATAATTTAAATTATTGCAATAATTTTAAATCATTTTAAACAGTTTGTCAACATATATTTATACAACAGAAAATATAACGGTATAATCGAAACAACAACATGATATAACCCCTTTAGTTTGTCGCTTCTCAATCACAGTCAACGACTTACAAACAGCCTGGAACGGAACGAGGGGTTAAACCCCAAGCATCCTATGGGCAGCTATTTTTGCTTGCTCAAGAAGTGGAGTGTGTGGGCAGTCTTTTACCTTGCAGATACCTCTAATCCGAAACTTGAAATTGGAAATTTTATAGGACGTTGCGGAAGACTCTTGCACATGTTCGGGTGAAGTTCAGACGATGTCGACTAAGCGCTGGACGCTCTATGTCGAAGAGACGGGTGCAGTTACAGGCGATGGGATGAAGCGCCCAATTTTCTCTATCTCCCCCCTCAAAGAGTCGGGCAATGTGGGCGACTCCTTCAAGCACCATAGTTTGACTGTGCCGTCACAAGATGCCGCCGCAATAAGCGTTCCATCTGGAGAAAAGGCGATACGCTCCGCCCGGTGGTCCGTATGCCCACGTAAAGTAGCACGGCAGCGGCCCTTCAAGCACCATATTCTGACTGTGTCGTCCCGAGATACCGTCATAACAAGCGTTCCATCTGAAGAAAAGGCGATACGGCTCGCATGGGCCTCAGGCTCACGCCCGAAAGTAGCAAGGCGGCAGCCCATGTATTCGTTGTGTTCGTCTACATTCCATATGTTGGCTGGGCCGTCCCGAGATGCCGTCCCAAGAAGCGTTCCATCTGGAGAAAAGGCGATAGAAGACGTCACCCAATTCCTATGCCCACGTAAAGTAGCAAGGCAGCGGCCCATGTGTTCGTCTACATCCCATATTCTGACTGTGTTGTCCCCAGATGCCACCGTCGCAAGACGCTTTCCATCGGGAGACAAGGCGATACGGTACACCTGAGGCCCGAAAGTAGCAAGGCAGAGGCCCATGTGTTTGTCTACATCCCATACTTTGGCTGTGCCGTCCCGAGATGTCGTCGCAAGACGCTTTTCATCTCGAGAAAAGGCGATAGACGTCACCTCATCCGTATGCTCACGTAAAGTAGCAAGGCAAAGGCCCTTGGCTACATCCCATATTTGAACGCTGCCGCCCTGAAATGCCGTCGCAATAAACGTGCCCTCTGGAGAAAAGGCGCTAGACGTCACCTTATCCGTATGCCCACTTAAAGTAGCAAGGCAGCGGGCCATGGGTTCGTTGTGTTCGTCTACATCCCAGTGTTCGGCATCCCATATTCTGACTGTGTTGTCCCGAGATGCCGTCGCAAGACGCTTTCCATCTGGAAACAAGGCGATAGACGTCACCTCATCCGTATGCTTAAGTAAAGTAGGAAGGCAGCGGCCCTCGGCTACATCGCATATGTGAACGCTGTCGTCATGAAATGCCATCGCAAGACGCGTTCCATTTCGAGAAAAGACGAAATGGTTCACGACACAGTCGTTACGCAGACGCCCATTGAAGGTGTAACAGGGCAAGGAAAATCCCGCGTAAATCCACGCTTCTATCCGTGAATACTCTTTTTGCTTCGATACTGAATTCTTATGGTGTTCCTTGCAATACTTATTGTATTTCTCCAGGTACTGTGTAAAAGCCTGACAGCAGAGCCGGCTCACTTTTCTGATCCTCAATTGCTCAGGTCGCGGCAGCCACCCTATAACCTCACTCCACGGGTCCTTCGGCAAGCTACGCTCATGAGATGCTATCTCTAATAATGAAGTCTTATTGACCATATGCACAACAATTTAAATTATTGCAATAATTTTAAATAGTTTTAAATAGTTTGTCAACAGATATTTACATAACATAAACTATAACGGTATAATCGAAACAACAATATGATATAAACCATTAGATTGGTTGCTTCTCAATAACGGTCAACGATTTACAAACAACCTAGAGCGGAACGAAGGGGGCTTCCCCCTTATGCCTGGCGCGCGGGAGGACTCATCGTAGATGGGGCCGATGCGCCAGCCCTTGAATTATGGGTGCGCGGTAGCGTTGCCTTCTCGCACCCATAAAGATCGTTTTGTTTACGCGAAGCGTGGGGGATGCGAAGGGGGCCTCCCCCTTATGCCTGGCGCGCGGGGGGACCCATCGTAGATGGGGCCGATGCGCCAGCCCGCGGCTTCATCTCGCAAAGAGAAAACGCAGCACAGGCGAGAGCCCGTTTCGGGCGTGGGGGTAGTGCTTTGCACACCCCCGAGCCGAGCACGCGTTTTATCGAAGTGAGATGAAGCCTGCTGGGCGCGGGGGCGCAGCGCGCGGAGTCG
>JAGWZL010000026.1 GCA_018968815.1 Verrucomicrobiota bacterium | reverse complement strand
AATGACCGCACCAATCACTACGCCTATGTGATGGAAATTGGGGCATTGCAGATTGCGAATGTGGGGCTCAATATGAAATATTCGATCATCGATTGGTACAAGCCCGCCGCAAATGAGATCGACAATGTGCGCTATAAATTCTTGGTATCTCAGTATTTGGCGTATTACCAATTTTATCCCGAGTGGATCGGAAAACGGCTCATCAAGTTTTATGCGGCAGGCTTAGTGAACCATCTCGCTGGTGGAGTCACCCAAACGCATAACGAACGGCAAAATTGGGGCTGGTATACCGGCATGACAATAGGGCTCGTCAGAAAGCAGTACGATTTCTCCATCGATGCGAACTATCAATGGTGTCAGGCGCAAGCGGTTCCCGATTTTGACAATAGTGGAATTGGGCGGGGCAATGCAGCAGGCGTCGGCTTTTATACCAACAACGATAATGGAGACCCCTCCAGCGGCGCTACCACCGCAGCCACCGCTGTGGGGTCAGGCAATTTCAAGGGCTTTGAGATCGATGCTCTGTACGCCTTCACAGACAATTTGACCGTGTTCCAAAGTTTCAAGTACTCTTCCACGCTCAATAAGTCGATTGGGCCCAACATCCACTACAAACAATACGAAGTGGAATTCATCTACGCCTTTTAACCGTCTTCCCGTTTTAATCGCTCTTCGAAGATCTTTTCGAGCCGCTCTATGTTTTTGGGGGACTCTTGCACGTCCACGCTCCGTTGTCTTTTCTTTTTCTTCTGCAGCCATGTGATAAAGGCGTGATTTTCCATCACTTTGGCTCCCGCAGATTTGGCGTGCATTGCAAGGCCTCGGTCATTCGTGACGACGGTGATCTGTTTAGCGTTCTTGGACACCCGAATCTTTTCTACGATATATTCATCGGCGCTTTGCCCTTTGGGCGCATAGGCGACAATCAGCGGACTGGGGTAGGACAGGCCGCTCTCTTCATCGCGTAGATGAGCTCCATCGAAAACAAGGGTTCCTGACATCTTGCGCGCAGCAAACCGTTTTTGCAGATAATGGATCACCTTCTGTCTCATTGTTTGCAGGCTCTCCTTCGACTGAATCAGGCTAAAGATCAAATTATAGCCGTCGATCAAATAGATCATCCCGCTTCCATGAGAGATTCAAGGACGGGAAGGATTTTGTCTAACGCTTTGCGTCTGTGGGAAATGCGGTTTTTGACCGACTCGCCAATCTCGGCAAATGTTTTGTTATAGCCGTGCTTTACGAATAAGGGGTCATAGCCAAAGCCGCCACCGCCCCGCTCTTTGGCGAGCAGGAGCCCTTCGCAGGAGCCCTTCACGCATTTTTTCACCCCTTTAGGCGAAGCGAGAGCAATGACGCATTCGAAAAAGGCTTGCCGGTCTTCGTCGATGAGATGCTGCATCGCATCGAGCAGTTTTTTGCGGTTTTCCACATCGGTTGCATCTTTGCCAGCGTAACGGGCCGAATAGACGCCCGGTTCCCCATTGATGGCAGGCACAACAAGCCCAGAATCCTCAGCGATCACCCAGCGGCCCAATGCTTTCGCCGCATGTTCTGCTTTTAAACGGGCATTTTCCTCAAAGGTCGTCCCCGTTTCTTCGGGTTGGACATAGTTGGGAAAATCGCAAAGACTTAAAAGATCGAAACAGCCCAAAGGTTTGAGCATGTTCCGCAGTTCGCGCACCTTGTGGACATTCGTGCTAGCGATGACTAATTCAATGTGAGAGGACGGCATAACAACTTCCTTGGTCCTTTCACAATAGTTGATCTATTTTTTCTGATCAAAATAATTGTCGATATCGGTGATCGTAAAGACGTCCCCTTGGAACTCAAATTTTTCTCCAATCGTCTTCCCATTCATCGCTTGCGCAAGCTTTGATTGGAAGGAAAGGATGTGATTTTCTGGATCGGCATCCCACGGTCCAAGCAAGGTGAAATGGAGGTGTTCGCCCTTCGAGTCGCGGCAATGGACAACAGCCCCAATGCCCACCTCATCGGCTTTCACATCTTCAGGAGTGATGATCCGAGCCTGATTGATTTGATCCGACAGGAATTTGAGCTCCGCCTGCAGCCGATCGCGCCTTTCGAGCGCCGCTTTAAATTCGGCGTTTTCCCTTAAGTCGCCATGCGATCTCGCCACTTCAATTTCTTTCGCATTATTGACCGTTTCCACGGTTGCGATCTGCTGCATCCGGAGCTGCGTTTTATGGAACCCTTCTTGAGTCGTCCAAATCACATTTTCCTCAGGCACCACTCTGTCCTTGTCTTTTCTTAAACGGGCTAAAGAGGGATGGACCACTTCTCCCAGAGAGTGAAGAATTTTAATGTCATGGTCAGTGAGCGAATTGCACTTGGTCGCTAACAGAAGATACTCCTTCACCTCATCCAAATTCGAATGACTCATAATGTCTCGCACGATCTTATATCGATCGGCTGTCAAGAGCCCGATGACCTTCTTCGCAAGGTCGCGATGTTGCGGTTTCTTTTCCAAAAAGTCTAAAATGATGAGGATCCCTTCAAAAAACCGGTTTTTCCCAGAAGGATCGGAAAAGGGAAGTTTTGATTTTTTATCGATGATTTTTTGGAAATACCAAATAAACACTTCAGGAAATGATAGAGGATGCATCAACAAAGAATTCAATTTTTGCTTCAAAGCCTCTTTGTTTTGCGCCGTATCGGCCTCACTCAAAATAAAATCTCGCAGCAAATTCTGGTCGACTGTAAAGAGAAGATCAAAATAGATCTCGGTCCAATCTTTGCGCAATTTTTTGACTTCTTGCAGAGCTCTTTTTTGAAATCCCATGACGCCCATCGACCGAATCACATCGGCTGTGTTGTGTAGATGAGTCACGAGCTTATGCACCTCTTGCTTGGTGTCTCCCACATGGAGATCTTCTAGGAAAAACAGCACTTGCAATTTTTGGCTGTCATTCAGCTTCTCTTGCGTCAGCACCTCTTTAAACCTCGTTTCCAAAGAGGCCTTGAACTCTGCATTTTTCAACGTCTCAGGAAAATCGCGCAAGAAAGTATAAACCATCTGGATCGTGGCGTTCACCTCTGGTTTCGCCTCGAGCGCCTTGTGCAACGCCACCTCGTGGGGCACCTCTTCCTCTAAAAGGCGGAATGGGTCTTTGAGCTCTTTGGGACACTCGATTTTGGTGTCTTTTTTCAATTTAGATCTTGCCGTCTGCCACCATCGATTCCAATCCTCTCCGGGAATGACGAGATCTGACAGCTCCTCTTTGATCTCCGCGGCTGTTTTTGGTCCCAAATCTTTCAACAACAGTCGGATGAGTTCGCTTGGGTTGTCTCTCGCCTCTTTTTCTAATGCGTCTGGGTTGCCAAAACGTCTGGAATAAAAATGCTCCACGGGCAAAGGGATCAATGTTTTGAAGGCTTTTTCAAAAGAAAAATGTTGCACGCCAATCACGTACTCAAATTCAAGGGAAATTTCTTCGCGGACCAGCGATACATCGGCGATTTCGCCGGTTCCCCAACCGCCTGTATGAAAGACAAAATTCCCTTTTTTCATATGGGTGAGGAGTTCGAAATTGCGGATGGCGCCTTGGAATCTTTCTCGATTTCTGAGGCCGACGAGGCGCAGCTTCTCAGAGAGGAGAGGATCATTCGGAAATTGATTGCGCAGATATTCGGTGCTGAGATCTGCGAGCTCTTCGCTGTTCGTGGTTTGCAAATCGCAGATCAATCTGAGGACGTTGTGGGCCTGTTTGGCGTCTGTGAGGATTCTCCAAAGAGGAAGGACTCTTTCTACATGGAGGCCGAAGGGTTTGGCCAAATCGGAGGCCTTAACAGCTTCCAAAATCGCGGCCATCTCCTCCCCATCGGGTTGATCTCCATAGCAATACTCTTCCCAGATTTTCAAAAAACCTGGGTAGTCGTTATTTTCTATCCGCTCGCGCAAGTCTTTGAGGTAAGCCGTATCTTTCATGGTCCTTTCCAAAAAATTGTCTAAACTATTGATGGAGAGTATAGAGGCAAGCAAAATAATGTTCAAATTCTCTCTTGCAAGAAAAGTCTATAGAGTCCTACGCTTTCTCATTCATGGTCCGCGTAAGAGGGTGTTGGCAATTTAAAGGTTCATCGATTTTGGCCTATTTAGGTGGATCCCTTCTCCGGTTTGTCTCCTTATTTTGCCCCCTTGTCCTGGCGGCGCAAGACTCGTGTTACTTGGATGACCCCCCCGCTTGCCGGCTTTTTAAAGATCTGGAGAGGGTGGCTCAGATCGACAAAGACCTCAAAGAGCGCCTTCCTCTCGTGATCAACGATCAGCTCCAAGGGGGGTATTTCACGATGCCGTCGGCTCGCAGCTTTGAGGCGGGGGTGCTTGGATTTGGGTTTGCGTACGTTCCTCCTTATCATATTTGGAGCTTGGGGTTTCAATTTTTTGACCATTTGGAGGCGACGGGCAACTATTGGATCTTCCACAATCAGCCCGATGAGCGATTGGGCCATTTGGGGTTTGGGGACTCTGCGGAAAGAGCTGCGAATCTGAAGTTCATTCTCTTGCGCAAAGAGGATGGGATTTCTTTTCTGCCCGATTTGGCCATTGGGTGGAATGATTTCATGGGGACGTGTCGGTTTGAGTCGTTTTATGTGGCGGCCACGCAAGAATTCTCCCGTTGGAATATGGAGGCCACGCTAGGTTGGGGCAATGGCCGCATTCAAGGATTATATGGGGGGGTGGCTTGGACCCCTTTTCGGCGCCTCCCTTGTTTTTTAAAAGATTTGACGTTGGCGGCAGAGTATGATGCCAATGATTATAAACGGCACATTCACGAGCACCCGCGGGGGCGCACAGTGAAGAGCCGGATCAATGCTGGGCTCCAATTCACCGTATGGGATCTGATTCGCCTTTCGGGCAACACCCTTCGTGGGGAAGAGTTGGCTGGAAGCATTGCGCTCAACTACAATTTAGGCAGTTCCAAAGGGTTTATCCCCAAGACCCACGATCCGGCTCCTTACTGTGCGCCGATCGATACGCAGCCCATTGGTCTTCTCCGCAGCCAAGCGGAGCTGGCTCAAGAGCTCGCCTACGCGTTTCAGGAGCAAGGGTTTGATCTCTATGATCTGTATCTGGTGCCTGAAGCATGCGGTCAAGATCGGCTTTGGATGAAGCTGGTCAATGTCCGCTATCGAGAAGAGAGGGTGGTGCGAGACCGGATTCAATATGTTCTGGCGGCCTTAGCGCCGTCCAATCTTTCGACGGCGACGGTGGTCACCGAGGCGGATGGAGTGCCTGTCCAAGAGTACCGTTTTCGCCTGGAGGATTTAAGGCGATATGCGAAAGGGTGTATGAGTGAGAATGAGCTGCTGGTGATCGCGCCTCCTCAAGAGGCCTCTTGGACTCCGAATCGATATGAGGCGGCGAGCCTTTTTCACAGACGCAAAGCGATTTGGCTTCTCACTTTTCGTCCCTGGTTTCGCTCTTTTTTGGGTTCATCGCGCGGCAAATTTAAGTATGAGGTGGGGCTGGCTTTAAACCCTGAAGGGTATCTTTGGGATGAAATCTACTACAATTTTTGCGGCACTTACACCATCAAATCGAGCACAGAGAACATTGAGGCGCAAGATTTCCTCAATCCGTCCCGTCTGATCAATGTCCGAACCGACTCGATCCTGTATAACCAGTCCAATTCCTGGCACATCGACCAAGCTTTTGTGCAAAAGAGCTGGAACATGGGGCTGGGGTGGTTTTCTCGGATTGCTTTGGGGTATTTTGAGATGGCTTATGCGGGGCTTGCTCTGGAGGCGCTCTATTATCCGGTCAATGTGAATTGGGCGATTGGGTTTCAAACGGCCACGCTGCTCAAAAGAAACTATTATGGCCTTGGGCTTCAACACAAGGTGCGCAAACTCACCGATCACGGTCCCATTTTTGTCCCGTATACGGGGTTTCAGTATTTTGTGGATTTCTATTACCAGTATAGGCCGTTATCTCTCGATTTTAAAATCAGCGCGGGGCAATTTTTGGCTCGCGACAAGGGGATTCGGATCGAAGGGGGGCGCACCTTTCAAAGCGGGCTGAGAGTGGGCCTTTGGTATACGCTCACCAATGCGGAAGACCGGGTCAATGGGCAACGCTACTATGATAAAGGGTTTTCCATCACGATGCCGCTCGATCTATTTCTCGCCAAATCGAGTCGTACGCGCATTGGTTATTCCATGGCGGCTTGGCTCCGAGATTGCGGTGCGATCGGTGCGACGGGCAAACAGCTCTATCCCACTCTGTTCTGGGAACGGTATAATTACAAACCTGTTTTCTATTGATTTATAGTGGAACTTTTGAATACAAAAAAAATATGTTCGAGTTCCAAATCGTCTTGCTGCTTTTGTCATTCTGTCTGCTCGGATACCTTTTAGTGTCTGTCATTTGGCCGGAGAAATTTTGATGGATTGGCTGCAATTGATTTTGTTTTTAGTTGTGGTGATGCTGCTGACAAAGCCGGTTGGGATCTATCTTTTCCAAGTGTTGAACCCGAGTGAAAAAACGTTTCTCGACCCTCTTTTCAGGCCGGTGGAAAGGTGGATCTATCGTGTGGCGGGGATTGATCCTGTTCTTGAGCAGGATTGGAAGGGGTATTTGATGAGTTTGCTGGCGTTTAGCCTCATTTCTGCCATCTTCGTGTATCTCATCTTGGCGTTTCAATATTATTTGCCGTTGAATCCGCAGAAGTTTGGAGCTCCTTCGTGGGATCTCAATTTGAATACTTCTTTGAGTTTTATGACCAATACAAATTGGCAAAACTATGGAGGTGAGTCGACGATGTCCTATTTGTCTCAGATGGCGGCGTTGACAGTCCAAAATTTTGTATCGCCGGCGGTGGGGCTGGGCGCTGCGGCGACGCTTGTGCGCGGGATGGCGCGACAAAGCGCTCATACGATCGGAAATTTTTGGGTGGATCTTGTGAGAATCTGCCTGTATCTGCTTCTCCCCTTTTCAGTTCTAGCGGCTGTCTGTTTCATGGGGGTTGGCGTGCCTCAGAATTTTCACAGTTACGTGCATGCGAAAACGTTGGAAGGGGCGGAGCAGGTGATTGCGCAGGGGCCGATTGCCTCTCAGCAAGCGATCAAGTTACTGGGCTCGAATGGGGGTGGTTTTACGAATGCCAATTCGGCCCATCCTTATGAGAATCCGACGCCGTTTTGCAATTTTTTAGAGTGGCTTGCCATTTTACTGATTCCTGCCGCTCAGATTTACTATTTTGGGAAAAGCGTGCAAAACACGAAGCATGCGTGGTGTATTATCATTGCTTTGGCGGTTGTTTTTGTGGCGGGGGTGTGGTGTTGCACCATGTGTGAAGCGATTGGCAATCCTCAGATGGAGGATTTGCAGATTGTGGGTGGAAATATGGAGGGGAAAGAGCAGCGATTTGGGCTATTTGGGTCCGCTCTTTTTGCCTGTGTGACGACGATCGTCTCTTGTGGGGCGGTGAATTGCTGTCATGATTCGTTGACTCCTATTGGGGGGTTGGTGCCGATGCTCAACATCCAATTTAGCGAGTCGATTTTTGGTGGGGTGGGAGCGGGGCTTTACAGTGTGCTTTTGTTTGTTCTGTTAGCCATTTTCATTTCTGGGTTGATGATTGGCCGAACGCCGGAGTATCTCGGGAAGAAAATTGAAACGTTTGACATGAAGATGTCGATGCTGGCTCTTTTGCCTTTTGTGTTGGTGGTGCACGCGCTGACTGCGATGGCCTGTTTTAGTCATTGGGGGTTAGCGGGGCTTGGCAATGCGGGCCCGCATGGATTTAGCGAGATGCTCTATGCCTTTACCTCCTGTGCAGCCAATAATGGGAGCGCCTTTGCAGGTCTGTCTGGGAATACAGTGCCTTATAATTTAACGTTAGCCTTGGCTCTTTTATTGGGGAGGTTTTTTGTATTGGCGCCTGTGGTGGCTTTAGCGGGATCATTGGCCAGAAAGAAGCTCCATCTGGAGACTGAAGGGGCCTTTCCTGTGTCGAGTCTTCTGTTCATTTCGCTTCTAATTGGGGTGATTTTTCTGATTGGGGCTTTGACGTTCATCCCTGCTTTGACGATGGGGCCGATTGTGGAGCAATTTGCCATGTTGAAGGGGGTTCTTTTTTCATGAACCCATTTTTGCAAGCATTCCTCAAACTCAATCCTTGGTATCTTATTCGCAATCCGGTGATTTTCATTACAGAAATGGGGGCTTTGATTACGACGATCGAGTGGCTTTTTTTTGCTCGCGCGCAGCCTGCTTTTTATGCGCAAGTTTCGATTTGGCTGTGGCTGACGGTGTTATTTGCCAATTATGCTGAATCGGTGGCCGAGCTGAGGAATCAGAGGCAGGCCGCATCGCTGCGCAAGGGGCGAGTGGATCGAATGGCCCATCGGAGAGGGAAGGATGGTCAATTCTATACAGTGAACTCCAAAGAGTTGCGCAAGGGGGATCTTGTACAAGTCAAAGTGGGCGAGGTGATTCCTGGGGATGGAGAAATCGTTGAGGGGATGGGGTCGATTGATGAATCGGCTGTGACTGGAGAATCGGCTCCTGTCATTCGAGCGGCTGGAACGGATCACAGCTCTGTCACGGGCGGCACCAAGTTGTTATCGGATCAGATCTTAGTGCGCATTTCCTCCGATCCTGGCCAAAGTTTTCTCGACCGCATGATCAACCTGATTGAGAGTGCGAAAAGGAAAAAATCGGCAAACGAGCTGGCGTTAACGATTTTGCTGTCGGGTTTGACGTTTATTTTTCTGACTGTTGTTGTGGCGATGAAGATTTTTGGCATCTATTTCAAGATTGATTTTTCTGTGACGATGTTAGTGGCGCTGCTGATTTGTCTGATTCCGACGACCATTGCGGGATTGCTGGGTGCGATTGGGATTGCGGGGATCAATCGTCTGATGCAAAAACATGTGTTGGCGATGAGTGGTCAAGCTGTGGAGGCGGCGGGTGATATTGATGTGCTCTTGATTGACAAGACGGGAACGATCACGATTGGTCATAGAAAGGCGTCTGAGATCACGCTAGCGCAGCGGGTGTCTATAGATGAGTTTGTTAGAGCGGCTTATTTTACATCTGTGCAGGATCTCACGGATGAGGGGCGCAGTATCGTTGAGTTTTTGAAAAAGGGTTATGCAGCGCACGTGCCGCAAGAGGTGCCTCCGTTTCAATTTGTTCCGTTTTCTGCTGAAACGCGTATGAGCGGGGTTGATATGGGGCAGGAAAAGATACGGAAAGGGGCGGTCGATGCGGTGGAAAAATTTACGGGTCAAGTTTTGCCCTATGAGCTTGCGGCGGCTGTGCAGAGCTATTCTGAGATGGGGGGCACTCCGCTGATTGTGTGCAATCAGAAGCAGTGTTTGGGTGTGATTTTATTGAAGGACATCGTGAAGAAGGGGTTATCCGAGCTTTTTTCTTCTTTGCGGAAGATGGGGATTCGGACGGTGATGATCACTGGGGATAACCCGGTGACGGCGGCTACGATTGCCAAGGAGGCTGGGGTCGATGAATTTTTTGCGGAGAGTTCGCCTGAACATAAGCTTGAAATTGTGTTGAAGTATCAAAAAGAGGGCAAGATGGTGGCGATGACCGGCGATGGGGTCAACGATGCTCCGGCTCTTGCGCATGCCAATGTGGGAGTGGCGATGAATTCGGGCACGCAAGCGGCGAAGGAAGCGGGCAACATGATCGATCTCGATTCTCATCCGGAAAAACTGTTTCAGATCATTGAGATTGGCAAGCAGATGCTGATGACGCGCGGTTCTTTAACCACATTTTCCATAGCGAATGATATGGCGAAATACTTTGCGATTATTCCTGCGATTTTGGCTCCCTATTTTCCTGGGATTCATGCGTTGAATCTGATGCATCTGAACACGCCGCAGAGTGCGGTGCTGAGCGCCGTGGTGTTCAATGCTGTGATTATTCCTGCCTTAATTCCGCTGGGGCTGAAAGGGGTGAAGATGATTAGCGACCGGGCCCATATTGTTTTGCGGCGCAATTTGACGATTTATGGTTTGGGCGGGGTATTGTTGCCGTTCATTGGCATTAAGTTGATCGACCTGATTCTCACCAATTTTGGGAAATTATGAAGCCGTTTAAAATGTCTGTGATTGTGTTAGGGCTGTTTACGCTATTGATGGGCATTATTTATCCGCTGATCATATGGGCGGTGGGTCAAATTCTGTTTCATGACAAGGCCAACGGAACGCTTGTGTATGGAGCCAATCACGATGTGGTGGGTTCGGCATGGATCGCGCAAAATTTTACGAGCGATCGATATTTTCATCCGAGGCCTTCGGCGGCAAAATACGATGGGGCGAGTTCTACGGGGAGCAATTTGGGGCCTACTTCTCAGAAGTTCATTGAACAGCTCAAAACGCGTGTGCAAGCCTATCGATTGAAGAACAATTGGACTCGTGCGATTCCCGCCGACGCGGTGACCGCATCTGGCAGCGGGCTCGATCCGCATATCAGCGTGGAGAATGCCCGTATCCAATCTACGCGCATTGCCGCCGCCCGGGGTCTATCTCAAGACAAAGTGGAGCAGTTGATTCGCGAATACACGGAAAGCCCCGCTTTTAGGATATTTGGCGAACCAAGGGTCAACGTTCTTCTCATCAACTTGGCGTTAGACGAGAGCGCTCCGCGAATGTAAAGCTGCAATACACAACCCCAAAAACCGGGGCGGTTTTCGGGGGCCCCAAACCCAATGTAAAGCTGCAATACACAACCCCAAAAACCGGGGCGGTTTTAGGGGGCCCCAAACCCAATGTAAAGCTGCAATACACAACCCCAAAAACCGAGGCGGTTTTCGGGGGCCCCAAACCCAATGTAAAGCTGCAATACACAACCCCAAAAACCGAGGCGGTTTTAGGGGGCCCCAAACCCAATGTAAAGCTGCAATACACAACCCCAAAAACCGAGGCGGTTTTAGGGGGCCCCAAACCCAATGTAAAGCTGCTTTACATTAACGAGCCTGCGCTCCTGATTTAAGGAAGCAGGACTTGACCGCGGATTTCCCCTGCCTCATTGAGGTATGTGTGGATATTGAGGTAGATTTTTCCGTTCAACAGATCCGCCTTCTCCTGCTCTACGGTCAGAGGGGGGTTGAGCGCTTTATTGCCCTGCAACTTGTAGGTCCCTGTGAAAAAAGCAGAGCGTCCCTTTGGGGCCTGTTTCCCATATAACGGCGGCGCTGCGCTGGTGCCTAGCGGCTCTTGGGTGGTGTAAGGCTCGCCAAACACTGTTTGGATGACCGGCCCGTTAACCCCTGCTTCGCCTAAGTGGAAATGCATCATGGTTGCCCGTCCGCTCATCTCTGAATAGGCAACCGCGTATTGCAACTCATTCGTGTCGGGATTCAGCAGGAAAGTGCATACTGCTCGTGCATTGTCGTAGTTGTGCACGGGATCTTTGGCCCGATCGTTATAAAATGGGAACGGATGCGGGATATCTGCGTCCCCCGGATTGTACAATGTGTGGGGTTCGCCTCCAGGAGTCAAAATGGCGTAGAGCGCAATGTTCTCCGCTGCAGTTAAGTAAACCATGCAAAATACACTGAATAGCACGCGTTTCATGAGACCCCCGGCCTTTTCTGATTCCTATAATGGAAAGGGCTATTTTTTATCGATAGGACAACTCGATTTGCCGAGAATTTGATAGAGAATGCACCAGCTGAAAACCGCTTCGAACAACGTAAACAGTCCAAAGAGGAAAAGGATCCAGCTCGCATGCAAATAGGCAAAGACGAACAGCGCGACGGCAATGAGAAAGCGGATGACTCGGTCGGTGGTTCCGATATTTTTTGTGATCATATACCCTTCTAATTGAATATTCTCAATTTTGACGCTGGTCAAAATTGAGAATGTTTAACTGGAATGGGCATAGCAGTGGCAAAACCTGTTTGATGGCATAGGTGAAGATCAGATCGGCCCCGGCTCGCTTAATGCTGAGGAGGCTTTCATAAAACACTTTTTCAGCATTGAGATAGCCTGCCTGATGGGCGGCCATCACCATGGCGTACTCTCCGCTCACATGATAGGCGGCGATGGGGCGTTTGGTTTGCTCGCGCAATTTGGCGATGACATCGAGATACAAAGTCGCCGGCTTAACCATCAGAATATCGGCGCCCTCTTCTTCATCTAAAGCCGCTTCAAGAAGAGCCTCCCGAGCATTCGCCGGGTCCATTTGATAGGTCTTTTTATCCCCAAACGCAAGACGCACTTTCAGCGCATCGCGAAAGGGTCCATAGAGAGCCGATGCATATTTTGCGCTGTAGGCCAGAATGCCCACATGCTCAAACCCCGCGTCATCGAGCGCCTCCCGGATCGCACCCACCCGCCCGTCCATCATATCGCTCGGAGCCACAAAATCAATCCCCGCCTTGGCTTGCATTAACGACATCTTGATCAGACACTCAATCGTCTCATCATTGAGGATCTCCCCCTTCTCATTGACAAGCCCATCGTGTCCATGATTCGTAAAAGGATCGAGCGCCACATCGGCCATTACGCAAAGCTCGGGAAGCGCAAATTTAATCTCCCGGATCGCCCGGGCCAGAAGCCCCTCTTCATTCCACGCCTCTTTGCCTTCTGGATGTTTAAGCGCCGGATCGAGAACAGGAAACAGAGCGATCGCATGAACGCCTTGCGCAAATAACTCTTTGGCCTCTTTCACAGCCAAATCAATGGATAGCCTCTCCACGCCGGGCATAGTCCCAATGGGGATGCGCTGTTTTTCCCCCTCGACGATAAACAGCGGAGCCACCAAATCAGATGGAGTGAGCCGAGTTTCTTGCACCATTCTCCGAATGGCTTCCATCTTTCGGTTTCTGCGCAGGCGTATGGGAATATTTAATTCGATCATGTTTTGAAGAAAAAAGTACCCTCAGGATAGAATTCATGTCAATGCGCAAAACCCTTTTCGTATTCCTCTTGTTCTGTTCTTGCTCCACATCCCCCTACCCCTATCGCCTCGCCATTTGCGCCATCTTCAAAAATGAGGCCCCCTGGCTGAAAGAATGGGTGGACTATCATCGAAATGTACTCAAAGTCGATCACTTCTACTTGTACAACAATGAAAGCGCGGATGGCTTTCGCAACGTATTGCAAGACTACATCAATCAAGGAATTGTCGAAGTGATTGATTGGGATTCAACAACTGTAAGCCACTTAAGCGAAGGTTCCTTTATGGACGCTCCTTGGTCGGCTGCCCAACTCGGAGCTTATAACGATTGTTTAAAACAGAGGGCGCTTGGAAAAGCCAAATGGGTCGCCATGATCGATATCGATGAATTCATCGTCCCCGTCAAAGGCGTTGCCTCTTTTTATGCCCTCTTAGACAGAGCCGAAACACATAAAAAAGGCACGGTCTCCATGTATTGGCGCGTTTTTGGAACATCCGGCGTCAAAGAACTCAAAGAGGGAGAACGGCTCATCGAAAAATTAACCTTAAGAGCTGCGGATGATCACCCCTCGCATCGATTGGTCAAAAGCATCCATCGCCCAGAAGCCGTCGACTTTTGCCTCGTCCATATTGCCGACAAGCTCAAGCCAGGATATGGAGCCAAGACGTTCAAGGCAGATGCGGTGCGCATCCATCACTATTGGACTCGCACAGAACAAGCCTTTATCGAAAAAAGAAACGGGGGCAAAGCATTGGATGTCGCCCAGCTTGAACCCCTGCATCAAGTGCAAGATACAACGATTCATCAGTATCTCTACGATTAGCCCGCGCCCCCAAACGGGTGACAAGTGCTTGGGGCGAGGCACAACTCAGGTTAATAATTGCCCAGAAAAGAAAAAAATGGAATCATCCAATGCCAAAATCTACGCAGGTTTTGAGCATCCCGTGAACCATCCACAAGAAACCGCATTCAATTACGATTCCATCCCCACCGGTTATTACGATGCGATTTTTCATAGAAAAAAAGGGATTCAAAGTTGTTGGCACTACCTAAAATTTTTGGGAGTCAGCCACCGCATCGCACCCACCGTAACCACCCTTTTAGATATTGGATGCGGGCCAGGCACTTTTCTAGGCAACTTTATTGGCCCTCATATACAAGCTGTAGGCTTTGATATTGCATCCGGTCAAATCGATTATGCCATGCAAAAATATGGAAGACAAAATATTACATTTATATGCGGGAAAGATAGGCTCCCGTTTGCAGATTCTTCTTTTGATGCTGTCACTTGCATCGAACTCATCGAGCACCTTGCCAAGGATCAAATAGATGCCCTACTGAAAGAGTGTTACCGAGTGTTAACGCCCAAGGGACGACTCATCCTCACAACCCCAAATTATAAAAGCCTTTGGGTAGTATTGGAAAAAATGGTCAACCGACTCTCTCCCGTATCCTATGAAGATCAACATATATCGCGCTTTAACCCACACATTCTCAGAGAATGCCTTGAAACTCACGGATTTCAGGCCAACGTGAAGTCGTATCTGGGGATAGCCCCTTTTCTGGCTCTTTTGTCCAATAGACTGGCTACACAGATGTTTAAGTATGAAAAATGGATAGAAAATAGGTACGGATTTTTGCTGATTGCCGATTGCGAAAAAAATCGATGAAAAAGTTTACTTGGATAGGTTCATGGTTGATGTGACGATTGTCGTGCCCATTTTAAACGAAAAAGACAATATCCGTCCTCTCTATCATAGTTTGAAAAAGGCCCTCGATCAGGCCGGTTTTCGTTGGGAAATTGTATTCGTAGACGACAACTCGCAAGATGGCACCTTACAAGAGATGAGAGGGCTGATTTCCGAAATCAAAGACCATTCCGTCAAGCTGATCCAAAGAATCCATCGCTTCGGCTTAAGTTCTGCATGCGTGGAAGGAATCATGGCGAGTCACGCCCCATTCATTGTGGTCATGGATGTAGACGGACAGCACGACGAAACGCAAATCCCTATCATGTATCACACCATCCAGAAAAAAAATCTCGATGCCATTGTGGGAAGTCGATATTGCGACACGGGAAGTTTAGGAGAGCTTGATCCACATCGCGCATTCATCAGTAAAACAGCGACTTATCTAGCCAGGAAAATAGGAAAAGTCACCCTCACAGACCCTATGAGCGGATTCTTCATGATCAGACGCTCCACCCTGGAATCATTGATCGCTAGACTGTATAGCAAAGGCTTTAAAATCCTGTTAGACATCTTGTTAGCCTCTCCTTCCCCCCTTAAATATGAAGAAATCGCCTATACAATGCGCGCCCGAAAATTTGGCGAAAGTAAACTGAACTCAAGGGTGATCTTAGATTATCTCATGCTCCTCGCCTATCATCGCACTCACCGATGGATCCCCCTCGATTTTGTCCTGTATTTGTTTGTAGGCTGCACAGGCGCCATCTTCCATCTGTGCGTGTTAAGAATCTTTCTGCAATACGGATCTTCGTTTATTCGGGCTCAATTTGCAGCAACCCTTATCGCAATTTTGTGTAATTTTTATCTCAATAACAAGATTACCTTTTTTTATTTTAGACTCAAAGGTTTGCGCGTATGGAGCGGTTTGGGGACATTCATCCTGGTATGCAGCATCGGGCTTGCCGTGAATTTGGCTTGTGCTGATTACATCTATAAAACCACTTCGGTCTGGTGGATTTCTGGTGGATTCGGTTTTTTGATTAGCGGAATATGGAATTACTTATGTAGCAAAACGATCGTATGGAGAGCAAAAACATGAAAAGAGCCGCTGCGCTGACTCTGCCAAATGCCAAGTCTTTAGGGTATTTCGATGCGCGCTTCGTCGCTGCTATAAGACACACCCTCTTGCTGTCTCTCCTGGGCATCATTTCGATGTTCTACACCGTGCACAAATCTCATAAACCCATGTGGTGCTTAGGATTATCTATATTGTTTGTGGTATTCAGCACGGATCTGCGCAAAAAAACGGTCTCCCGACGCAGTATCAAAAAGCTCCTCTTTCCCGAAGTGTTTGCCATCGCTGGGATGATCTGTTTTTTGCTGCTCGCGATACAAAAAATGTTCGGAAAACCGGCGATGCTGAAAGGGGAATTCGGATTGTTTTTGCCCATTCTATTGTTGGGTTTGACCTATGTCTCGAATCTGTTTTTACATAGCGCTCATCACACTGTCTATTTACTCCGCAAATGGTGTATCGAAAACATTTATCGGAAGAATCCATTTTTGGTAAAAACTTATATTTTAACAAGTTATATGTTAGCTGTTGGATTGATTGTGGCATATAGTTTGTTTGTGTTTAAAAGTTCGTTGCACGACTTAGATTGGTATTTCTTTGGTTTTGTTAACAAAAGATGTCAATATGCTGTCTATTTGTTGTGTGTGGTTTTCTTTCTGTTCTTCCCCTATATTTGCGCGGCATTCGTTCGTCCTCGTGATCCAAGTCTCTATCCACAGAGATCTTACTCTCTGGCGAAGAGGGTTGCTTGCGTTGTCGTGGGGGTTCTCATTGCGACCTATTTTTGGGGGCCTCCTTGGCACATGGATCTGGCCGTTTCAGCGCCTGATCCGCACGAAGTGGTGCATTTAGGCCCGCTGCTCGCGATCAAGCAGGGGAAAATACCCTATTCAGAAGCCCCTATCCAATATGGCCCAGGAGTCCAATTATTTCAGTATTTTTACATGAATCACTTTGGGTTTGATTTATATCATTTGAGAGAAGGATTCTTTGTTCTCCATTTTATTTTTGCCCTTATAGTTTTTATTTGTATTTGGATGTATTTTTCTGCTTTTGAAGCGGCCACGATCTCTCTTTTTTGTTTGTGTATAGATAGCATCTTGCATTTTTTTTCATTTAGCGATGCTGGAGGCCCTATCGGTTTTTGGGGATGGGCGGTTGGATTTAGATACTTAGCGCCTCCTCTTCTAGCAATGGCCATGGCGCATCAATTCACACAGTCCCATTCCCAAAGAGCTCACCCCTTTTTAATCGGATGTCTGTATGGTTGTCTGCTCTTGATGGCGCAAGAAAATTTCTCCTGCGGGATTTGCACTTTAGTTTTAGGCAGTCTATTGGCTTATAGCAGCCGGTCTGCCACCTTCCAAGACTTGAAACGGGTCGGATTCTACTTTGTTTTAGGCGTGGCCCTCTCGCTGGCTCCCGTTGTCCTTTTTTACGCCTCTCATTACCAATTGCAAGCATTTGTAGGTCAGTATTTTAGGATTTCTTCAGCGGTGGCTTCCGGGTTCTCTAATACGCCTTGGTCAAGTGGATTCAATCATCCTGCCTTTTTGCCCTACATCCTCACGCCTGTGATCTTATTTGGGATTGGTTTTTACAATCTGTATTGTAAGAGACAGAGCGACTTAAGAGTGCTGTTGTTGCTGGTGTCTGCGATCTCATTGCATCAAGTGAGTTTATTTCGCGCAGATAGTTCGCATTTTGTAGCGCCCTGTTTGGCGTTACCCATCTTATTTGGATTGATTTTTTCGAATACCGTCCAAAATTCTGGGCTGACTTGGAAAGAAACGCTTGGGTATGCTTCACCGTTTTTGTTGTTGATTAGTTCTGTTTATTCAAGGCAGTTTAATCTCAAATCTTTTGTATCCACAATCATAAGGCCCAGTAGTCGGTATTTCGCATCTGTTTCACCTCGTCCTGAGGGCGCGCTTTTTTTTGCTCCTTTTGGGTTTTATCGAGATCCGATGAGCCGGGGTTCGACGGATACGGACGCTTGCACTTGTGAATATATTGCCGAAATGAAAGCGATTCAGCACATTGTGGGGAATCGGGCGACTATCGTGGATTTTAACTTCCCTTGCACGTCGAGCCTATATTTCTTTGCGAATCTCAAGATCGGCACGAAGATGATCGAAAGTTATCATTCGGTGCTGAATCGTTTGGATCGCGAAGAGTTTCTTCGAGAGATTCGTTTGAATCCGATTCAAGCGTTTATTACGAACGACTTGCAATCCAGAGAGACGCTTGTATTTCTGGAGCGATTTCCGCAGGCGAAGATCCATCATCGGGTGTTGGGTAAAGTTCCCTATTTCATTTGTGTAGATTAAAATAGGTTCGTTGCTTGCACATCTCAAGAAAATGTGGTAAACTGTTCTTTGGGAACTTCTCAGTTAGATTTGGAGATGAACATGCTGCAAGGTGAATTCACGGAACATCAGATCAAGATCCTCGAGCATTATGTCACCACCACGACGGGGAATGTCTTTGTCTTGCGCAATTTGCCAGAAGTGATTAAAGGAGCGCTTTTTTCTCGTTATTCTCGATCGACGCTGGACTTAAGGCACTTATTGCTGAAAGAATTCATTCTGAACGAAGATACCGCTTTTGCTTCAATCGTAGGAAAGTTTGAGGGCGATCAAGCCAATCAGATGATGGCCATCCAAAAAGCGCAGAATTTTTACGATCGGATCCTCGATGGCTATGGGGACGATTCCATTGGAGAGCTGGGCGGCGCGCATTTGGCTGTTGAAAATATCTCGATGCTGGCCGCTAAAGCGATCGAAGATTGCCGCATCGGCGGCTCGCCCTTGGAAAAATCGACCCGCTATGTCTATTTTGACCAAAAAGTGGGAGGAGAATATCTCTTTTATCGAGAACCTGTTTTGATGACCTCCGCATATAAAGATCTCTACGTAGAAGTGTGCAATCATCTCTTCGATACATATAGCAGGCTGATTCCTCCTCTGACGGCGCTCATCGAGCAAGGGTTTCCTAAAGATCCAGCTATTTCTAAGGCGGCTTATACGGCAGCGCTCAGGGCGAAAGTGCTCGATTGTTTGCGCGGTCTTTTGCCTGCGAGCGCAATGACGAATATGGGCGTTTTTGGAAATGGACGTTTTTTTGAAGGGCTTCTTCAAAAAATGAACGTGCACAACTTGGCGGAAATGCAGGATATTGGAAAGAAGGGGTTCCAAGAACTGTCTAAAGTAATCCCCTCTTTCGTGCGCAGATCCGATCCGGCGCATCGCTATACACAAGCTTATGCGCAATTTAGCGAAAGAGTCCAAAGCGAGCTGCATCAATTTGCCGAAACGCACCTCAAGAAAATGGCTCCTCTTGCGCAATCGGGTGTGCGCCTGCTGCAACACGATCCGGATGCTCCTGCGAAAGTAGCGGGCGCTCTTCTGTTCAGTAGCACCTCAGCGGGACTGGATGAATTGCAAGCCTATTGCCGCCAGTTACCTGAAGAAGAGCTCGGACGTCTGCTCGAGATGGGATGTTTAGCGCGCGAAAATCGGCGCCACAAATCGCCGCGGGCTCTGGAACATGCGAGTTTTACCTTTGAAATCGTGGCCGACTTTGGCGTCTATCGCGATCTGCATCGCCATCGGATGCTGACTCAAGAAAGACAGCTCCTCTCTTGCCAGTTTGGATTCTATACGCCGCAAGAAATCGTCGGCACAGAGATGGAGCGGGAATATCTGCACGCTATGGATAAAGCCAAAGCGGCGTACGATATGATTGCACAAGAATTGCCCGAAGAGGCGCAATACATCGTCCCCATGGCCTACAATGTCCGTTGGTATTTTCATGTGAACCTTCGCGCGCTGCAATGGCTTTGTGAATTGCGCTCTCAAGCGGCTGGCCATCCGATCTATCGCCTCATTGCGCAAGAGATGGCGCGGCAAGTCAGTCAAGCCGTCCCAGCCTTTGAACGCTTTTTCAAATTCGTCGATTTTGACGGGTATGAGCTCGGTAGGTTAGGCGCAGAAATCCGCCAAGAAGAGAAGGCGAAAGCCAGAAGTCTTTAAGAACCTATCTCAATAAAAAGTGTTTTCACCGATTATTTGTTTTGGTATCATTTCGGTCATGGATTTGAGTGCGAATCGAGTTTTTGGCGGGATGTTGTTGGTGGCTGGCTGCTGTATTGGCGCTGGCATGTTAGCGCTTCCGATCCTCACTGGCCTTGCTGGATTTTTCCCCTCTCTCATCACCTTGGTTGTCTCTTGGGCGTTTATGACTTTTACGGCGCTTCTGCTCGTGGAAGTGAACGGTTGGTTTGATTTCCGGGTGAATCTGATTTCGATGGCCGAAGAATCGCTTGGCAAAAAGGGGCGCCTCACCGCCTGGCTGTCCTATCTTTTCCTCTTTTATTCTCTTTTGGTCGCTTACATGGCTGCGAGCGGATCGATTTTTTCGGCGATTTTGTCTGCTCTGTTCGACATCTCTCTACCCGCCTCCGCTGCGTCTATATTTTTTACGGTTCTTTTTGGATATATTATCTATTTAGGAACCAGACCCGTGGATCTGTTCAATCGGGTTTTGATGATTGGACTGATTATTACCTATTTGGGGATGATCGGCTTAGGTCTGATGAAAATTGATCCCGCGCTGCTTCTTCATTCGGCGCCTCAGAATGTGTTGCTCGCTCTGCCCGTCTTAGTAGTCTCTTTTGGGTTTCAGAACTTAATTCCCACGTTGACCTCCTACCTGCATGGCAATCTCAAAAAGGTGCGCGTCACCATCATCGGCGGCAGCCTCATAACTCTTGTCATTTATCTGATCTGGTCGCTGCTGGTGCTCGGGGTGGTCGCTCCGAATGACATCCAGATGTCCTATGCCAAAGGAGAGGAGGCTACCATCCCTCTTCGCGCGGCGCTCGGCACGAATGCGATTTCCCACTTTGCGCAAGGGTTTGCGTTGTTTGCGATCGTGACCTCCTTCTTGGCCCAAGGACTTACATTGACCCATTTTTTGGCGGA
Source organism: Verrucomicrobiota bacterium (assembly GCA_018968815.1). Taxonomy (GTDB): domain Bacteria; phylum Chlamydiota; class Chlamydiia; order Chlamydiales; family SM23-39; genus REEB52. The sequence goes on along the minus strand of JAGWZL010000026.1, from coordinate 3,338 downwards.
TGGTTTTAAAATGCAGCCGACCCGAAAAAATCTCATTTTCTTCACATCGCTCGCCCTGATTCCGCCTCTTTTTTTAGCGCTTTATAATCCGCAGATCTTTTTCCGCGCGCTGAGCTTTGCTGGGGGCATTTGCGCGATGATTCTGTTCGGCATCCTTCCTGTTTGTATGGCCTGGGTGGGGCGCTATATTCGCAGACACAAGTCGGACTACCATGTTGCAGGAGGCAAGCCCGTGCTCATTGTGGCGCTCCTCTTTTCGCTCCTGGTCATCGGCTGCGAAGTCTCCAAGTTTTTTTAAGACAGCTTTTGACAAACTCAAACAAATGGAGCATAAGGACCCTGCAGAGGCTTGCCGTGGTATCAAGCCTGATCGAGGTAGGGAATGGATTTGAAATTATCGGGCAAACGGGCTCTTGTGACGGGCGCCTCTCAGGGCATGGGCAAGGCTTGCGCCATGGAACTGGCCCTTTTGGGATGCCAAGTGGTGATTGTGGCGCGTGGTGAGCAAAAACTTTCTCAAACTGTGGCAGAATTGGAAAAACTCTCTCCTCAAGGGCACTCGTACTTAGTGGTCGATCTTTCCGATCGCAAAAGCGTGGAACAAATCAAGGGAGGGTTCGACATCCTCGTCAATAACTCAGGCGGGCCTCCAGGAGGGCTGATCGCGGAGGCCAAAGAAGAGGATTTTGAAGCGGCCTTTCACAAACACCTTTTCCCCTATATCGCGATCACCCAAAAATGCATCCCTGACATGAAAAAGAAAAAATTCGGCCGCATTATCAATATCATCTCATCTTCCGTAAAGCAGCCGATCCCTTTTCTTGGGGTATCCAATACGGTCCGTTGGTCGGTCGCCGCCTGGGCCAAAACACTGGCCGGCGAGTTGGGGCCTTTTGGCATTACGGTCAATTCCGTACTGCCCGGATCGATCCATACCGATCGGCTGCAGCAAAACATGGAAGCCGAGGCTGCTAGGAGACACATTTCTTTTGAAGAGGTGGTCGCGGAACGGATCAAAACGATCCCGGCTGGCCGGATCGGGGAGCCTAGAGAATTTGGCGCGGTGGTTGCCTTTTTGGCGACGCCTGCCGCCTCCTTTGTCAATGGCGTTGCCCTCTGTGTCGATGGGGGACAGACAACGTGTCTGTAAGAGATAGACTCGATCTGCTAGTATAGAGGCATGTTTCAGTTAAAATCTGATTTTGCACCGACTGGCGACCAACCCGAGGCGATCGAACGCCTCGTAGCAGGCGTACAGGCGGGCAGCAAAGCGCAGGTCCTTCTCGGCATTACCGGCTCTGGCAAGACCTTCACCATGGCCAATGTGATTGCCCAAGCGAACAGGCCGGCTCTCATTTTGGCCCATAATAAAACTTTGGCAGCTCAGCTGTATCAAGAGTTCAAGGGATTTTTCCCCGACAACGCGGTGGAATATTTTGTCTCTTATTACGACTATTATCAGCCCGAAGCTTACATTGCCCGCACAGATACCTACATTGAAAAAGATCTCGCCATCAACGACCGTATTGAAAAGATGCGCTTGAGCGCGACCCGTTCTCTGATTGAGCGGCCCGACGTGATTATTGTCTCTTCGGTCTCTTGTATATACGGTTTGGGAACGCCAGAATACTATAGTCAAATGCTCCTCAATCTGAGTGTACAGCAGAAGGTGCGCAGAGACGATGTGCTGCTCCATTTGGTGGAATTGCACTATGAGCGGAGCGATTACGATCTAGCGCGAGCCACTTTTCGCGCCCGTGGGGATGTGCTGGAAATTGTCCCTGCTTATGAAGACGATCTGGCTTATCGGATCGAATTCTTTGGCGATGAGATTGAGCGTATCAGCGAAATCGATCCTCTCACAGGCAAAGTGCGCAAGAGGCTCGATAAAATCACCATTTTCCCAGGTTCGCACTATGTCACGCCAGAAAATGTCCGCTACTCGGCTATGGAAACGATCAGACAGGAGTTGGCCGAACGGATTGCCCAGTTCCAGAAAGAAAACCGGTTGATAGAAGCGCAACGGATCAAAGAGCGGACGAATTACGATCTCGAAATGATCCGCGAAATCGGCTACTGCAAAGGCGTTGAGAATTATTCGCGCCATTTTAGCCGCCGCCTTCCTGGCGATCCGCCCCCTTGCTTGATCGATTACTTTCCCGAAGATTTTTTATTTTTTATTGATGAATCGCACCAAACGCTGCCCCAATTGCATGCGATGTATAACGGGGATCGGGCGCGCAAACAGGCGCTCATCGAATTTGGGTTTCGCCTCCCCTCCGCGTTCGATAACCGGCCCCTGAAATTCGAAGAAACATACAAGAAATTTCGGCAAGTGATCTATGTTTCAGCCACGCCCGGTCAATGGGAAGTGGAACAAGCGGCAGGCGATGTGATCCAACAAATCATTCGGCCGACAGGGCTTCTCGATCCAGAAATCGAAAGGCGCCCCGCTACAGGACAAGTCGACGACTGCTTGGAGGAAATCCGCAAGGAATCTGAGCTAGGCGGGCGTATTTTGGTCACCACACTCACTAAAAAACTCTCTGAAGACCTCTCCAAATATCTCAACGAAATCGGCGTCAAAGCCAAATATCTGCACTCCGACATCGACACCCTCGAACGGATGCAAATCCTCAAAGGCTTACGTCTTGGAGAGTTCGATGTATTGGTGGGCATCAACCTCCTCAGAGAGGGGCTCGATCTGCCTGAGGTGTCCCTTGTTGTGATTCTAGATGCCGATAAGGAAGGTTTCCTCCGATCGGAAACGGCCCTCATTCAGACTTGCGGCAGGGCTGCGCGCAATGTGCGAGGACGGGTCATTTTATACGCTGATAAAGAGACGTCGGCGATCCGCAATACGATGGCGATTACAAAAGAGCGCAGAGCGCATCAAGAGGCCTATAATAAAGCGCACAATATTACACCCAAGACAACTACAAGAGGCGATGTCGCATCCCTTGAAGAGACGTTTGGGATCCTCGAAGCGCCACCCGAACAGAAGTCGAAAAAAGAAGACCTCGATGTTCAGGATATCGAAACGAAAATCAAAGAGTGCGAAGTGGAAATGCGCAGAGCTGCCAAAGAACTGCGGTTTGAAGATGCCGCTCGTGCACGCGACCTTATGCGCTATTATCAAAACCTAGAAATGCTCAAAACCGACCAAGATTAACCCCCACATGTAAAGCCGCTTTACATTTGACCTAGGGGCCCCCGAAAACCGCTTCGGTTTTTGGGGTGGTGTATACCGAAACAACCTGAAGAATCGGTTTTTGGCATCGTCGAGTTTGCCTCAAAATGCGCCTCCTCACTCGCGCCTTGCCCGAGGGCAATGGTCG
>JAGWZL010000006.1 GCA_018968815.1 Verrucomicrobiota bacterium | reverse complement strand
AAAATAATCGAAAATCTCTCAAAATAATCCAGAAAATCGACGAAAAATTTTATTGAGATAGGTTCTTTATCCCGCCTGAGGAGGAGACCTGACCACCGCTGTCTCGTTGAATTTCTACTTCAGCCGTGACAGTCACTTTCCCGCCATCGTCGTCGCGTACTCTGATATGAGCTTCAGCGGTGACAGTTGAGTTTCCGTCTGCGCTCGTTTTTCCCTCAGCGGATGCTCCCACTGAGCCGGATAGTACTTGAACCGAGTGTTTGACTGAGTCTAAGGTCCTGGGTTGCCTCCCCTGGATCAAATGAGCAAGGCTCTCTCCGCCACGCATACATGTATAGCCATTCCAACGTGTTGCCATAGCGCTCTGCATCTCAGCATACCTATCGGCGTCATCATCAAAATCACATCCTTCGATCATCATACTGTACTCCTGGGTTAAAAATAGCGAGCACACACTTTATAAAAAACCTAAGATAATTGACAAATTCTTTTTTGATGCATTTTCTTTGCCGAGTCTCCCAGTGCGGGATGTGTTGTATGATCCCGTTTGAGCGGGCAACCTAAAACGACCCGAGGGGTTGGGGCAGCAGAGGCTTCGCCCGACTGCCTATATAGACATTGTGGAAATGTGAACAGAGAGTCGCAATCCTCGTAGATATGGATCTGACCTAAAGATACACATGCACGAGAGCTTAATAGTTTAACGATAAAACAATCTGCAAATTATTTTAAATTTTAAACCAAATTTTATAAATTAAACTATATTAAAATTAATACAAATCTATTATTCAAAAAACCAATTAACTCAGTTGAAATAAACAGAAAGAACACATATCCTGTTCGGTGTAAACGGTCTATTGGAGGAATGTCTTGATGTCGGACCATAAACTTTCTGCCTTGTTGGCATTGTCATTACTCTCTGCACCGATCGCATTACCCGCTACCACGCCTTCTTACAGCGGCAACAGCAAAGCAGCTGCAACCACAATCTCATCTGAAACGACCTCTATGCATACTGCGGCGCGCAGAATGCGACACCAATTGGCTTCGATGCCGATGTTGCAACCCATGGGCGCCTATGTAGGTGAACTGCAAGAAAAATGGCAATTTCCTTCTGATCACTTACCTATCGGGATGACATTGGATCATCTCCATTTTGTTTCTTGGAACGTCCTTGATGCTACCTACATGAGTTGGGTGACTGAAAAAAATTCACAAGGCTTAAGCCGCTCGATGATCGCCGATGAACACGTTTATATCGGGAACTCTAAGCTGACGGTTCGAGATCAACACGTTGTCGATTTGGTTCTCCAAATGATCTTCCATCCTACCCATCCACGCAGTATTCTTTCTCTGCAAGAATGCAGTAAGCCTTTCATCAGGGAATTACGTTCTCGATTACCGGCTTATTTTGATGTGATTGCCCATCACGGCGATGCAGTCCTTCTTGACCGGCGCCGCTTTGAAGTCGTAGAAGCAAAAGCAGTATCTGGCATTTTTACAGATGCTCCCCACAGAACTCTCCAAGACATCATTCTTCGCCGTTTGGATAATGGACACCCCCTACGCCTTGTGAATATTCATCTACCTGGCGATCCAACGAAACCAGGCCGGTTTGAATTCGCTCAATATCTAGCAAAAACGTTTGATCCCAGCTTAACAACGCTTGCTATGGGAGATATGAATTTCGATGAATTAGAGATGGCGGATGCAATGACACAAGCCTTTCAAAACAACTCTCCTTTTTCGCTTAATTCCCCCTATTGCACAAACATTTCCCCCAATGTATTCAACTCAAAGGCCGTTGACCACTTCCTGGTTTACTCTCCAAGTCAGCCTTCTGTTGCATTGAATACCCCAGATCAAATTATGCCAGGATTAGCCCCTGTGGTAGCTCTTCTCCAAGGATCCAATCGTCTGGTCCCGTTTTCGGAACGGGAGGGAGACTCCCGCGTGCACGTTTTGCCCGGTGCAGCGACTCGACTCGATGACCTTTAACAACTTCATTCTTAGGCAAGTTGACATCCACCTACCCGATCTGTTATATTACCTATTAAATAGGTGTATTTATGCTTGAGTACCTTTTTGCCAACAAGAACGTAGAAAAAATTCTTATGTATCTATCCCTCCATGAGAAAGCTTATGCAACGGGGCTGAGCCGCACCTTTGATTCCTCTCTCGATCCAATCCAAAAAACTCTTCGAAAGCTGGAAGAAGGCGGGCTTCTCGTGAGTTTTTTGGAGGGCAAAACGCGTGTTTTTCGATGGAATCCCCGTTATCCATTTCTTGCAGAGATCCAAGCCCTCGCAAAAAAGGCATACAGATTTCTGCCATTGAATATCCAAGAAAAACATTACCAATCAGTTCAAAGAAAGCGTCCGCGTAAAACAGGGAAGCCGCTGTGAAATTTTCAAATATCGACCTGAAAGAGTTAGCCTATTTTATTTACGAAACGCTAAAATCAAGCACCCCATTTATCTACTTTTGAAAAAGCCTCCTTTCTGCAACGATGAGGGTATACCGAAAAGGGATCTCATGAACACCTTGTCTCGAGCTAAAGCTCTGTTTGCAGTTTATTTCATTGCATCCATTGACAATATCGGTTTTTGCATGGTGTTTGTCCTCTTTCCCCCACTGCTTCTTAACCCTCAGTATGGCTTTCTATCCCAAGCCCCCAGTCTCGTGGCGAAATTGGTCGCGATGGGAGCTCTGTATGCCGCCTTCCCAATTGGCCAATTCATTGGCGCTCCAGTCATCGGAGAACTAGCGGATCGATTTGGGAGGAAAAAGCTCTTTTTGAGCACCATCTCCGGAACGATCTTCGGTTATTTATTCACTGGGTTTACTCTAGATCTCAAAAGTGTCATCTTTGTCTTTATCGCTCGATTCCTCACTGGATTGTTTTCGGGCAATCAAGGGCTTTGCAATGCCTCGATCGCTGATTTGAGTCCTAATGAAAAAGAACGGGCTAGAAACTACGGCATTTTAACTGTCGTTTGGGGGGTTAGTTTCCCTATCGCGCTTCTCTTAGGAGGGGTCTTTTCCGATCCTGCTGTGTCTCGTCACTTCAGTCCTTCGATCCCCTTTTACATTGCTGGCTTATTTACCATTTTGAATTTATTGACAGTGCTATTCTTTTTTCCTGAAACCTTTGATCGCATCGAAAAGAGAGCCCATTTCGATCTGTTCAAAGGGATACACAATATCAAAGCGGCCGTGAAAATGAACAGCACGCGGAAATTTTTTCTCCTCATACTCGTTTGGACTCTCGGCTGGGGATATTCTGTCACGTGGTATGGCGCCTATTCGATCCACCGGTTTGATGTTTCACAAAAGTTCCTCACGCTAGGTCTTTTGATCCAGGGCATCTTCTGGACTTTAGGGGGAACTGTCGTCAATCCCATTCTCCTGAAGCGTATGAGCCTTCTCCCTATCGCGAGATTGTCCTATCTTGTTACAACGCTGCTTCTCATTGTAGCTGCACTGATGCCCACATTTCTGACTTTCATTATTTTCTATTCCCTAGCAGCTGTGACAGGCGCGCTTTCGCTCAGCTCTACCTTCAATCTGATTTCCATTTCTTCTCCTGCCGCAGCACAAGGTAAAGCGATGGGAATGACTCAATCGGTCAATGCTCTCGGCTTCTTTTTAGTTCCTATTTTTGGAGCCCTTACCGGCGCCATCAGTATGTATACTTTTTATCCTATTGCAGCCCTCTTTCTGGGAATAGGATATGCGATTCTGAAAAAACCTTAAAAAAATTCATTGGCACGCCCCCTGGTCTTTTAGTACACTTATTGGTCCGAGTAATCTTATGTCGTCGTTAAATGAGCTCTACATCTGGATGAAAAGCCGCGAAAATGGGCGACTTGAATTTAAGGAAGCAAAACACCAGTTTGACAGAACAAAACTCACTCAATATTGCTGCGCCTTTGCTAATGAAGGAGGCGGGCGGGTGGTCTTAGGCGTTACAGATCAATTCCCTAGAAAAATTGTTGGAAGTCAGGCATTCTTGAATCTGGAGGCGATCAAATCGCATTTGATCCGCACACTCTCTTTAAAAATCGAAGTAGAAGAGCTTCTTGAAGAACATCGACGAGTGGTTGTTTTCACGATTCCCTCGCGGCCCATGGGAGTTCCTGTTCAATGTGATGGGATCTACTGGATGCGCCGAGGAGAAGAACTCGTTCCCATGACAGCGGATATGTTGAAGCGTATTTTTGACGAAGCAATTCCAGACTTTTCCGCTCAGATCTGCCCTGGCGCCAAGTTTGAGGATCTTAATCCAAATGCAATCAATGCCTTTCGAGAAGAATGGATGCGAAAAGCCGGGAGCCATCACATCAAACACATTTCAGAGAAACAGCTGCTCCGCGATATTGAGGTGATTTCAGATAGTGGCGTAACCTATGCGGCCCTTGTCCTCTTCGGAACCCATAAAGCGCTAGGCCAATACTTGGCCCAAGCAGAAGTAGTTTTTGAATATCGTTCTAGCGATCTCACTGGACCTGCTCAACACAGAATCGAGTATCGGGAAGGATTTTTCAATTTCTACAATGAGCTGTGGGAAAAAATCAATCTCCGCAATGATAATCAGCATTTCCAAGACGGTCTCTTCATCTTCGATATCCCCACTTTTAATGAAAAGGCAGTCCGAGAAGTCATCCTCAATGCAATCAGCCATCGCGACTACAAATCTGCCGGCTCTGTCTGGGTCAAGCAATATCCTCGCCGCATCACAATTGTCAGTCCCGGCGGCTTCCCATCTGGGATCACTCCTCAAAATATGCTCTGGAGACAACAACCTCGAAACCGGAGGATTGCCGATGTATTTGCTAAATGCGGTCTTGTGGAAAGAGCGGGTCAAGGCGCTGATAGAATCTTTGAAGAGAGCATTAAACAATCTAAAGCGTTACCCGATTTTACCCACACTGATGAATATCAGGTCTCTCTAACACTAGATGGACAGATCCGAGACGAAAGCTTCCTCCGGTTTCTTGGAAAACTTGATAAAAAAACTCTAGCTTCGTTTACTGTAATCGATTTTCTAGCTTTGGACTACGTGCATAGAGAAAAACCACTTCCAGCAGAGCCTCCTGAGTTAAAAATACAGCTAAAACATCTCATTAACTTGGGAGTCATCGAATCGATTGGAAGAGGAAAATCGACTCAATACATGCTCTGTAAAAAATATTACCTCCATGCCGGCAAAAGCGGAATATATACTCGCAAACAAGGCCTTGATCGCGATACGAATAAAGAGTTACTTCTTAAACACATTCGGGCCAATAATGGAGCCCGTTTGTCCGATTTATGCCAGGTACTACCTTCTCTGTCTGCAGATCAGATCCGCACTTTGGTAAAAGAGTTAAAGCAGAATAACTTGATCCACGTACGAGGGAAAACTAAAGCGGGTCTTTGGTTTTTTGGCCCAGAGGAATCACATTTAAAACCTAATTCCAACCTAATTCCAACCTAATTCCAACCTAATTCCAACCTAATTCTAACCTAATAATTCCATGTAAACACCTTATATTCAGAAACATGCATTTATTCGCGCTTTGACTAACCAAGTCTTCTGGTGCGGCAATTGGTCCATTTTCTGCGAAAATTGCCCAAAGCCGGACTCGAACCGACGACCTTCGCATTACGAATGCGCTGCTCTACCAACTGAGCTATTTAGGCGAAAACTACCCATCTAGGGTATGACAGATCCTCTTTTTCTCTCAATCAGAGAATTTGCAAACCCACTACGCCTTTTGTGTAAGAGACTGTCGTCGAAAAGATTTTTTGAGCATCGCAATTTTTTTGCCGCCCCAGTATGCTCAATGCATGTACTTGGGAAAGACGATCGGCGCATGCTTGCTGATGGCGGGCAATGGATCCCGTTTTGGAGGAGATGTTCCTAAACAGTTCCTCATGCTCGGCGCGAAACCTATTTACCTCCATGCCTTGGACACCCTCGTCGCATCGAGGCTCTTCGACGAAATCATTTTAGTCTGCCACCCCGAATGGATGGACCTGCCCCATGATGGGATCGTACGGGGAGGCGCCACAAGACAAGAGTCCTCGTACCGCGGCCTCAAAGGATTCAAAGCGCCCCCAGACATCGTTTTAATCCACGATGCCGTGCGCCCCTTCGTCACAGAACGCATCTTGCGCGATAACATTGAGACAGCCATCCAATACGGCGCAGCCGATACCTGCATCCCCAGCGCCGACACCTTAGTCCACGCTCCCGATGGAAAAACCCTCGCCGCTATCCCCAATCGACGCGAACTCTTCCGCGGCCAAACCCCTCAAACTTTCCGGATGGATTGGATTCTACACGCCCATGAACAAACACAGATCTCCAACGCCACAGATGACTGCCAATTAGTCCTCAAAATGGGAAAACCCATCCACCTCGTTTTAGGAGATGAAAAAAATTTGAAAATTACCACCGATTTCGACCTTCTCATTGCAGAACAAATTTATACTCAGGTATGATTCTATAGGTTTTTTTGAAGGGACTGCAATGACGACTGACACACACCATTCACGCAAACACCACAATCGAGCCGTTTTTGGAGTCTTACTCATGCTAGGAGGGCTGGCCCTGTACGCCCTCTCAGACGCCTTCATCAAACAATTGATGGGCAGCTATTCTGTCAAACAAACCACCTTTTTAAGAGCCTTTACAAGGCTGATCCCCTTGCTGATTGTCGTATTTATGCAAGGCGGCGTCAAACAAGTGTTTCAAACAGCCCACCCAACGCGCCATATCACACGCCTCATTGTCAATCTCGGCTACACGTATGCTTTTATGTTCGCCTACTCCCAAACCACTTTGACCACCGTCTATACACTCGGATTTACCTCCTCCTTCTTCATGATCGCATTGAGCGCCCTGATGTTGAAAGAAAAAATCTCACCCGAAAAATGGATCGCCGTCGCAGTCGGCATGGGAGGCGTTCTCATCGCCATGCGCCCCGGCACTGGCGTCTTGGAAATCGCCGGATTAATCGTCCTCTTAGGCGCCTTCTTGGGCAGCCTCAATAAAATCCTCATGCGCCGCCTCGCCTCCACAGAACACAGCTTGGCCATCGCAATCTATCCGAATATCGCCATGATCTTAGTCACTTTCCCATTCCTCATCTCGAGTTGGCAGCCCATCTCGTGGCATGATTGGGGATTTTTTGCCATTATCGGCATCATCACCTCCACCGGCCAATACGCCATCGCCCACTCTCTTCGCTTCGCCCAAGGCTCAACTCTTGCCCCCATTGACTATTCTTCCTTCCTCTGGGTCTTCTTGCTCGATTACTTCTGGTGGAACAAAATGCCCGACCGATTCACAGTCTCGGGCGCCGCAATCATTGTCGCAAGCAACCTCTACATCCTCTACCGCAGTAGACAAGAACAGGCTAAACTCAACCCACAAAGCGCAAAAGCTTAGAGGGTGTTAACGAATTCGGTTTCAGTCGATTTTGGGGTTCTTGTGAACCAGGCCAGAAATTATATCCAAATGAATGAAACGCTGTAGTGCCGGACAAAAAAATAACATGATAAACATGATCGGCGAGGCGCCGGCATGATCTGCAGGATCAATGAATCTGAACCTATCTCAACAAAAAGTTTCAGTCGATTTTTTTGGTTCTTTTGAGAGATTTTCGATTATTTTTCGGGGGGTCATATACGGAAGCATATGACCCCCCGAAAAATAATCGAAAATCTCTCAAAATAATCCAAAAAATCGACGAAAAATTTTATTGAGATAGGTTCCTATCCTGCTCATCCTGCCGCTTGCGATCTTGCGCATCCTGTAAATCTTGTCCCTTGTTGAGAAGGTGTCTACAAAGTAAGGTTCAGTCTTTTTTAGGGTGCTTTTGAACCAGGCCAAAAAATCGATTGAAACTTTTTATTGAGAAGGTTCTTGCAAAATCATGGGGCAGATAGAGAAAGAGCCCGCAAGAAATGCGGGCTCTATAGACCAATTGCGATTAATAGCTTAAGTTGGCGTTGAAGTGGATGTGCGGCTTGCCGCTATCCTTTTCAACGTTTGTCAGCGGAAAGCCCAGATCGAGCCGGCTTGAGAAATTGGATGCCACAGAATAGCGCATTCCAGGTCCAATGCTAGCGAGCCCTTGGCTCATCGGAGTCCCAGCCACTTCTTTCCGCAGCCAAGCATAGCCTCCATCGACAAAACCGAGGAAATGGAGCTTATCTGCAAACTTCGGCAACCAAATCCCGGCAACGGTAAATTCTGGCGTCCGTACTTCCAGATTGCCGCAAATCGCATGATCGCCGCCCACCACATTCTCATCGTATCCACGCACAGTGCTATACCCGCCCAGCGTAAATTGCTCAGATGGAATCAACTCAGCAAACGCAAATTGTCCGCGCCCTTGCACGAATAGATTCCAATCACTCACCAATTTCTGCTCCAGAGCCAGCGCCAGCTTGGAATAGAAATACTGCGGTCTGGCCCCTTGTCGCAAATTGTCAAAATCAGCATCTGTCTGGTGCGGCAACATCCGCGCAGGAGAACCGATCAGATCAATGCCAGCTGTGATCTTATTGCTCTCACGGGCGCGCAAAGCGCTTACGCCAGCTGCAAATTGACCAATAAAGGCCAGCTCTTTCTTCACAGGAGTCGCATCATCTTCAAAAAAGATGTTGGTGTTGGTCCCTTTAAAGTCAGCGCCCGCTTGATAGGTGAGTTGATCCACCCAAATGTTGCTCCCAAACCACTGTGGAATTTCATAGCGAGTCGATGCCTGAAAACTCTGACGGTGCTTTTGCGGATAAGGAGAGCGCTCCGGCGTCGCTCCAGAATAAGAGCCAGAGACTTTCAGCGTATTGCGCCAAGGCAAAAGAGCCACATACTCGCCTTTATAAGACTGATACTCTTGATAGTGATCGGCTGTTGTCGCCTTCAGTGTCAATGTATGGTCGTTAAACAGGAAATTGTTGATGTTGACGCCACCATAAATCCGAGTCGTTCCAATCGGGTTGTTCCCCGTGTTCTCAACGCCCGTCAGCACTTTCCAATTCTTCTTGTCTGCAACCACCAGATCTACATCCGTCACACCAGGCTGCCCAGAGGTTTTATAATCCACGGTCACTGTACGATATGGATTGGTGTTCATCCAACCCAAGTCTTGCGCTAACGTCTTCTCATTGATCACATCAGCTGTCGATAGACGCACCCAACGCTTCAAAGAATCGGGATGAGTATATTTGCTGTCCTTCACTTGCAATTTACCCAAACGCTCTGGAGCAATCACAAGCTGCACAACTCCTTCAGAAGTGTCTTGGTCAGGCAAAGTCACAGCCACTCTTAAATCATCGTGGTCGTGGTAATATGTGGTGATGGCCGCGCAAAGCGCCTCAGCGCCGTTTGCAGTCAATGGCAAGTCAGAAAGAAATGGGCTGAGCTCCGCCACAAGTTCTTCTTTGCTTTCCACTCCGTCGAATTGAATGCCTTGAATTTGATTCACTCCAACTTCACGCACTTTGGAAGATTCATCCACAAGGAGAACTCCTTTCAGTAGCGGGCTGTCGGTTTCTGCCGCAGCAAAAACCATCGATCCTAATAGCGAAAATAGATAACTGAATTTCTGCATAATACTCCAAAATGTTGAAGATAAGGCTGTGAGTATACAAAAATCTGTTTTTTTTCGCTATCGTTCTTTTCGCGACCCATGGAAAAGATACAGAGAGTGCACACGCCCGTTTTTTCGTTCGCCTTGCACCTGACAGATCAAAGAAAGGGCCGTCGCATCCCATGAAAGATGACCCTTGTAAAGATCCGCGCCGCAAACATGCGGAGAGAGGAGCTCGGCCGAGTCCGCAGACACCCGCCAACGATAGAGCAACACACCCCTTTCCGGACCCTGGCGCAAATGCTCCAAAGACAAAAGGTCTTCACGCAGCTCCCACCGGTAGTGATTGAAAAAGCTCGACCCCGCATGGGGACCGCTTTCCCAAACGCCCCGCTCTTCAAACAGGATTCTCCCCCGATCGTCTTCGCACACCAAAACGGAGGCTTGGCCCACGCCGCCCCAACCGAGCCGCTCATTGGGATCCACGGTCACGCGAACAGACCCAATCCGCTTCAGGATTTGCCAAGGAAAAAATTGATTATCTACCTGTTTCATCTGCTGATATAATGGCATATGCGCAGTTTTGTATAAACGGGTTTTATTTGTGTATAATCACTTGCGTATAATAGCGCAGGCCGTCCTCTTCTTGTTTAGGGACGATGCCGTGGGTTTCTGTTTCAAATCCGGGGAATGCGCGATCAAAATCTTCAAACGCCGACAGGTAGTCTAAAACCGGTTTTGTGATGATTTCGCCGGGCATGACGATGGGGATGCCTGGAGGATAAGGGACGAGCATGACGGCAGCGGTTTTTCCCAAAAGCTTTTGAAGGGGCAGTTCTTGTACTTTGTCATCTACGATATGTTCATACGCTTCGTATGGGGGCATTTTGGGCTCTGCGATTTGGCTAAAGACTTTGAGGGTGGTTTTGGCGATGTCTTTCTTTTTGAGGTGTTGATGCATGGTTTGTGCAAATTCTTGCATGCGTAAATGGGCATACTTTTCCGGGTATTTGGCTGCCAAATCGGGAAACAGTTCGGCGAATGGGACGTTTTGATCAAACAGTTTTTTAAACAAAGACAGCGAGGAGAGGAGAAAGCTCGATTTTCCTTGAGTCACTCCAATAGAAAAGAGGAAGAGGAACGAATAAAAACCTGTTTTCTCGTCGACGATCCCTCGATTCATGAGGAATTTGGAGACGATCGGGGCCGGAAGACCCGAGGCCTGCATGGACCCATCGAGGTTGACGCCTGGGGTCAACAAAGTGACCTTGATGGGATCGAGCATGAGGAAATCGCTTTGGAGCCCTGCATAGCCGTGCCAGCGATCTTTGGCTTTCAGGAGCCAACTGGAGGGCTGGTCATTCATTTTTCTTTTGGCGGTAAAAGGGGGCTGCCAAACGGAAAACCACCAAGAGCGATCTTTCTTTTTGATTTGATGCGCCATTTGAACGATTTTTTTGCGAAAAATGAGCGCCTCATCAATCGATTCTTGGATTAACGCTCGTCCCGCTTTGCCTTCCATCATTTTGGCAGCGACATCTAAAGAGGCGATGATCACATACTGAGGAGAAGTCGACGTGTGCATCATAAACGCCTCATTAAAGCGGTCGGGATCGACTTTATTTTGCCCCGATCGGACGTGAATCATCGAGCCTTGAGAGAAGGCGGCGAGCAGTTTATGTGTGGATTGGGTGGCAAAAATATTGGGGTGCTTGGTTTCATCGTGCGTTTTACACATGGCGAATCGGTCGTGATAAATGGGATGGAAGTGGGCATACGCATACCAGGCCTCATCAAACATCACATTGTCGCACACTTTTTGCAACCGTTGTTTGATTTCCACCACATCGTAAATCAAGCCATCGTACGTGGAGTTGGTGATGACGGTGAGTTTGATTTTTTGCTTTTTGTTGCGGATCAAGGGACATTTGCGCACTGTTTCTTGAATGGCTTTTAAGAGAAACTCCTCGGGATGGATGCCGCCGATGATTCCATAGGCGTTGCGCGAAGGGATTAAGTAGATGGGGATGGCGCCTGTCAAGGTGATGGCGTGCTGGAGAGATTTATGGCAATTGCGATCGACGAGCACAATATCTCCCCGCTTCAAGCAAGCGCAGCCGACAATTTTATTGGCGGTGGATGTGCCGTTCGTCACAAAGTACGTTTGATCGGCGTTGAAGATTTTGGCGGCTTGACGTTCCGCCTCTCCATTGACGCCGGAGTGTTCCATCAAAGATCCTAATTCGGGGACGGAGACGGAAAGATCTGCGCGGAATACATTTTCTCCGAAGAAGTGGTAAAACAGCCTGCCTGTAGGCGATTTTAAGAAAGCAAGACCTCCCATGTGGCCGGGTGTATGCCATGCGTATTTATATTCGCGAGTGTACTGCATGAGTTCTTTGAAAAATGGGGGAGTGATGCCATCGAGGTAGCGGTGCAAGGCCCTTTCCACTCGGCCTGCAATGAATTGGGGCGTGTCTTCCATTTTCCAAATGCAGCCTTGCGTCAGACTCATGAGCTCATAAGAGATTTCTTCGAGGCGGTGCTTTTCTGTCATGATGAAAATGGGAATGAGTTCATTCCGTTCGCGGACTTCTCGGATGTATTTTTCTGTGCTGATGCCCTTTTTCCCTAAATCCCAGTTGACGAGGATGCAGCCGATTTCTGTGTGTCCGTGGAAGGTCTGAAGAGCTTCTTGGGGATGGGTCGATGCGATGACCTGACATCCCTGCTCGTTGAGGGCCTCTATGATTTGATGAACGGCTGTTTCTGCGCCAGAGGCGGCATTGACGTCTGGATCGACAATGTGCACGACAGGGTTATGATTTGCGCTGCTCGTCATCGAAGGCTACCCATTTTTTTGTTTTAAAAAGCTCCACAATCCACGGCACGACACACATGACAAACATGCCCCCTCCTAAGAAGAGTTCATAAAAGATGAGACTGCCTGTAGACAGTTGCTTGGGGGGGATAAATCCGATCAGAATGCTAAATACGCAGCCTACAATGCCAAGCCCCGAGACAAGCCACATCCCTGCATTTTTCCCTCCCGGGATGCGATAAGCGCGCACGACCTGAGCTCGTTTGTAGCGTAGGACAATGGCGGAGATAAACATGAGCAGGTACATGAACAGATAGAGTTGCGTGGTCAAAGCCGTTAAAATCCAATAAGAGCTCGAGACGCTGGGCATGAATAGAAATACACAAGATAAAATCGTGACCAAAATGGCCTGAAAATAGAGCAGATTCACAGGCATCTTTTCCGCATTGACTTTCTGGCAAATCGGGGGCAAGTCGCCCTGATGCGCTGTCACCATCAGGCCTTTGCTGGGGCCCACAATCCAAGTGCTGATCATGCTTAAGGCGCCGATGACGATGAGGGCGGCGATGATGGGAGTCATCCATTCGAGGTGATAGGCTTGAAAGAAAACCGCAAACGCTTCCATGACTCCTGCAATGAGGCTTAATTTTTTCACAGGGACCACCACCGAAATGGCCAAGGAGCCAAGCAAAGAGAGTACGATGATGATCATCACCGCGATGAGCATCGCTCTAGGGTAGTCTTTCTGGGGGTTTTCCACTTCTCCTGCGTGCACAGCAGACAATTCCATGCCGGCCAATCCCAAGAGGATCCCCACCAAAAGCACGGAGCTGCTGAGATCTGTGAGATGCGGAAAGATTTGATCCCACGTGAACGCAATCTGCAGCGGCTGTCCGCTGGCCATCCATCCAATGCCGAGTCCAATGATCAAGGCGCCAGGAATAATCGTTCCGATAATCCCCCCAAAAGAGCTAATGAACCCAGAGGCTCTCATGCCTAAAAAATTGAGAAAGGTGAGCCCCCAAAAAGCGACCAATACAACGACGAGGGTAAAGATTTTATTGCTGGCCAGATCTGGGTGGATCATATAGGCCAATGTGCCCGACATAAAGGCGAGGATGGTGGGATACCAGATGACGTTTTCGATCCACTGCAGCCAGATGGCCATAAAGCCCCACTTTTCCCCCAAAGCTTCTTGCACCCAGATGTAAATGCCCCCTGTTTTCGGCCATCCGGTCGCCAGTTCTGCGGATACCAAAGCCGTCGGGAGAAAAAACACCACGCACGCCACAATCAAATAAAAGACAAAACTGAGGCCGTATACCGATTGGATGGGCAAATTCTTCAAGCTCATAATGGCTGCCACGTTGATCATGGCAACGGTGAACAGAGAAATCTTGGCAGCAGATGCTCGGGTCATATGTCTTTGCATATATCCGAAAGCAAAGAAGGGGGCTAGGTATTTTTTGCATGCCCTAAACAACAGAACGAAGCTTTTCGGTCACATAGGCATGCAAGCTAATACCCATAGTCTTTGCCTGAAAAGCAAGCTGACTAACCCGCTATCCAGCGCCTCGTTCTTCACAGATATTCAGTCGGCGAGCCAACTGAGTGAGACACCCCATTCCGTGAACGGGGCGTTTCGTCAACAAAACGTAAGGTGTCAATGAGAGACAATCCTGGATTTGAGATCTCAATCCGACGGGAGAAAACTTCCACCATGGGACCTACACCTCTAACTGGGCTAAGACAATGGGGCACGTTCAGGCTTACGGCTGAAGAAAGCAATTTCCGCAAGCGCATCGCTTCTACTATCCTTCCTAGGGATCGATGTAGCAACGTCTACGGCTTCTTTAAATCGGAATGCTTGTGTTAAAACTCGGGCAATATACAGAAGCGCAAGCTCTTTGTCATCCTCGTTAGAGAGCGACCTAGCAGTGTTTATGGCTCTGTTCATGTTGCCTGCTTCTCGTGTGAAAGCTTCGAAAATCTTCACAAGCGCATTGCTTCTACTATAATCCATAGAGATCGATGTAGCAACGTCCACGGCTTCTTCAAATCGGTCTGCTTGTGTTAAAGCTTGGGCAATATACAGAAGCGCACCTCTTTTTGGCCACTCGTGAGGGATCGATTGAGCCATGTTTCTGGCTGTGTCAATTTCGTCTACTTCCGCTAAAGCTACGGACATAGCCCCAAACACATCCCATCTCGCATCCTCGGTAGGGAGCGAGTTAGCAATGTCTGTGGCTCCGTCAATGTTGCCTGCTTTTACTAAAACTACGGCAATATTCCGAAGCGCAATATCCTTGTCAGGGAGCGAGTTAGCAATGTTTCTGGCTCCGTCAATGTTGCTTGCTTTTGCTAAAGCTATGACAAGCTCATGAAGCAGAAGCAATCTCGCACCCTCGAAGTTCGCGCTCTCGAAGTTCGCGCTCTCGAAGCTCGCACCATCGGGAAGGAACCTGTTAGCAATGTTTCTGGCTCTGTCAATGTCGCCTGCTCTTACTAAAACTACGGCAATATTCCGAAGCGCAATCTTTTTAGCATTCCAATCCCCATCATCCTTGTCAGAGAGCTCGTTAGCAATGTTTATGGCGCTGCCAATATGGCCTGCTATTGCTAAAGTTATGACAAGATCCTGAAGCACACGCAATCTCGCGCCCTCGTCCTCGTTAGGGGAGAACGAGTTAACAATGTCTGTGCCGCTGCAAGTAAGGCCTGTTTTTGCGCAAGCTACGACACGCTCCTGAAGCGCAAGCAATCTAGCACGCTCGTCGTCGTTAAGGGAGAGCGAGTTAACAATGTCTGTGGCTCTGCGAATATAGCCTGCTTGTGCTAAAGCTGCTAAAGGTTCGGAAATATCCCGAAGGTTTATTATATCATAATAATGGAAGGTCTTTGTTGAAAGGAACGATCGAAGAGCGATGCTAGCTATGCGAATAGGGCTCTCGCCTATAAAAGCGATGAAAACAGCATGTCGGTCAGATGGTTGTAAATACCTACAAATCTGCGCCACCCGTCTGTCCAACAAGCGATCTATTGTGTAAGGTGAGCAAGGTTCGCCTATTGCATCAGTGTACGCAGTCCTAGAATTATCACATCCTAAATTATCACATCCTACTATTCCCGACATAATTGCCTCTCATTTTAAATTTTAATTAGAACAATTATAGATCACATAAACTTAATCATCAATGATTAAAAAACACACATCAACACGCTTATTATAAGTCATTTGCGCAATATCGCAGTCCTAGATCACCTCTTAGCGAGCCACTCACCAACAACTATTTGAATATTGGGGCACCGTTCTTCTCTATGGAGAGCAGAATGGATTCCAGTAGAACGCGGTTGCACAGTACTGCCAAGGCAATGGTCCTCCTCGTTCAGCCCTGGGGCTTCGCCCCCTTTGATTTGGCTTTGCCTCACCGGCACAGACTGTCTCTTATTTGACTAGAGGGGGGGCATATACGGAAGCATATTACCCCCCGAATTTGAGGCGAAAATTGGCCAAAATAATCCCTAAAAAGACGACCCCTTACTTTGCAGAGACACCCTGCTCTAGGGAATCACAGAAACCAGCTTCAGCAACACAGGCCACCTGAACCTCCTGCGGCGGAACTGCATCCATTCTAGCGTTCTGCGGCGGAACTGCACCCATGCTAGGGCTCTGCGGAACTGCGTCCATTCTAGCGTTTACGGGATTTGCATAGTATGCTTTCATGAGTTCTACTACTTTGTTCGCGGTCGCTTCTAGACCTGGGTTGGAAGAGCAATCACCCTTGATCCCGAGCTGCGTCCGCAAACGCTGAATGGTGCCTGGATCAACAATATATTCACTCTCCTGACCGTTCTCTGTCATCGGATTCACCGGAAAGGTCTCTGCGCAAATCCGAACAGCGCATATCGGTCCCTCTTTGCACGAAGCCAAAAACTCCACCCACAGGAATTGTGTGCGAAGGGACTCCTGTGCCTTCAGGTTGCAGATTGCAACCACCCACACCCCTATTTTCCCTTCTGTCGTGAGTGGTGCTGTCGCAGAGGGAGCAGCGCGATCACTGACTTCCCTGAATCGGGACCATGAAGAGGCTTCTGGCAAAGAGGCCTCTGACACCAACTTCGCTATACTCACAATACTCGCATTCGATATAGTCACAGCGCTCATATGATCATTCTCCTATCATTGGTTTTTAAGTGGGCCAAATGATACCTCGAAGTGCCAATTGATGTCAAAATGGGATTTTTTATGTGTAAGGCCAAAGTTGTATTATACACAAATGAACTCAAAAGTTGGTTTTTGGCTCAAGCCGGACATCCGCATCTTTGGGGGCCCCGTCGCTCAACTTATTCAAGTTGAGCTGCTTCGCTGCCCCACACCTGCGGCGCCGGCTTTGCCAAATTCCCCACTTTTGAGTTCATTTGTGTACACCTGTTTACCGCCCTGGTTAATCAAAGAGCTGATCCTATTTTTGCATCAAGTTTTGGGAAGATGAAAACATCTTCCCAAAACACTCGAATCATGAAAGACTCTAGCCGTATCAGCGCTTCTCGCTTTCTTGCACGTCGAGCGACTGAGATGCAACAGTCTGTACTGCAGTCATTACAGGATCTTCGAGGCTATAGCTCTGTCGCACGAGTTCTGCTACTGTTGCCACCGTCTTTGGATCTGGTGCGACAGAGCGATCCAACTTTAGACCGAACTGATCACCCAAACTACAAATGGTTTCTAGATCAGTAATATCTTCCACATCCTTGGGGCTTCGCAGAAGGCAATTCTCTCGGGAAAGACGAACAACACATGGCTGCCCATTTTGTTCCGCACTGATAAATTGCGCCCACACTCTCATGAGTGTGACATCGAGACACTCCTCACCTTCCAAAACCTCCTGGTCGAGCGAGCGCACGACGTATTCGCCTGACTTCAGAAGGACTAACTTAACCGGTAACCCCAGAGTGAACATCCTAGTCGACCACGCCTTTTCCCCTGTTTCCGCGGTCTTCATTGGCTTCGTCGCAGCAGGACATTCGAATTCTATCCTGAAGCGGGACCAGCATGGGGGATCTAACACAACACTCGATATACTCTTCTCGGGATCTAACACACTACTTGGTACAATCTCCGGTGCAATACTCGGTATACTCAGCGGCTGAGATGCTAGCTCAGGTGCAACAAGCGGTACTGCAGTCATTTCAGCGTCTTCGGAACCATAGATCCGTCGCGCGAGTGCTTCTACTTTTTCCACCGTCTTTGGATCTGGTGTGACAGAGCGATCAAACTCTAGACCGAACCGCCGACCCAAACAACAAATGGTTTCTAGATTAGTAATATATTTCACCTGTCTGGAGGATAGCGGAAGGTAGTTATCTAGGGCAAGACAAGCAACGCATGGCTGCCCATGTGAGTGCTCACTGATAAAATACCCCCACACTCTCGTGATTGCGACATCGAGAAACGTCCCATCTTCCACAACCCCCTTGCCGGGCGAGCGCGCGACGCATACGCCTGACTTCAGAACGCCTAACTTAACCGATAACACCAGAGTGGCCGTCCTAGTCGACCACTCCTCTGCCCCTGTTCCCGCGGTCCTCATTGGCCCCGTGTCGGATTCTCTCTCGAATAGGGGGAAGTAGTTAGGATCTAACACAAAACGCTTTATACTACTCATATGATCATTCTCCTATGATTGGTTTTTGAGTGGACGGAACGGTACCTCGAAGTGCAAATTGATGTCAACATGGGATTTTTTATGTCAAACCAAAATAGAAATGTCACCTCAGTCGATTAAGGAGGAGCAAGGTCACGCGGGGTCGTGGTACAAAAACACTGTCCCGCGCACAAAGAGTCGATTTGGCTTTGATTCGCGAGCGCTCTTGATCACCTATTTGCTAGCGGGGTAGTAACCCTAGAACGTATTCCGATATTAAGAATTTCGGGATACATTCTAGCGAAACGACAAACTTGCGCTGTTCATAAATGTGATTTTTCAAGACTATCTTTTACGTACCGATAAAAATGTGCAAGCGAGGCTTTGACGCCGTCTTCTTTTTGCATCTGAGTAGATATGTCTGCAGCACGCTTTAAATAAGAAGGGTTATGTATCAGTTGTTGCAAAGAAGCTGTAAAAGTTTTTGCTGTGAATTGGTTGGCAGGAAGTGGCTTAGGACCTGCACCAAAACGCCAAATCATATTTCCCCAATAGAATTGATCGAGTAAAAAAGGAACAATCAGAGTAGGTTTTCCTGCTTTCAAAGAACAGTGAGTCGTCCCCGCCCCTCCATGATGGACAACGGCACAAACTTTTGGAAAAAGCCAGTCATAGGGAGCTCGTTCTATCCACAAGATATGATCTGGGAGTTCCTCTTTTTTCAAGCCAGTAAATGGGCCACCGAGAATGGCACGAATCTTCAAGGCGCAAAGCGTTTTTAAAATAGCAAAAAGCATTTTCTCATCGCCTCGTTTTGCAAGACTTCCGAACCCAATGAAAACTGGCGCGGGGCCATCCGATAAAAACTGCTCCAACTCTTTCGGTGGCATAAAGTCTGTTGGAGGTGAATGCAAATACCCAGTGATATACGCATTGCTCGGCCAATCTGGTGCGGGAGGAACGAGAGCCTCACTAAACGCGAGCAATTTGGGGATTTGACAGAACGGAGCATGGGACAATGGAGCAAGATGCCCCAGTTTCTTTAACCCCATTTTGTTTCTAAAGAAGTTGAAAGTTTTTCGCATCGGAGTCCAAAACACCTGCGCTAATATGTAATGGCTCAGTAGATTCGACCATTTTTTTGAAGGCTTGCGATTTGGAAAAATACAAGAAGAAGCATAATAACGTGAAGGCACTTCAGGCAAAAACAAGACGCTCATGGCAGGAATACCCAGCCCTTCGATTAAATGAGGAGCAGTAAATACTACTGGATGATAAAGTACGGCATCGAACTTTTTCAATTCATTTTCAAGAAAACTAAATTGTTCGCCAATAGCTTCATTTAAAACGCGAATTAAAAGTTTCAAGATTTGAAAATTCCCGTAACCGACAGATTTTTTATCGATATTCAAAATGGGGAGCAAGTCTCCAGCTAAAGGAAGGAAATCAAGCTTATTTTCGATACAGAGCTTTTCTGTTGCAGTATTTGAGAAAATAACAACTTCATGCCCATCTGCTTTTAAAGCGACGCCCAACGTAACAAAAATGCGCACGTCTCCTTCGCTACCTAAACACAAAAGCGCAACACGCATATCCATCCTACTAAGAAAGAAAAACCTACCTTATTTCAGAAATTATTTACAAGCCTTGCCAGGGGATGATTTTTCGGGGGGTCATAGGAGCTTCCGTTGCAATTCGCTTGTGAACCGAGTAATATGGCTTGGAGAGGTGTCTATGGCCAATCAGTCACAAGATCTATTCGATGCCCTGAGAGCGCTTCTCATGGGAAGAAGAGCGAACACGCAGGAAGATATTTGCAATGCGCTTGAAAAACAGGGATATGAGATCAATCAATCCAAAGTCTCCAGATTGCTCCGAAAAATCGGAGCGATTAAAGTACTCGACACTCAAGGACAAGTCGTTTACTCCCTACCTCGAGAGCCCGGGCCCCCTTCAATGACCACTCCATTACGTCAACTCATCCTCGACGTGGTCGCCAATGAAACGATGGCTGTGGTTTTCACAAGCCCAGGATCAGCTTCGATGATCGCCCGCATCCTCGATTACCATTTGGCCTCTATCGGCATTCTGGGAACGATAGCGGGCGACGACACCATTTTTGTGGCGCCCAAATCGACCAAAGAGACTCAAAAAGTAGCCGAAAAAATTAAAAGCCTCCTGATGAAGTGAATATTTATTCACTCCCTATGATCGTATCTGACTGAATATTAGCATGTTTCGATATATGTTTGCATAAAATCGTCAGATTTTGTACTATTTATTCATGATAACAAACGAATCTGAGCCCCTCTTTTCTTGGGATTTCTCCCTCTCTCGTCGTCGGCGTCGCGTCTGGCGACGCAAAGCTATTTAACCCCACACTCTCTCTTTTAGAAATATTTAAAACACTTAAATCAGGTTGGTATGTTCAAGTTTTCAAAAAAAATTTTATTGGCCGCGCTTTCACTTGCAGCTCTGGCTACTACAATGATCTCCTGCAACTCTGCGCAGGAACAGAAAAACAGCATCGTTCTGGGCACTCACCCCGAATTCCCTCCCTATGAATTTATCGATGAGAAAGGGCAGGTAGCTGGATTTGATATCGATATCGCCGAGAAGATCGCAGCGATGATGGGGAAAAAGCTCATCATCAAACAGATGAATTTTGATGCGCTGATTCTGGCATTGAAGAGCAAAAAAATCGATTTCCTGATGAGTGGGATGTCGATCACGCAAGATCGTATGAAGGAGATCGCGATGGTTCCTTACAACGGAGAAAAAATCACTGAGATGCAGCTGATTTTCTGGGGCAAGGTGCCAGCGGGCGTTCAATCCATTGACGATTTGAAGAGTCACGTGGTCGCTGCTCAGACAGGAACCATTCAAGAAAGCATCCTTCACCATTATGACGATGTTCATCACAAATCGCTCGACGGGATCATGGATTTGGTGATGGATCTCAAATATGGCAAATCGATAGCGGCTCTGGTACAGCCGGGGATCGGCAATGAACTGAAGCACAAATATGGAGAAATCGCCTCGATTCCCCTGCCCCTGACACCTGAGAACCAAGTTCTAGGAGATGGGATCGGGATCGACAAGAACAATCCCGAGATGATCGCCCATATCGAAAGCATTATAGAGACGCTGAAGGAAAACGGCGAGCTAGAAAAACTGCAACAAAAATGGTTTCACGAGGTGGAATGATGTTTTCCCAATTGCTTCAAGGCGCAGCCGTCACAGTAGAGATCGTCTTCGCCGCAATGTGTTTGAGCATCGTCGGGGGTGTTGGGTTAGGCATACTCAACAGCCCTCCATGGAAAGTGGCAGGTTTAAGCCGGCTGATCCACTTATTCGTGTCGGTCGTTCGCGGCACTCCTCTTTTTGTGCAGGTGCTCATCCTCTATTTCGCTCTGCCGCAAGCATTTGGGTTTGACTTGTCACCGTTTACTGCGGGGGTATTGGCGCTCAGTATGAACTCTTCAGCCTATATCGCAGAGATCGTCCGGTGCGGGATTGAATCGATCCCCCAAGGACAATGGGATGCAGTCCATGTACTCGGTTATGGGCGAGTGGCTGCGATGCGGAGTATCATTTTGCCACAGATGGTGAGAAATGTCCTTCCTGCGCTGACGAATGAGATGGCCGCTTTGATTAAAGAGACGAGCATCTTGATGATCATCGGCGTGACCGAATTGACGAAAGCGGGCCGAGATATTGTAGCCAGGGAGCTTGATCCCATGCCAGTGTATCTGACAGTCGCCGCAATCTATTACACAATGACAACGTCGATCTCCCTGATTTCCAGGGCGATTGAAAGGAGATTAAAGAAGTGATCGAAGCAGAAAAGATCCAATTATCATTGAAAGGAAAAGCCGTTCTCAAAGGGCTCTCTTTCCGGATCGAAGCGGGCAGGGTGACGGCATTTATCGGGAAAAGTGGCGCAGGGAAAACTTCCTTGCTGAAATGCCTCGGTGGTTTGGTGGAATATGAAGGAGCGCTTCGAATCGCAGGGAAGGATCTACAAGCTCTGACAAAGCGCGAGCGGATCGCATCGATCGGTTTCGTCTTTCAGCAGCATCATCTTTTTCCTCACATGACGGTGCTGAAGAATGTCTCGCATCCCCTTTGCACCGCATTGAAGCTACCCTGCGAGGAGGCCGAACAGAGAGCTAAAGAAGTACTGAGTTGGCTGGGACTAGGAGCCTTTCATCTTGCCTATCCGTCAGAACTCTCCGGTGGTCAGCAGCAACGCGTGGCGATCGCTAGGGCATTGGCTTTACGCCCGAAAGTACTTCTGTTTGATGAGCCAAGCGCGTCGCTCGATCCAGAGAATACGAACAATTTCATCTCGATCGTCAAAGACCTGCTGAAAGAAGGGATTGCCGTGGTCCTCTCTTCTCACGATAGGATCTTGCTGCAAGGGCTTCTGGATCGGGTTTACTTCATAGAAGAAGGGCAAATCATTGAAATGCACGAGGGAGTTATGGGAGAAAAATCAAAAACGAAGGAATTTTTTTATGAGTAAGCAAGTCATGCTCGCATATAGCGGAGGGCTTGATACCTCCGTCATTTTGAAGTGGCTGATCGAGCGCGGCTACGAAGTCTTGTGTTTTGTCGCCAATGTTGGCCAGGAAGAGGATTTCAAGGCCGTCGAACAAAAGGCGCTGCGGATAGGGGCTAAGCAGGTGATCGTCGAAGATTGCCGCAAAGAATTTGTAGAGAAGTATATTTTCCCATCATTACAGGCGCATGCCGTATATGAGGGGCGCTATCTTTTGGGAACTTCGCTCGCAAGGCCTTTGATCGCTGAAAAGCTGGTTCAAGCGGCCAAAAAAGAAAACATTTCCGTTCTCGCTCATGGCGCAACGGGCAAAGGAAACGACCAGGTACGCTTCGAGCTCGTTTTCTTGCAGTTGATGCCTCATGCCGAGATCATTGCCCCATGGAAAGACCCGGAGTTTCTCTCTCAGTTTCAGGGAAGGCCCGATTTGCTCTCTTACGCGGCAAAACATGCCATTCCAGTCACATCTACGATCGAAAAGCCCTACAGCATCGATGAAAATCTCATGCACACGAGCTTCGAGGGGGGCCTTTTGGAAGACCCCTCCCACGCTCCTCCTGAAACCATGTACAAGAAGACAGTTTCTCCATTCGATGCGCCAGATCAACCGCTCAAGCTCACGATCGAATTCGAGCAAGGGATTCCCATTCGGGTGATCGATAGGATTTCAGGCCAGATAGTTCCTGGATCGCTCGCATTGTTTCAGGCTCTGAATCATGCGGGTGGGCGGCATGGAATCGGCAGGGTTGACATCGTCGAAAACCGTTTCGTAGGGATGAGAAGCCGAGGCGTCTATGAGACACCGGCGGGGACGATTTTATTACAGGCTCATCGGGATCTTGAACTGTTGACGCTCGACCGAGAGGTGATTCTCCTCAAAGAGAGTCTAGCGCCTAAGATCGCTCAACTGATCTATAACGGCTTCTGGTTCAGTCCAGAAAAAGAGATGTTGATGGGCGCTGTTCAGTCTACACAAAAGGACGTGACGGGAACTGTTTTTCTCACGCTTTACAAAGGCAATGTGATCATAGAAGGACGCACATCGCCTCAATCCCTGTACCGTCTCGATATCGCCAGCATGAACCACGCAGGGAGATATGATCAGACAGATGCGAAAGGATTTATCAAAATCAATGCTTTAAGACTTATGAAAAAAGAGGTTGTATGAAACTCGAAACTATATTGGAAAAAATCAATGGCACGGCAGTGCCAAAAGGGAAAAAAGTTGCCGTCGCCTTTTCTGGGGGGCTCGATTCGACTCTCTGTATCGAATTGCTCCGACGCATTTATGCAGCAAAAGAGATCGTTGCAATCACGATCGATGTAGGGCAAGGGGATGAAGAGATGGGAGAGGTCTTTGCGAAGGCAAAAATGCTGGGCATTGAACCGATCCTCATCGATGCGAGGGAAGAGTTTACAAAAGAGTGGCTCTCAAAGGCCATTGCAGCCAACTCCGACTATAATGGGTATCCCGTTTCGACTTCGATGACGAGGCAACTCGTAGCGAAGCTCGTTGCAGAGAAAGCCACAGAGTTAGGCTGCGATGCGATTATGGAGGGTTCGAGCGGCAAAGGAAATGACCAGTATCGGATGCACAATGTTTTCAAGCTATTTGCTCCCGGTCTAGAGATCTTGGTTCCTGTCCGCGATTTTAATCTCACCCGAATGGAAGAAAAACTGTTATGCGAGGCATGGAAAATGCCTGTGACCGAGCAGGTCATCGGTGGGGATGATAAAACCTTATGGTGCCGTTCAATTGCTTCGGGAGCGATCGATCTGAATCAGGAGATCTCGCCAGATGTGTGGATGTGGATGACACCTCCCCATCTTTCCACCGATCACTCTATCGAAGTCAAGATCGAATTCGAAAAGGGGGTTCCGATTGCCTTGAACGGGGAGGTTCTTCCTCTCGATCTGATCATCCAGAAACTCAATGGGATCGCAGGCAGTCGAGGAATCGGCCTCATCGATATCTTTGAAGACGGGATCATGGATCTGAAAAGCCGAGAAATCTACGAGGCGCCCGCAGCGCATGTGATTCTCAAGCTCCACAAAGACCTCGAGCAGATGTGCCTTTCGAAAAGCGAATTGCAATTCAAAAAAGGGATCGATGCCCAGTGGGCCTATCTCGTTTATCACGGGATGTGGTACCACCCACTGAAAGCGGCGCTCGACGCCTTTATCGGAAAGACCCAACAAGTTGTCTCAGGGACTTCAATCGCGCGTCTGTATAAAGGCAATATCGAGATCCTATCGCGCAGTTCTCCTATGTCTCTCTTTTATCCTGAGATCCGCTCGATCAAGAGCGATTCTTTCGATCAAAGATGGTGCGCTCATGCTGCAAAAATCAATGGCCTACCGTTTGAAATCTTAGCCAAGAGGAGCTGCCATGTCGAAGCTCTGGTCTAAAGGATACGATCTCCAGCCCTTCATCGAACGATTCATGACTGGGGATGACCCAAAACTCGATCTAAGGCTCGTCATTTATGATTGTCGAGGGAGCATCGCCCATGCTGCGATGCTCTGCAAAATCGGCATTTTGACCGAGGATGAATATGAACAGCTGAAAAAAGCTCTGGAAGAGATCATCTCCCTCTCAGAAAATGGGACATTTACCATCGCAAATGATGAGGAAGATGTTCACACAGCTGTGGAGAACTTCCTCACGCGTAAGCTAGGAGAAACGGGCAAAAAAATCCACACAGCCCGCTCCCGCAATGATCAGATTCTGACCGATGTAAGGCTCTACATGCGCGATCAGATCATCTTGGCGACAAAGCAGGTGGAAACACTCTGTAAAACGTTGCGGGATTTTGCAAAAAAACATACTGAAATCCCTTACGTCGGCAGGACCCATTACCAGAAAGCGATGCCCTCTTCTTGGGGGCTATGGGCCGGGGCATTTCTTGAATCGCTGCTTGACGATGCAGAATTGTTGAAAGGAGCGTATCAGATCCTCGATCAATGCCCTCTTGGCTCTGCTGCCAGTTACGGCGTGTCGCTCTTGATCGACCGGCAGTTGACTGCTGATGCCTTGGGATTCGCTGCTGTGCAAAATAATGTATTGTATGCAAATAACAGCCGCGGGAAGTTTGAGGGGATTTTGATCCACGCGCTATCTCAAATCATGCTTGATCTCTCCAAGATGGCGACCGACATGATTCTCTTTAGCGCTCCCGAAATGGGCTATCTGAAGCTTCCCGTGGCATTCTGCCCCGGCAGCAGCCTCATGCCTCAGAAAAAAAATCCATGTCCGCTCGAACTCATTCGTGCCAAAAGCGCCGCTGTGACGGCTGATTTATTTCAGATTCTTGAAACAGTCCGCGCACTGCCATCAGGCTACAACCGCGATTTTCAGGAGACGAAGCGGCCCTTATTTCACGCTTGCGATACGACAGTGGATTCTCTAGAAGTGATGCATTTGATCCTCGAAGGGATCGCAGTGGATGAGGAAGCTTGTCTAAGAGGATTCACCAATGAAGTATTTGCGACGGACGAGGTCTTGAATCGGATACAGCAAAACGGGGTGCCGTTTCGGGAAGCGTATAGGCAGGTGGCGGAGCAACTCGATTCACTCGAGAAATCCGATCCAAAGAAAAACATCCTTGCCAAGATACATATAGGCGCAACGGGCAACCTCGGACTGGAGTGCAGTGAGGAGAGAATTAAAAATCTAAACCAACTGAGAAACTTGTCTGAGAAAAGATAGAAGAATTTAAAAATGCAGTAGATGCACTCGAGAAAAAAAAATAAGTAATAACCCTTCGCAACAAATAATTTCATATTGCTATCTAAATGGGCTGGAATGAGCGAGATAAGAATTTGAGACTTGATGGGTTCCTTTCTGGCGGGCGAGCGAGACGCTCGTCCCGTCCCGAAAGCCGACTCGGGCGGTTTTTCGAGGCGAAAAACATCGCCCTTCATTTCTCACCCATCCGCAAGCAAATCAATTTGCTTGCTCAAGCCTCAAAAAATTGAGGCAATTTTATTGAGACTTGATGGGTTCGAACCATCGACCCTCTCATTAAAAGTGAGATGCTCTACCACTGAGCTAAAGTCTCGTATGCCCCCTCATATGTGAGGGGTTTTGACCCCAAGGGGATTCGAACCCCTGTTCGCAGAATGAAAATCTGATGTCCTAGGCCGGGCTAGACGATGGGGCCAGGTCAAATTGCATTTAAAAATCGTGCTCGATTTTACTCTATCACCTTTATTTTCTTCAAGGTGTGAGCTTAAACAGTCATAATCTCCTTCTCTTTCTCCGCACAGGTCGCATCCACATCCTTGCAAAACTTGTCCGTCAACTCCTGGATCGTTTTCTCAGACTTCTTCATCTGATCCTCCGGAATCAGCCCGTCCGCCTTCTGCTTGCGCACCATGTCGTTATACTTGCGCCGCACTTCCCTCAACGACACCTTGGTCTTCTCCCCATGCTCCTTGCACTGCTTCGCCATCTGCTTCCGAATCGACTCATCCATCGGAGGTATGTTGATCCGCACCACCTTCCCATCCACCACAGGATTGATCCCCAAACGAGCCTCCTCGATCGCCTTCGCAATCGCCTTCGCATTCGCCTGGTCAAACGGCGTCACCACAATCTGCCGCGGCTCCGGCACGTTAATGTTCGCCAGCCCCTTCAACGGCATGTGCGACCCGTAAATCTCCACGTGCACCTTGTCCAAAATCGAGGCGCTCGCTCGGCCCGTCCGCAACGTCTTCAACTCCGACTTCAAATGGTCCACAGCCACCTGCATGTCCTTCTTCACTTGCGCTTCAATATTGCTCATATTACTCCCCTACGACTAAAGTTCCCACTGGATCATTGAATACAGCCGCCTTTAAAGAATGGTCTAACATGTTAAAAACCCGAATCGGTAGCCCATTTTCTCTACACAAGGCAATCGCCGCCGCATCCATCACCTCTAAATTGCTCGCTAATACTTCCGAATAACTCACCCGATCGTATTTCACCGCATTTGGATACTTTATAGGATCTTTGTTATAAATGCCATCCACCTTCGTCGCCTTCATCAACACTTCCGCCTGAATCTCCAACGCCCGCAAAGCCGCCGCCGAATCGGTCGTAAAATAGGGATTCCCCGTCCCCCCTACAAAAATAAGGACGATCCCTTTCTCTAAATATTTTAAAGCATTTTTCCAAGAATAAGACTCGGCCATCACATCCAATGTAATCGAACTCATGATGCGACTGTCGCAATGCAACGTTTCAAAGGCCTGCTGCAATGCAATCCCATTGATGAGCGTCGCCAACATCCCAATGTGATCCGCCGGCGTCCTCTGCATCCCACCCCTCGTCGCCTGCACGCCACGAAAAATGTTGCCGCCCCCTATCACAACCCCAACTTGCACCCCAAGCTGAGTCAACTCCTGAACCGATTGCGCAATTTTTTGACACGCCTCCGGGTCCACCCCATACCTTTGGTCACCCATCAGAGCTTCCCCAGAGAGCTTTAATAGAATTCTTTTGTAGGCAGGCTTTCTCACTGTCCCACTTTCCAACGCCAAAAACACTTGATAGAAAGATGCTGCCCCACCTTTCTAGCGCACGCATCGAGAAACTGCTGCACAGTCAGAGAATTGTCCTTGATGTACTTCTGATTCACTAAACAAAATTGATCGGTGTAAGCCTTCACTTTCCCCGCCACAATCTTGTCGATCACATTCGCCGGCTTGCCTTGCACCTGCGCTCGAGCAATCTCCTCCTCACGAGCCAGCACAGCAGGAGGAACCTCCTCAGGACGCAAATACTCGGGATTCTCAGCCGCAATGTGCATCGCAATCTCCTTCGCAATCCCCTCCTGGTCCTTCGCTCCCGCAATCTCAACCAAGACCACCAACTTGCCGCCCATGTGAGAATAGGTCCCATAAGAACTGTCCGGATGCTTCGAAATCATCTCAATCCGACGCAACTGAATATTTTCACCCAGCGCCTGGATCACTAAGTTCCGATACTGATCCAGCGTAATCGATTTGTCTTTATAATAAGGCTCCTGAAGCAGCTCTTGCAAAGACAGCGATTTGCCACTCTCTAGCGCCTGCTTCACACAGTCATGCAAAAAATGCTTGAATCGATCGTTCTGAACAACAAAGTCGGTCTCCGCATTCGCTTCAGCCAAAATCAAATGCTTCTTGTCTTCAGCAACCAAAATCAAACCCTCTTTCGTCTCACGCCCCTCTTTCTTCACGGCAGCAGACATCCCAGCCTTGCGCAGCACGTCGATCGCCTTCTCCATGTCCCCTTCAGCAAGAACAAGCGCCTCTTTGCACTTCCCCATGCCAACGCCCGTGCGCTCACGTAGTTCCTTGATCATGTCAGCTGTGATATCTCTCATAGATCTCCCTTACTCGTCCGACTCTTCATCTTCTTCGACGTCTTCCTCATCATCCTCTTCGTCTTCATCGCCTTTCGCAACAGGGACGTTCATGTCGTTTTTCTTGTCGATCACAGCTTGCATCAGCGCAGAAAGCACAATCTTAATGCTCTTCAAAGCATCGTCATTGCACGCAATCACCCAATCAATCGGATCGGGATCGCAATTGGTGTCAACCAGCGCCATCACAGGAATCCCCAATGTGTTCGCCTCAGCCACCGCAATGTGCTCCTTACTCGGATCCACAACAACCAAGAGCCCCGGCAATTTGCGCATCGCCCGAATCCCAGAAAGGTTCCGGTCCAACTTCACTCGCTCTTTCGCCATCAACGACATCTCTTTCTTCGTAAACCCCTCGCCACCCGAAGCAAGCCGCTTCTCAATGCGCTCCAAAGTCTTGACCGATTGGCGAATCGTAGACAGATTGGTCAATGTCCCACCCAGCCAACGCTCGCATACATAAAACTCGCCACAGTCCTCAGCGCACTCCTTCACAACCGCCTTCGCCTGCTTCTTCGTGCCCACAAAAAGAATCGACTTCCTCTTCGACACGATATCGCGAACGTGATCCACCGCTGTGCGGATCTGCTGCAAAGTCTTCGCCAGATCTATGATGTATATGCCATTGCGAGCCTCGAAAATGAACCGCTTCATTTTTGGGTTCCAACGATGGGTCTGATGCCCGAAATGGGCCCCTGACTCGAGTAACTCTTTAATCGTTACTCCGGATTGTTTTTGTGCTGTAGCCAACTTATTCCTCAAAAAATTTGTTTTCCTTAGCGCCTGGACAGAATTGAACTGACACTCGTAGCTTGGAAGGCTACTGTTCTACCATTGAACTACAGGCGCGCTCCAAAAAAATAAAAATCGAAAGTACAGTTTTATCGCATATCGGGTTTTTCCTCAAGAGGAATCCCATTTAGAGGGTGCCTACAAAGTAAGGTTCAGTCTTTTTTAGGGTTCTTTTGAGGCGCAAATTGGCCAAAATAACCCCTAAAAAGGACGAACCCTTACTTTGTAGACACCCTCTTAATAATTAATTTGGTATGCTGGGACTGTCATGGAACCGTCTTCAAAGAACCGATCTATCATTGCATTTTGCCAAGAGGCCGCAGCCAAAGGGGGGGCGCGCAATGGCAGATAGGCTCAAAATTCATCGCATCTTACATCTCTTTCTCCTCGCCTTTCTGACCATCCTGCTCCGCGTTTGGCATTTGGGAACCTTCCAGCGCGAGGAAAAACTCCTGGAGGCCCAAAAGCCGCAGCAACGCACTGTCCTCGTTCGAGCAGACCGCGGCACGATTTGCGACCGATTCCACACCCCGATGGCTTATAACAAAATCTCTTATAACGCAGCCATTTACTACGCGCAGATTGCAGAAATCCCATCTGTGGAATGGAAAGAGAATCAAAAAATCTATGCCCGTAAAGAATATATTCGAAATTTATCGCGTGTGTTGGGCAAAACGCTGCAGCTAGATCCAGAACGAGTGGAAGATCTCATCCACTCCAAGGCAGCCCTCTTTCCTCATGTCCCTTTCATCCTCAAAGGATCTTTGACAGAAGAAGAGCATGCCCATCTTCGTATGCTTGAAAAAGACTGGCCCGGCATCTCCGCTGAGATCGCCTCGGTCCGATCCTACCCCTTAGGCAAGACGGGATGCCACGTCATCGGCACCATGGGCGCAATCAACCAGAAAGAGTACACCGCCATCGCCCAAGAACTCTCCGAATTGCAAAGGGCCGCCGACCTCTTCGAGTGTACCGATGTCAAGCGATTGCAGGAACTCAAAGAAAAAGCCTATTCCATCAATGACCTCGTAGGCAAAACGGGGATTGAGGGGCAATTTGAACAGGATCTGCGAGGATTTTTTGGTAAAAAAACTTTTGAAGTGGACCAAAAAGGGCGCTTCATTCGAGAACTGATCGCCAAAGAACCAGTTCCAGGCAAAGAGATCGTCCTCTCCCTTTCGGCGGAACTGCAACAATTTGCCGAACAACTGCTCTCTCAACACGAAAAAGCCAGGGAAGGGCGCAGCATAGGGCTCGATCCAGCTGACAACACCCGCAAAATACAAAAACAACCTTGGATCAAAGGAGGGGCCATTGTCGCGCTCGATCCTCATACAGGCGAAGTGCTCGCCCTGGCCAGCTACCCCCGCTTTGACCCCAATGATTTCATCTTCACGACAAGCTCCCTTTTCAACGATGGCAAAACAAGGCAAGTGAGCCGGTGGCTTGAATCGGACCGCTTCATCGGCGCCATTTGGGATGGGCTGGAAGAGTTAAAGAGAGAGAGCGGAACCAAAGAAGACTCGGTCCCCCTCACGTGGGACTTTTATTTGAATCAGGTGTTACCCATCGATGGCCCCGTACGAGCCTATTTCAAAAAAATGGATACGGTCAAGGGAGCCATTCAACTGCAAGAAGACATGGAAGCTTTCCTCTACTACGCCAAAGAAGGGCTGTCTGTGCCTGCAGAAATACAGAAAAGACTCGACGCCACAGGCCTCTCTGCGCAAGATCGACTCTTTGCCGCCGATCTTTGCCGCACGGCTGTGTATGCTCCCGCTTTTACTGACGAACTCATCCAGAAGATGGGCACCATGAAAATCTCCGATTATCGGGCCCTTTGCCAAGAGTTTTTAAGAAGAGAGACCGAGTTGCGCTCTCAAGCAGAAAAAGAATTTCATCAGAGCGAATGGAAAACCTGGAAAGAGAAACACCAAAAAGAATTTTTAAAAGAAATGAGAGCGACGGAAAAAGAACATAAGACCTGGTCGCGTCCTTACATCGACTACTTGGACCGAAAAGAGAAAGAGCTGTTCGCCGCTTGGTGGGAAGAGCACAAACAGCCTCTCGATGAGCTCTCTCGCACCTTTCGCGCCTATGCAGATCTCAAACGACCTCTCCTCGGAAAGTACAAAGCAATCAAAGGCAAAACTGAAAAAGCTTTGGCCGCCAGCTTCTACCCAACGGGCGGCTTTGGCTTTACACGCTCATACGCCTTTGAAGTGGGATCCCCCCAGGGGTCCGTGTTCAAATTGGTCACTGCGTATGAGGCGCTCAGGCAAGGAAAACAATTGACCCTCATCGATCAACTCAGCTCGCAAGGCGTAGCCTACACGCTCAATCACACCCCGTATCCCCGCATCTACAAAGGAGGACGGCTGCCGCGCACCGCCAATCCCAATCTCGGGAAAATCGATCTCTTAGCAGCGCTCGAACAGACGAGCAATTCCTACTTCTCCATTTTAGCAGGAGATCATTTCAATCATCCCGAAGATTTAGCAGAGGCCGCAAAAATGTTCGGCTTCGGCGAAAAAACAGGCATCGCGCTCCCCAGAGAAAAGCGGGGCAATATTCCAGACGATTTAGCGTTTAATCGAACAGGCCTTTATTCCACTGCCATCGGCCAACACACTCTTTTGACCACTCCCTTGCAAACAGCCACATGCCTCGCCGCCATTGCCAATGGAGGCAAAATCCTCAAACCCAAATTGGTGAAACAGGTGATTGGACTTACCCCCGATCGACACCCCCTAGGCCCTTTTGCAGCCCAATCTTACTTTGCTCAAAATGAATTGCAAGCCATCGGGATCCCGTTTCCTTTGTTCACAGCGCTCCAATCCAATGCCATACAACCCGAAACAGGCGAAGAACTCACCGAGGTCAGATGGACTCTGCCTATGGAGGACAAAATCAGATCGACGCTCTTGGAAGGGATGGATAGGGTCATGTGGGGAACCAAAGGAAGCGCAAGAGCCGGGGCCATTCGAGAGTTTCTGAGTCATCCGTTGGCGATGCGCGAATACCTCGCTTTACAGCACCAAATGGTTGGGAAAACAGGGACCGCTGAAATCGTCTGCAACTTGTCGAAAAATCCGGGCAGCCCCCCTCAGATGTACAAATATATTTGGTTCGGCGGAATTTCGTTCACCGACCCCAAAAAGACCCACCCAGAACTCGTTGTCGTCGTATTCTTGCGCTTTGGAGATGCGGGAAAAACGGCAGCGCCGCTCGCCGCACAAATGATCCACAAATGGCGCGAAATCAAAAAGCGGCATGGACAGGATGCCAGCACGGAGTTAACATCTTCTCATGGAACTTGCTCTCACAGCCATTTTTCAAAATGAAGCTCCCTACCTCAAGGAATGGATCGACTTTCACCAAAAAGTCGGCGTCGAATTCTTCCATCTATTCGATCATATGAGCACCGATGCCCCTGAAAAAATTTTAAAGCCCTACATCAAACAGGGCATCGTTGAACTGACCCGCTGGCCCATTGCCTATAGCGACGTCTATGAATGGACAGAGGTGCAATGCCTCGCGTATGAACGGGCCGTGCACTTCGCGACCGGCAAAACAAAATGGCTCGCCATTTTGGATGTCGATGAATTTTTATTGCCCGTTGCGGGGTCCCTGCGGGAGATCTTAAAGGCTTATGAAGATTTTGGCGGCCTTTGCGTCAATTGGCAAGTCTATGGCACTTCCAATGTGGCCAAAATCCCCTCGGGCCAACAAATGATTGAGACTCTCACCTGGAAAGCCCACCCGATGCAGGCGACCAATCAATACGTGAAAAGCATCGTGAGACCCGAGAGGGTCAAAGGGTTTGATAACGCCCACTCAGCCCTGTACAAAGAGGGGTTTTTTCAAGTCAACACGAATCAAGAACGATTTGAGGGGCCCACTTCCTTGACCATTGAAATCGATCGGCTCCGCATCAACCACTACACCTTGCGCGATGAACACTATTTGATCACTCAAAAAATTCCTCGCATTGAGAAATGGTGGCCCTCCGAGCGCAAGAGCATCGATGCATGGAAAAAACACTTTTCTCCTATGAACTGGGTAGAAGACCGGGCGATTCATTCTCTCTTGACAAAACCTTCATAAATCGGCAAAATGCCTCTTCTTTTTACAAAGGAGTTTTATGACTACTATCGAAGTCACAAATACAATAGCCCGCATGGGTCTAAATGCATTCACTGAGGGCGCCGCAGGCGCTGCTACAGGCACATTGCTTGTGCCCATAGGAGCCATCAATGGCGTGATCTATAGCGCGGTAAATTCGATTGTGTCGGAGCTCTCCGAGCGGATGGGCGGTTATCTATTTCAACTGGATCAACCCGCGGCATCTGCCACTGCAAAGACGTTTGTCGCGGTGGCCAGCTTCTTCGGCGGCATCGCTGCAGCTTGGGCGGTTTTAGCAACCTTAGGAATCCCTCTGACTCTGACCGAAATCGTCCTGTTCGGATGCGGAAGCCTGCTCTGGCGAGGAGCGGTCTCGTGTATGCTCCAGGTATTGCGCTTCGCCAATTCCAACGACTCTAGGCGGCTTTTCGTGGTTCCCGGCACCGTTTGATCAAAGCGCCTCAGTCACACATGGACCTATCCTATATGGATAGGTTCATCCCACGGTGCTCTTGTAGGCACCCTTCCCTGTTTTTCTGAAAATAGTTCTCGAAATAGGCGATGGTCGATTTCAGTCCCTCTCGTAAAGGAATGCTGGGTTCCCAGTGCAGCACAGCTTTTGCCTTCGAGATATCAGGCTTTCTCTGTTTGGGATCATCGGCTGGCAGAGGTTTATGAATAATCTGCGAACGGGAGCCGGTCAGTTCCACGATCTGTTTCGCTAAATCTAGGATGGTGAACTCGGTCGGATTGCCAATGTTGACCGGCCCAATTTCTTTCGAACGCATCAATCGCAGCGCCACTTCAATGAGATCATCTACATAGCAAAAAGATCGCGTTTGCGTTCCATCTCCGTAAATCGTAATCGGCAGGTTTTGCAGAGCCTGCACGATAAAATTAGAGACCACGCGCCCATCATTTGGATGCATGCGCGGACCATACGTGTTGAAAATGCGGGCCACCCGAATTTGGACGCGATTCTTTCGGTGATAGTCAAAAAAGAGCGTTTCCGCACACCTCTTGCCTTCATCATAACACGAGCGAATGCCGATGGGATTCACATTCCCCCAATACTCTTCCTTTTGCGGATGGACATGCGGATCGCCATACACTTCCGATGTGGAAGCCTGAAAAATTTTACAATTGAGTCGTTTCGCAAGGCCCAGGAGGTTAGTCGCTCCAAACACAGAGGTCTTCATGGTCTGAATCGGATCGGATTGATAATGCAAAGGCGAAGCAGGACATGCAAAATTGTAAATTTCATCCACCTCCACATACAAAGGAAAACAAATATCGTGGCGCATAAACTCAAAGCGCTTGGAATCGAGAAGATGGATGATGTTCTCGCGCGATCCAGTGAAAAAGTTGTCGACGCAAAGGACATCGTGTCCTTCTTGCAACAGTCTTTCACACAAGTGCGAGCCCAAAAACCCAGCACCGCCCGTCACGAGGATCCTCTTTCTGCCTAAATCTTTCATATTGCAACTATGCTCTCCATCGTATCGCCAATGGACAAACGGTGTCAACCCTCTATTTGCGCTCATGTAAATGTAAAGCAGCTTTACATAACTCCCGTGAAGCTGGGCAACAGCTGTGAAATGAACCGGTGCCATGCAGTCATGGGGGTGGCAGCGACGTACACAATATCGCCTGGCATGAGGAGCAAGCTATCATTGGGTAAGTGAATCACGTGTTCCCAACTTACAGTATAAATTTTAGGCCGGCACAAACTGCCTCGGATGATCTGAATATACGATTTATCCCCTGTATAGGGAATCCCACCGCATTCGGCAAGAGCTTGTCTGAGCGGCATGCTGCCATTGGGCACAGCGAGGGTTCTTTCCTGGCCCACTTCACCCATGACCATGACGCATGCGGCAGAGGCTTCTGCAATGAAGACCTTATCTCCTCCACGCATCACAATATTTTGGTTCATATCTCCCTCGCGGATGAGTTTCCTCAAGTCGACAGGGAGCATATCGCATCCTCGAAGGACGTAGCTCTTAAACAGATTGGCGTCTACGGGGATGCGCGCTGTGGAGAGCAGATCGTAGAGGCGCAGTTTCCCATCCACAGGCACGCTGGATAGGCCGGTTAAGCCCATGAGTTCCACTTTGCTGTCGATCCGTTCCCGATAGGCGACAAACACTTCGGCGCCTTGGATCTCTTCCTCGATTTTTTGGCGCGCCTCATCCAAAGTGAGGCCTGCCACGGGGATCGGAGGGGCATCCGGAAGGCGGAGCAATCCGTTTGCAACCCGATAGCCGACTCCATTGCCGACGGAGGCGACGGCTGCAGCAAGATCGCTCCGCTCTGGGTGGTACAAGACGATTTGCAAAATATCATTTTCATGAATGGTATCTCGATATTCTTCAAGAAGACACGCATCGAGCTCTTCTATGCAGCACCCCTCCATCTCCAAAATAGAAAATTTTCCTTCACGGATTTTATAGGAATCCATGACGAATTCATCCGCGCCATACAGCTCCTTCCCCATGTATGGGCCTCCGCTACAGCAGGCCAAACTGAGGAGAAGGGCGATGATGAGAATGCTTCTTGTCATAAAGAATTCATGCCTTTAAGATGGAGGTAGCCATTTGTATAGCATAACGAATTTTATTCATGAAGCGCATTTTAATCACTGGAGCTGCTGGGTTTATTGGGTTTCACTTGGCCAGCGCACTCAAGAAGCGGGGCGATTTTTGTCTAGGTCTTGATCATTTCAATTCCTACTATGATCCGAATTTGAAAAGAGCGCGGGCGGCCCAATTAAAAAACGAGGGCGTGGAGGTCTTGCCTTTAGATATCTGCGATCGAGAGGCCATCCAATCTCTTTTGCTCCAACATGGCATTACGCATCTCGTCCATTTAGCAGCGCAAGCGGGTGTGCGCCATTCCCTTTCCCATCCGGATGACTACGTGGCCTCCAATTTACAAGGGTTTGTCTCTATTTTAGAGGCCATCCGCCATGTGCCCACGATCAAGCTTGTGTATGCCTCTTCTTCTTCTGTCTATGGACTGAATAAAAAAAGTCCCTTTAGCGTGGAGGATCCAACCGACCGGCCGGCCAATCTCTATGGGGCCACAAAAAAGGCGAATGAGCTGATTGCCCACGCCTATCACCACTTGTATGGGATTGCAGTGACAGCCCTTCGCTATTTCACAGTATATGGACCGTGGGGCAGACCCGATATGGCCTATTACCGGTTTACGAAGCAGATTGTGGAAGGGGAACCCATTCAAGTGTTTAATCGCGGGGAAATGAAACGGGATTTTACCTATATCGAAGACATTGTCAAGGGGACAATGGCCGCCATTGACTTAGGCGCTGAATATGAGATTTTCAATCTCGGCAATAACCGCCCAATCAACCTGCTCTATTTGATTCAGTTGATTGAAAGAGCGTTGGGTAAAAAAGCGATGATGGAGATGTTGCCGATGCAGCCCGGAGAAGTGATTGAGACCTTTGCCGACATCGAAAAAAGTCAAAAGCTATTGCAGTTTTATCCTACAGTGCCGCTGGAGGTGGGGATCGCCCATTTTCTAGATTGGTTCAAACAATATCATGGCCTCTCAACACCTCTGCAAATGCAGCTGGCAGGAATGTGATGAGATCTGTGGCTGTCAAACAATAGGACGTAAGCGCGTCTGCCGCAAATTCGCCTGCCAATGCATGCAACGTCACCCCCAGAATCGCAGATTCATAGGGCCCGCACCCTTGCGCCAAGAGTCCTGCGATCATTCCGGTCAACACATCTCCTGTGCCGGCGCTTGCCATGCCGGGATCGCCCCTAGGAACAAAAATGGGTTTATGTTTCGGGCCAAAAATAGCGCTGACCGCTCCTTTGAGAACGACATAGACTCCCTTTTTGGAACAAAACTGGATGATTTTGGCGAACAGTTCTTCATCTCTGGGCGCCGCTTTCAGTCCGAGCAATCGCAACACTTCGCCTCGATGCGGGGTTAAGATCGCCTTTTTTGGATAGGTCACATCGGGCAGAAGGGCATCTGCATCGATGACACAAGGCTGTTTGATCTCTTTCAAGTGTTGACGGAGCCATTCCTTACAGGGACCCAATCCGGGGCCTACAAAAACAGCCTGCGCCTTTTTGAGCGCCTCTTTCCAGGATTTGAGATTCCACTCATTGCAGATCAGTTCCATGGGAGCAAAGCCGATCTCCTCTCGAGAAAAAACCCGGACAATCCCCGCTCCTGCTTTGAGAGCCGCAAAGCCGGCCATCTTGGCAGACCCGGAAAATTCTTTGGACCCTGCATACCCGATGACATAACCGGCTTGGTATTTATGCCTGATCCGAACAATCGGCGGAAGCTCCAACCGTTTAGGCAGATAGGCGATGGCCTCTGCTTCGGCGATCGATTCTTTAGACAGGCCGATATCGGCGATCTGGAGCTTGCCGACATAGTTCCAGCCCTCTTGGATGAAGAGGCCGATTTTTGGCAGGCCAAGCGTGACTGTTTCGGTGGCGCGAATCGCGACATCGGCCATGCCCGTTGTGCCATTCAAGCCCGAGGGAAGATCGACAGCCAGGATGGGAAGACCCGATGCATTCGCCGTCTGAATCAGCGCGGCCACTTTCTTGTCGACTTTGCCTTTAAAGCCCGTTCCCAAAAGGCCGTCAATAATCAGACCGTCAACCCCTTCGGCAAAGCGCCCTCTTTGTTTCCGATATTTTTCCCGAAACTTTTGATTGAGGGGGCTTCCCTTTGCATCGATGGCCCATGCGGTGACTGAAAATCCTTCGTCCAAAAGCCAAAGGCCGGCAGCGTAGGCATCGCCGCCATTATTGCCCTTGCCGACCAAGAGAGTGACCCGTTTAGGAAGGTGGTGAGACTCAATGAATTGCATGGCGGCTTCGGCGACATGGCGGCCGGCTTTTGCCATAGCGGCTTCTGGATCCAGACCCCGTTCCACCCGCACCATCTCTTCCGCTGTCACAACCTTATGGCCTTCCATGGAGACCCCCCCAGGGCTGATCGTATCAGAAAAAGAGAGGATTTACAAGTGCTCTTCTTTGATGGCTCTTTGTAGGAGTAACTTGACCGCTTCTCGAGGGTCAAGACCGCCGTAGATGATTTGGTAGGTGACTTCAGTGATGGGGGCTGGGATGTTGTGCTTGCGCGCCAATTCGCGAGCCGAACCACAGGTGTAAATCCCCTCGACCGCCATGCCAATTTGTTGCCGAGCGCCTTCAGGAGACAATCCTTCTGCCACGAGTTTGCCAAATCGGTAATTGCGGCTGTGGCGCGACATACAGGTCACGCAGAGATCTCCCATGCCAGAAAGGCCATACAGCGTCTCGGGTTTGCAGTTTTTGACCACGCTGAGTTTGCGGATTTCATGCAGGCCGCGCGTCATGAGCGCCGCTTTCGTATTGTCCCCGCAGCCCAGCCCATCTGATATCCCGCAAGCAATCGCAATGATATTCTTCATAGCGCCCCCAAAACAAACGCCGAGAATATCGCCATTCGGATAAATGCGAAACGTGGGCGTGGTGAAGAGTTCTTGGATCAATTTCATGACCATGGGATCGTAGCCTGCGGAAACAACAGAGGTGGGCGCATTCGTGATGATGTCTTCTGCGTGGCTCGGTCCGCTGAGCGCGCCGATCAGGGGGCTCTCGTTGACTTTCCAAATCGAGGAGACCACTTCAGGCAAAAGCAATCCCGTGCCCTGTTCAATGCCCTTAGAGGTGAGCACAACAGGAATATCGAGAACCCCGAGACGCTCAAAAACGGAGCGAATGCCGGTAGAAGTGACACTCTCCACAATCACTTCGGCCCCTTTTTTGACATAACCAAAATCGGCGGAAAATTCGACATTCGAGGAAATCTCAATCAAGGGCAGCTTGGGATGGGTGCGCGTTTCTTGCAGCTGCTTGGCCATGGCAGGATCGCGCGCCCATACTTTCACCGAGTGGCCGTTGTTTCCTAAAATGGAGGCGAGGGCAAAGCCCCACGTTCCTGCACCAAAGTAGCCGCATCTCATTGCTTCACCAACATGTTCAACGCTTTTGCAACGCTCTCTCGCCCCTTAATGGGCGCATAGTGCGTCTTCCGGTCTACACAAACTGGACGTACTTTTTTCGCATATTTTAAACAATCGAAAATAAATTGTTCCCCCACCCACACCTGTTGGCCATTCACACTCTTTTGGACCCAATGAAGAGGCAGATCCACATCGCCCATTTTGCAAAAAAAGGCAAAATCAAACCCGAGACCTCCGCTATAGGCATATGGGTATTCTTGCGTGGGATCGAGCTCCGTATATTCGACGATTTCGAAACGCCCCTCCCGTTCCACCAAAACCCCCATGGAGCGATCCTCTTTTTCTCTTTGGATGCACTGGATCGTCACCTCCTCGAGACCCTCCAGGAGTTTTGGATCGAGCGGCCGGCCGAGTAGGTTATCGATGTAATGGATGGTCACACAGTCGATCCCTCGCTTGGCGAATTTGTCTGCTAAACCGGCCTTCACAAACGAACGAAAGACACTCCCATTGCCATTGGGAGCTAGCGGGCCTGTCGGTTGTTTATGTTCATCCAAGGTTTGCGCCATTTCTTGTTGAAAAAAGTGGATGTCTAGATTGAAAAAATGGTGTTTTTGAAAATAGGCGACAGTCGCTTCGTGATTGAGTGGCGAGGTCATGATCGCCAACGGGCAATTTTTGGGCAGTTTGTCGCAAAACCACTGAAAAAGCGTTTTGCCCGCGATCTCAAAAAGCCCTTTTGGGCCTTGAACGCCCAATCTCGTTCCTTGGCCGCCTGCCAGAAGAATCGGCAGCACATTTTTCTCGAATGCGCTCATCACCGCATCCACCGTCAACGTGGATAGATTTTTATTTTGGGCAATTAAGGGACGATGGCTCAATTGTGGGTTGGGCGATGGCACATTTTGCTTCAAGATGCCATGCATCGGATCGGCCCAAAAAGTGATGAGCCGAATGGGAAACGACTCATTGAGATAATAGACCATGGA
Source organism: Verrucomicrobiota bacterium (assembly GCA_018968815.1). GTDB lineage: Bacteria > Chlamydiota > Chlamydiia > Chlamydiales > SM23-39 > REEB52. The sequence continues at coordinate 39,350 of JAGWZL010000006.1, read as the reverse complement.
GGCGATGCCTGAATCGGGCAGGATGAGCGTGCTGACGCGATGCTGAATGATCGAAAGGAGCTCAAACAAAGTGGTTTTGCCGCGTAGATCGATGAGGTTAGGGTGGGTGAATGGAACGGTTGTATCGACGCCGAAGAGCAAAATAGGCCGATCTGTACACCGATCGAAGAGCTCCTGCCATTTTTCGTGCGGCCAATTGCGCCATGAGCTAAATCCGATTTCAGCGGATATTTGCACTCCTATGCAGTTGGGCGGAAGCTGAAAGCGTTCATAGAGAAGATCGTGCTTTTTGTCCCATTTGAGTTTGGGGATCAGTGTGCCTCGTTGCCAAGTGACCCAGTCGGTGGGGCTGGGGCGTTCGATCACCAGATCGTAGCCCCGTTTGATGGCCGGATCGATGGCGTATGCGTCTCCCCTTTTCCAGCGAGGATCGATGATCGCCTTGACCCCTTCCAACAGAGAAAATCCATCGATTAAACTGTGGCGCGTGACGAACGTGATCTCAGCATCTGGGACAAATTGCCGGATGCGCGCTACGATTGCATAGAGTCCTAACGCAATATCACCCAGCCCGCGGTTCCAGCCGAGCAACACCCTCTTGCCTCCCCGTTTGGCCAATCTTTTGAGATGCCAATCCAACGGGTTGGGCAAAAATTTTTTCGCGAGCGTCCTAAACATAGGCCATCACCTTTTCGACCACTTCATCCACGGTAATTCCCTTCATGCAAGGAAAATCGATGGGGCAGACCCGCTTAAAACAAGGAGAGCATTTCACTTTTTTGTGGATGACGCCCTCCATTTGCCCATAAGGGCCGGTCAGCTCCTCATCGGTGGACCCGAAGAGCGCCACCAGCGGCACACCTAACGCTGCGCCTATGTGCATGGGGCCGCTATCATTCGTGACGAGCACAGTGCAATCTTTGATGATGCAAGCGAGCTCTCGCAAGGAGGTCACGCCGGCTAAGTCGATGACCCGTTCTGGAAGGCCGTGGCTGATTTCTTTGACGAGCATGGCGGTGGAGGCATCGCCAAAAAAGACCACATAAGCATCTGTTTCTAACAAAAGACGCAAGGCGAGCGCGCGGAATCGATCTGGCGGCCAACATTTTGCCGAGCCGTAGGCGGCTCCTGGATTGATCCCGATCAATGTTGTGCCCTGAATATATCCCCGTTGATAGAGGAGTGTTTTGGACTGTGCGATCTCCTCTCCGCTCAAAAACAGTCGGGGCGCCGTCTGAGACAAAGAAATGCCGAGCGGCGCCAGCAGTCGTTTATACGTGATCACCTGGTGCTCTTTCTTCGGCAGGCTGAGCGGATCTGTGAGTAAAAATCTGCGGAAGTGGAGCGAATAGCCGATGCGCCTTTGCACTTTGCCTTGCCAAAACCACCAAGCGGAAGAAAAAGAGTTGGTGAGCAGCACGCCTGTGTCGTATTTGCCAGCTGCGATCTTGGCGATGAGATCGCGTAAATCTTGTCTTCTCAAGAAATCGTTGGAGGGGCGCGTAAAACAAAAGAGTTCATCGATCGACTCATCTTTTGCGAGCAGTTCGCAAAGGGGCGTGCGGCACATCGCCGTAATGGACGCTTTGGGGAACGCTTGTCTGAGATCGGTTAACACGGGTGTGGCCATCACCAGATCGCCAATCCAATTGGGCATCCGAACAAGAATATTTTGAGGGCTCGCTCTCATAAAATAGTTTCATCATATCGGATTCAACGACTATACACAAGTGAACTCAAAAATTGGGCATTTGGCAAAGCCGGCGCCGCAGGTTTGGGGCAGCGAAGCGGCGCCGAAAAGCCGGGGTCCTCGAAAACCGTTTCGGTTTTTGGGGCAGGCCGTTGCAGCTCAACTTGGATAAGTTGAGCGACGGGGCCCCCAAAGACGCATCGTCTTTGGGGCAGGGTGCAGGCGGCCCCAAAAATGCGGATGTCCGGCTTGAGCCAAAACCAACTTTTGAGTTCACTTGTGTATAGAGACAAATGAAAACCTTTCTCGGAAAATTTCGGATCGGTTACAACATTCATATATGAACCCGCGAAAAAAAATCATTGGGATCGACCCGGGCACGCGCATGACCGGCTATGGCGTGATCGATGACGCATTGCAGCCCATCGATTTTGGCTGCATTCGCCCGCCTCCCAAATTGGAACTGGCCCAACGATATAAAATCCTCTTTGAAAGCATGGAAGCGCTCATTGAGAAATTCCAACCGTATGCTGTGGCGGTCGAATCGCAGTTTGTATTGAAAAACGCGCAAAGCGCCATTAAACTGGGAATGGCGAAGGGGATGGTGTATTTAGCCGCTGCGCGAAGGGCGATTCCTGTGTATGAGTTTGCTCCCAAGCAGGCAAAACTCGCTGTAGTCGGCCACGGAGGCGCCAGTAAGTTTCAAGTGCAAAAAATGGTCCAGGCGCTGTTGCGCTTGCCCCACCCCCCCCAACCCGAGGACGCAGCAGATGCTCTCGCACTGGCGATTTGCTGCGCTCACCACGTGAGGACACAATGTTTGAGTCAATCAAAGGTCAATTAATCGATAAAACGGCTGTGAAAGCCGTTGTTGAAACCGGAGGGATTGGATATCGTCTCACCATTCCGTTCAGCGCCTACACCAAACTTCCCTCAGGAGGAGCCGTCCATCTGTTTCTCTCCCAAGTTGTGCGGGAAGATTCCAATACACTCTATGCCTTCATCGAGAAAGAGGAGAGAGATCTCTTTGAAACGTTGATCACGCTCTCTGGCATTGGCCCCAAAACAGCGCTCTCGATCATCGGTCATTTGGAAATGGGCGCATTCCACCGAGCCATCCATGCGGCAGATGTGCGCCTGCTCAGCAAAATCCCCGGTCTTGGCAAAAAAACAGCCGAAAAGCTCGTCATCGAAATGCGCGATAAGGTCAAGGGAGTGAAGACAAAAGGGGGCGCCCTCAGCGGAATGGACGGCATCGTCGGCGACGCCCTCAATGCGCTCCTCAACTTGGGGTACAACCCGATGGAGGCGCAAAAGGCCGTTCAATCTGTCATGGAAGAGAAAAAAAACGAGACGGATCTAGGCAAAATCATCACCGCCGCCCTTCAGAAACTTTGAGGGTCGTCATACCCAAGATATAGCGCCAAATGGTATGATTACACCCTATGAATCAGGAGACTATTGCAGCTGTCGCTACAGCCCCTGGGATGGGGGCCATTGCCGTCATTCGTATTTCAGGCTCAAGGGCTTTTGAAATTGCGGGCGCCATTTTTTCTCGTCCTATTCAAAATTTTAAATCCCATACAGCCCATTATGGGCATGTGTTGAAATCGGATGGGACCATCCTCGATGCGGTCCTCTTGCTCGTGATGAAGGGGCCCAACTCCTACACCGGGGAAGATACTGTAGAAATTTCTTGTCACGGGGGGCAGCTCATGACCCGTTCGGTCTTAGAGCGCATTTTTGAGGCGGGAGCAAGACCTGCGCAGCCGGGAGAATTTTCGTTGCGCGCTTTTTTGAACGGGAAAATCGATCTCGCCCAAGCTGAAGCTGTCCAAGGTCTCATTGCCGCAAAAAGCGCGCTCGCTCTTGAAAATGCGGAAAAACAGCTCCGCGGCGCTTTGTCTGAAAAAGTGCGCCAATTTCAAAAAGAGCTCACAGACATTGCCGCCATCCTGGAAGCATGGGTCGATTTTCCCGAAGAGGGACTCGAATTCGCCTCGATGGAAGAGATTCTCGCATCGCTACAAGCGGTATGCACGCAAATGGAGCTGCTGAAAGCGACCTTCCATGACGGAAAAATGCTCTATGAAGGCCTCTCGATCTGCTTACTCGGCGCGCCGAATGTGGGCAAGTCCTCGCTCATGAATGCGCTGCTCGGTAAAGACCGGGCCATTGTCACCGCCATTCCAGGGACCACGCGCGATGTGTTGGAAGAGGACCTCAGGCTCGGCGAGCTCCCCTTCAAATTGATCGACACGGCAGGCGTGCGCCACACCGACGAACTGGTTGAGCAGGAAGGCATTCGCCGCACACAAAACGCGATGCAAGAGGCCGATCTCATTTTGCTCGTTTTAGATGCGAGCCGCCCGCTCGCTGCGCAAGATCGAGATCTCTTGCGCGCTGCGCCCCACGAAAAGACCCTCGTCGTGTGGAATAAAGTCGATGTAGCCGCCCCCAGCCAGGAGATCGCAGGCATCCCTATTTCCGCCAAAGAGAAACAAGGCCTCGCCGCTTTGAAAGAGGCGATTCGCCATGTGGTCTGGCAGCGCGGCGCTCCCTCCAAAGAAGAGGTGCTGATCACCCAATTACGCCATTTCCAAGCGCTTTCCAACGCCCTTGCCTACTGCACGTCTGTCATAGAGGGGCTCAAGTCGGGCATCTCTGCAGAATTTGTCGCCGCCGATATGCGCGCGGGTCTCAGTGAGCTGGGAACCATCATCGGCGCCAACGTCACCGAAGATATTCTCAGCGCCATCTTTGCAAGATTTTGCCTTGGAAAGTGAGAACCTCATTGGTTACATTGTAACAATGCAAAAATGGGTCAAACAAATCGAAGACATTCTGGATGCGCATGTTCCGCATCCTGCCATTCCTTTGGCTCATAAAGACGCCTACACGTTGCTAGTCGCCGTTTTGCTGTCTGCGCAGTGCACCGATGCCAGAGTCAATGCGATCACCCCTAAACTCTTTGCAAAAGCCGATACGCCCCAAAAAATGGTGCAGTTGACTCCCGAAGAAATTGAAGAAATCATTCGCCCGTGCGGACTGGGGCCCACGAAATCGAGAGCCATTTGGGCATTGTCGCTGCAGATCTTAAAAGAACATCAGGGCAAAGTGCCAAACACATTCGAAGAGCTCGAAGCATTGCCAGGCGTGGGCCATAAAACCGCCTCCGTGGTGATGGCGCAAGCCTTCCACAAACCCGCCTTTCCTGTCGATACGCACATCCATCGATGCGCGCACCGATGGATGTTAAGCCAAGGAAAAACAGTTCAAGAAACAGAAAACGATCTAAAGCGCTTGTTTCCAAAAACAAAATGGATTAAACTGCACCTGCAAATCATCTACTTTGCAAGAAAATATTGCCCAGCCCGAGGTCATCACAAAGCACAATGCCCCATTTGCCGTTTCATCAAGAACAAATGAATTTTATGGTCGATCTGGCAAACAGCCGCCTGGAGGCGCTCGATCCCTTTTTCCGCTTTCTCAACTATTTTGATTCGCCCTACTTTTCGTTTGTGCTGATCCCCATTGTCTGGTTAGGCTATTCGTATAAGTGGGGACTGCGCCTTTTTTATTGGATTGTCGCGAATAGTTTACTCATCGGAGTCGCCAAACACTTAGTCGGCTGGCCGCGTCCAAGCACCGACATGCCTGAAATTGGACTCTTTCACCCCCATTCCTTTGGGTTTCCAAGCGGCGGCGCTCAAACCGCGATGTTCTTGGGCAGCCTTCTGATCTTCTACTGGAGAACCCCGATCGCTTGGATCGTCGGCGTGACCTACATTCTCCTCATCAGTTTCTCCAGACTCTATTTGGGAGTGCATTATCCCATCGATGTGCTCGGCGGATGGTGCATCGGCCTGATCCTTTTGGCCCTGTTCGTCTTTTGCGAAAAACCGCTGGAAATGTGGCTCGCCAAAAAAACCTTGCCTTTCCTCTTGCTTTTGAGCCTCATCCCCCCTCTTGTGATGCTCTATTTTTTCCCCTCAACAAAATATACGGCGGGATCCTTAATCGGAGTGGGGCTCGGCACCTACTTTTCCCTCAAACACCATCTATTCCTTCCGCAACCGAAAAACCTCGCCGAAGGGGCTGGCAGATCGGCCATTGGAATCGCCATGCTCTTCCTCATGGTCTTCCTCATTCCCGGCAAAGACACATTCCTCCAATCCTTCATATCAGGACTGTTTATGAGCCTCGCAGCAAGCCCCATCTGCAAATGGTTTGTTGAGAAAAAGCGAATGTAAAGCTGCTTTACATTTGAGCGGTGCCGAGGGATTCGCCAAAATTGGCCCGTGTCTCAAGGCCCTGTTCTGTATTGCGCAAGAGATCGGCGTCAAAGACGATACGATGCTTCTCAAAAAGCAAAACAATGCAAGAGCCGCCAAACTCAAAATAGCCCTTTTCCTCGCCCTTTTTCACTTTGCGCGCCGGAAGGAATGTTTGCCGAATGGTTCCCACTGCCGTCGCGCCAATTTCGATGTAGAGCATCGTTCCAAAATGGTCTGTATCGATCTCCGTGATCATCCGTTTATTCTCAGCTAAAATGGAGAGCCGTTTGCGCAGCGCCATCGGATTGACCGAAAAGAGAGATCCGTTGATCAGCCTCGCTTTGGTCGGCACCCCATCGCAGGGAAAATGAAACCGATGATAATCGGAAGGGCATAATCTCACGATAGCCATCGAGCCCTCGGCATACCGACTGCAATCGGCCCTGCTCTGCAAAAATTCATAGAGCGAAAAGGTTTGCCCCTTGATCACAAATCGATCAAAGGTGGGATAGACCAAATATCTCCCATCAGCGGGCATCGCAAGGACGCGCGGATCCTTCACAATCGGCCTCGCCTCTGGCTTGAGCTTCCGAATAAAAAAATCGTTGAAAGAGCGAAAATCATGCGACGCAAATTCACTCGCGTCAATGCCATAGGTTTGGATGAAGGGCGCAATTTTCTTGCCGCTCTGCGATCGCTTTTGTAAAAACCCATACACCCGCGAAAACAAGGGAATGTGTGCAAAAAGGGGCAGAAAAAGCGCCGAAAATAACCCTTTGAATAGGCCATCTCCATACAGCAGAGAGAGCGCCCGATGGCCATACACCTTCTCCACGCACTTTGCACCCGTCGATCGTTCAATATACTGGATTTCCATTGCGGTTAAAAATACGACTATGAATAAATTTTTTCAAGAATGAATAGAAATTTTGAATCTTAATTGAAAAATTTTACACCTTGTGTGAAATGACAAATCCCACTAAAATTTTGTCAAAGCGATTTAGGAAACCCATGTTTGGTCTCATTAAAAAACTGTTTGGCACGCAGCAGTCCCGCCTTCTCAAAAAATACTGGCAACTGGTGCCCCAAGTCAACGCTTGGGAGGAGGAATATCAGAGTCTTTCCGACGATGAATTAAAAGCGAAAACAGTGGAATTCAAAGAAAGACTTGCCAAGGGAGAGTCGCTCGATTCTCTGTTACCTGAGGCCTTTGGGGCAGTCAAAAATGTGTGCCGCAGGCTGTGTGGCACCGACGTCCACGTTTCTGGGTACGATCAAAAATGGGATATGATCCCCTACGATGTACAGATCGTAGGTGCGATTGCGATGTATCACGGCTCGATCGCCGAGATGCAGACAGGGGAAGGAAAAACGCTCACCGCTTCCATGCCTCTGTATTTGCATGCGATTACGGGCAAACCGGTCCATCTGGTGACAGTGAATGACTATTTGGCGAAACGGGACTGCGAGTGGATCGGCTCGATTTTTCGCAGGCTGGGCTTAAGCGTTGCCTATTTGACCAATGATGTGCACCCTTTCCAACGGCAAAGTGTGTATGCGGCCGACATCGTATACGGAACAGCCTCAGAATTTGGATTTGACCATTTGCGCGACAACTCGATGGCTTCTCACAAAAATGAGCAGGTCCAAAGAGGGTACTATTTTGCGATGGTCGACGAGATCGATTCCATCTTAATCGATGAGGCAAGAACGCCGCTCATCATTTCGGGTCCTGTGCGTGAGAGCCGTCAGATGTATGACGAGCTGAAAGAGGGCGTGGCCCATCTCGTTCGGATTCAGCGCGACCATTGCAACCGGATTGCGACAGACGCGCGGCGCGTCCTAGAAACGCTTGGAGTGTTAGAAGAGAACGGAATCGCCAAAAAATGGAGTCGCGCGGAAGAGCAAAAAAAAGAAGAGGCGTTTAAGCAGCTTTGGCTCGTCAGTAAGGGGACTCCGCGCAATAAGATTTTAAAAAGGCTGAAAGAAAATCCCGACATCCGGGCTGAAATCGACAAATGGGAAACCTACTTTTTCGGCGAATCGAACAAGGAAGAAAAGTTTGAGACTTTGTCTGATCTGTACATTGTCGTCGATGAGAGAAACAACGAATATGAGCTCACCGACAAGGGGATCCGCAGCTGGGGAGATGCGCGAGAAGGGAAAGGGGCTGACGATTTTGTGATGCTCGATCTCGGCCATGAATATCACTTGATCGACCAGAAGACGCTCTCCGAACCAGAGAAGATGCAAGAGAGAATGGCTCTGCGCGAAGAAGATGCGAAACGGAAAGAAAGAGCGCACAATCTCAGACAGATGCTCCGCGCCCATTTGCTCATGGAAAAGGACATTGACTACATCGTCCAAGAAGGAAAAATTGTCATCATCGATGAAAATACAGGAAGGCCTCAGCCTGGCAGACGCTTTTCCGATGGTCTGCACCAAGCGATTGAGGCGAAAGAACAGGTCGCCATTCAAGGGGAAACGCAAACCTATGCGACGATCACATTGCAAAACTATTTCAGGATGTATGAGCGGCTCGCCGGGATGACTGGGACGGCGATGACCGAGGCCAATGAGTTCAAAGAGATCTACAAACTGGACGTGCTTGAAATCCCCACCTATCGCAACTGTGCGAGGAAGGATTTTGACGATGAAATTTACATGACCGAGCGGGAAAAATACATCGCGATCTTGAAAGAGATCAAAGAGGTGCACGGAAAAGGGCGTCCGATTTTGATCGGCACCGAATCGGTGGAAGTGTCTGAAAAGCTCTCTCGTATTTTGAAGCAAAATAAACTCGAACACACCATTCTGAATGCGAAAAACCACGCTCATGAGGCGGAAATCATCGCTGAAGCGGGCAAACAAGGGAAGATCACCCTGGCCACCAATATGGCAGGCCGTGGGACAGACATTAAGCTGAAAGAGGGCGTACGGGAATTGGGCGGGCTGCATGTGATTGGCACAACGCGCCACCATTCAAGACGGATCGATCGGCAGCTCCGTGGCAGATCGGGCCGTTTGGGAGATCCTGGTTCCTCCAAATTCTTTGTCTCCTTTGAAGATTCGCTGATGCGCCTGTTTGCATCGCCCAGGATGACAGCGCTTTTGCAACGGTTTAGGCCGCCTGAAGGGGAGCCGATTTCAGCGAAAGTGTTGAATAAGTCGATTGAGACCGCCCAAAAACGGGTTGAGCAGCGCAACTACACGATCCGCAAACACACGCTCGAGTACGATGATGTGATGAACAAGCAGAGGCAAGAGGTGTACTCCTTCCGCAACGACCTGCTCTTTTCCAATCAGCCTGTTGCCCTTGCAGAAGAGCTCATTGAAGCGGTCGCCCAGCATCTGATCCAGAACAAAGAGGCGCTTGCCGCGCAGTTTCCGGTCGCTTTAGAAGAGGGCGCCAGTGAGAAAGAGATCCTCGAAAAGATTCTGTCTGGCTTTAAGCAAAAGATTGTGTACCAAAGACAACTCCTGTCCACCTTCAGGCCCGAATTGAATGAGGCGCAAAAAACGCAAAACGTCTTGAATGAAGTGGTCCGCAATCTCATGATTCGCAAGATCGATCAGCTGTGGCAAGAGCATTTGCTCCATATCGATCATTTGAGATCCGATGTACATATGCGGACAGTGGGGCAGAAAGATCCTCTCCTCGAATTCAAACATGAATCGTTTGCTCTTTTTGAGAGATTTTCGATTCGCTTAAGAGAAGAAATTGCGCGTGATCTATTCCGCTTTGAGATGATGCCGCAACAGCCGCCTGAACCGGCTGCCCGCAGAAAGCGCACTCAAGTAATCGGAGGATAGGGTGAAGTGGAGAACTGTTATTTTAGGTCTGATTGCCATGAGCTTAGCGCTCAGCCTGTTTGCCGACCCAGTGAAGGCGCCGGCCGGCTCTAACTTTGGCAAAGAAACGATCGAAGCGATCGATGGCGCTGGCCTGATTAAATTGAATGGCACCACAGTGGACAAAGAAGTGCATGTCATTGGCAGCTTAATTGCACAAAATGGGCATATTGGCAGCATCGATGTGATTGGGGAAGTGAACTTGACCGGGACCACCATTAAACAGGGTGGCTATATCATGGGCTCATTTCAAGCGACGCGGAGCAAGATTCAAGAACATCTCACCATTTTAAGCCAAAAAGCTGTGCTGACGAATAGTCAATTATCTAATCTCACAATCAAAAAAGATGGCGCCTATAAAGGCAAACAAACCGTGGAATTGAGAGGCGGCACCATCGTGGATGGCGCGATCCATTTTGAGTCTGGCAAGGGAGAGGTCCTCATTTTCCCAGGCTCTCAAGTTCTCGGCCCCGTCACAGGCGGCCAAGTCATTAAAAAATACTAAGAGACTGTCTAAAAATGGCATGATCCGGTAATAAGAGGATCATGATCCTGGCCGAAATCCTCAAACAGCCCGCTAAGTATGACTGCCTCAAAGACCCGATCGTTCTTCAAATTGAGTCGCTACAATATTCGGGCTTTCATGCGATTGCCTTCGCCCTGTTTGTCTTAGCGATTTTCCACACTCTTTTCGTCTACAAAGTGGATGCATGGGCCAAAAGGCTCGAGTTGAAGCAAAAAAGCCGTTTCCAAGGAGAAGAGCGCAGCTTTCTCGTGCACATGCTGTTTTTCCTTTCGGAAGTCGAAGTGGTTTTTGCCTTTTGGGCCATCCCTCTCTTTTTTACCATTTGGGGCTTCTACGGATGGACCATTGGACTCGAATATGTCAATACACGCGACTATACCGAAACCTTGTTTGTCGTCGTGATTTTGAGCATGTCCTCCACTCGTCCCATCGTGCATGCTGCAGAAAAGCTCATTCACTGGGTCGCTCGAGGTTTTGGGGCCTCCCTCTCCTCCTTTTGGTTTGTCCTCTTAACGCTTGGCCCCCTTCTGGGATCGTTGATCACAGAGGCTGCGGCGATGGCTGTATGCGCTCTGCTGCTCGCTCACAAGTTCTATGAATACCACCCAAGCAAAAAACTGGCCTACGCCACTTTGGGGCTGCTCTTCGTGAATGTCTCCATTGGCGGAGTGCTCACCGATTTCGCCTCCCCCGCTGTCTTGATCTTGGCCCACTGCTGGCATTGGACCATGTCGGATATGTTTTTGAACTTTGGATGGAAAGCCGTTTGCGGAATCGTCCTCTCCAACACCCTCTACTGGCTCTATTTTAGAAAAGAGCTCGCCCACATGAATGTGCGGATCAAAGCGATCGATATCTACTCTGCCCATACAAACCCGCCGACCGACACGCCCATTCCGATCTGGATCACATTCATCCATATGCTGTTCATGGCGCTCATCGTCTCCGTTTCCCACTATCCGGCCATTTTCATCGCCGTGTTCCTGTTCTTCATCGGATTTCATCAAGCGACAAGACCCCACCAACACCCCATCCGCCTAGGCCGCCCCCTCATGGTCGGCCTCTTCCTCGCTGGATTGATCATCCATGGCGGATTGCAAGGCTGGTGGGTGGCGAAACTCTTGGAAGGCTTAAGCCCCCTCTCTGTCATGGGAGTCGCGATGGCCCTCACAGGATTCAACGACAATACAGCCATTTCTTATTTGAGCACCCTCATCCCCGATTGGGGAAAGGCCTTTCAATACGCAGTCTTTACCGGAGTGGTGGCAGGAGGCGGACTGTCGGTGATCGCCAACGCACCCAATCCAGCCGGCTATTCGATCTTGAAAAAATATTTTGAAAAAGGGATCCATCCCATCAGCCTCTTTTTGGCTGCACTCATCCCTACGATCATTCTCTACGCGATTTACTTTTTCTTTGGGCCGCTGTTCTGATCGGGAAAGAACAGGGCGTTTTTGCGCCGCGCGGCACTTACAACTTATTGAGCGATTTCATCCCGAAGACAAACAGAGGGACCGAGGCCAAAACGTAAAAATACCAAAACCGAGCATCCCATTTGAGCACAAGCAGCCCTTTCGAAGAAAAAAGCAGCATAAACAGCCCCAAAATGAGGAGCTGCGCGCCCAGCGTCAAAAGCAGAACGGGCCCATACGAACCTCTAGGCTCTTCCTCCGCTTGCACAACAGTCTGTTCCACACTCTCCTCCTCATGCCTTGGCATCCTGGGAGATTGGGAAGGGTAAAGCGATTGTTGGGTATCCATATTTTTCATAGCTGCTGCTCGGTTAAAATGCGGAGCCTGCTGCTCCGGTTTCTCTTCTCTTAAATCGGCTGCGCAATAAGGGCACACGATCACGTCCAGATCGACCTCTCCCTCGCAGTTATAACACATTTTTTGACGCTTCTTGGCCTTCACAAAAACAACCTTGCTAAAAACAGAGTATAAGGAAACGGAGCTTTTTCTTATAATCGGTATTTTCAAGGGAGGGATATGACTGAGAGAAAAAAGCATGATGTCGCAGTGATCGGCTCTGGGCCAGGCGGCTATGTCGCAGCCATTCGCGCAGCGCAAAGAGGAAAGAGCGTCGCGCTGATTGAAAAAGATCTGCTCGGAGGATGCTGTCTCAACGTGGGATGCATTCCAACCAAAACACTCCTCTCCAACGCCTCTGTTTTGCATCAAGTCAAAAGGGCTGCCGATTTCGGCATCACCACAGGCCCCATTTCTTTTCATTATGATCAAATGAAACGGCGCAAAGATCAAGTGATTGCAAAAATTCGAACAGGTCTGGAAGGCCTCATCAAGTCGAATCACATCACCCTCTACCGCGGCACAGCGCAATTCGAATCGCCAAAAACCCTGAAAATCAAAGGACAGGATAATCTCTTCATCGATGCGGAAAACATCATCATCGCCACCGGATCCATCCCCACCGATGTCAAAGCCTTCCCTTGCGATCACAAACGGATTTTGAACTCGACCTCCATTTTGGAACTGACCGAGGCGCCCAAACGGCTGGCGATTGTCGGCGGCGGCTACATCGGCTGCGAATTCGCCTCTCTCTTCGCAGAACTCGGGACAAAAGTGACGATTCTGGAAGCCTTGCCCACGATTTTGACCGCCCAAGGCACACAAATTGCTCAGTTCATGACCAAAACATTCACCTCAAAAGGCATTGACATCCTCACCAATGTGAAAGTGGTGCAAATCCAGAACCAAGGACATCAGGTCCAGATCACTTTAGAAGGAGGGAAAACCCTCGACGCAGATTATGCTCTCGTGTCCATTGGACGCAAAGTGTATACCGAAGGACTCGCCCTGGAAAAAGCGGGTCTCAAAACAACCGAGCGGGGCGTTTTAGAAACCGATGAGCATATGGAGACAGAGGTGAAAGGCATTTTTGCCATTGGAGATGTGACCGGAAAATGGATGCTCGCCCATGTCGCATCGCATCAAGGCGTTGTCGCAGCAGATTGCGCGAGCGGTCTCGAAACCTCCATGCACTATGAAGCGGTGCCCGCCGTCGTGTTCACCTCGCCTGAGATCGCCACCGTTGGCATGACACTCGAGCAGGCACAAAAAGCAGGTCTCGATGCGACCAGCGGATCTTTTCCTTTCATGGCGCTCGGCAAAGCCCAAGCTTCCATGGACACAGAAGGATTTGCGCAGGTCATTTCCGAACGCAAAACAGGCCAGATCCTGGGAGCTGTGGTGATTGGGCATGAGGCGTCGAACCTCATCGGTGAAATGGCTCTTGCTATTCAAAATGAACTCACGTTAGATTCTGTCACAGAGACGATCCACGCCCACCCCACCCTTGCCGAAAGCTGGCATGAGGCGGCGCTGATCGCCAAAGAAACACCGATCAACTTCCCCCCTAAGGCGAAGAAATGAGCAAACTCAATATTTTGCCCGAAAACCCCGAAGAAAAAGGGGGACGATTCCCCTCTTGGCTCCACCGCAACCTGCCGCGGGGCGCAGCCATTTTCAAAACCCATGCAATCGTTGAAAAATACCGCCTGAACACAGTGTGCGAAGAGGCAAAATGCCCCAACCGGCTCGAGTGTTTTACCAAAAGCACCGCCACATTTTTAGCGCTCGGCAAAGAGTGCACCCGCAATTGCGGATTCTGCAGCATCGATTTCAGCAAAACGCCCAAGGCGCCTGAAGCCGATGAGCCCGAGAGGATCGCCCTCTCCGTACGCGAATTGGGGCTGAAGCACGCCGTGATTACCATGGTGGCCAGAGACGACCTACCCGACCAAGGAGCTGGACATATCGCCGCCATCATTCGGGCCATTCGCAAAGAAAATCAACACACCACAGTCGAAGTGCTCACTTCCGATTTTGGAGGCAATGTAAAGCTGCTTTACATTGTTTTAGAGGCTAAGCCTGAGATCTTTAACCACAATATTGAAACGGTGCGATCTCTTTCTTCGCGGGTGCGGCATAAGGCGGAATACGATCGGACCTTGAGTCTCTTGAAAGCCGCCAAAGAATCGGGACAAGCGGTCTTCGTGAAATCGGGGCTCATGGTAGGTCTGGGGGAGACAGACGCGCAGGTGAAAGAGACGATTGAGGATTTGGCCCGAGCTGGCTGCGATATCATTACGATTGGGCAATATTTGCAATCCGATGCCAAAAAACTCAGGGTGAAGGGGTTTGTCCATCCCGATCAATTTAAAGCGTACTCCGAATATGGGCTGAAAATAGGGGTGCGTCATATGTACTGCGGCCCTTTTGTCCGCTCGAGCTATAATGCAAATCTGTTTGCGCCGGGACTCGAGATCCATTCCCACTAGTATCCTTCCACAAAAATTTTCAAAGGGGTTTGCGTCCAGATTTTTCTGCCCAGCAAAGCGCGGAGGGCGAAGGCAACTTGCATCAAGTTGTCGAGACCGAGCGCACAGCTGGGCAGGAAAAGATGGACCAAAACCCTAAAAATTTTTGTGGAAGGGTACTAGTACTAGTCAAAGAATCCTTCCCCGGGTATAGGGGGAAGAATGGGCAAAAAGCCGACCACTGTTGCGACCGTTATTTTAGCGGGTGGGCATGGAAAGAGGCTCCATCCTCTCACGATCCACCATTCCAAACCGGCCATTGCCTATGGAGGCAGATACCGGCTGATCGATATTCCCATTTCCAATTCGATTAACTCCGATTTTCGGCAAATCTTTGTGATTGCGCAGTATTTGTCTGGGGAATTGCAGCATCACATTCAACACACGTATCATTTTGACGTCTACAATCCGGGCTCTGTGGATGTATTGACCCCGCAGGAAAATGAAAAGGGGGACAAGGAGTGGTTTCATGGGACCGCGGATGCGGTGAGAAAAAGTCTTCCGACGCTTTTGAAATCGACAGCCGATTATTTTTTGATTTTGGCGGGCGACCAGCTGTACAACATCGATTTTCAAAGCATGGTGGCTTTTGCTGAAAAGAGCGGCGCCGATCTGACGATTGCCTCGATTCCGGTCCTTGAGAAAGAGGCGAAGCGGATGGGGCTTTTGCAAATCAACGCGCAAGCCAAAGTGATCGATTTTGCGGAAAAGCCGACAGACAAAAAGGTGTTAGAGCGATTTCGGTTGCGAGGGTCCTTTTTTAAACAGTGGGAGATCAAACCCATCAAGGGACACGCCTATTTGGGTTCTATGGGCATTTATGTATTTAAGCGGAGCGCATTAACTGCGTTATTGAAACAAGACAAAAGGGAAGATTTTGGGTACCATTTGATCACGACCGCGGTCAAAAAAAAGAAGACGTCCGCTTATATCTACTGCGGCTATTGGGAAGATATTGGCACCGTCGCCTCTTACTATGAAGCCAATTTAGCGCTCGCCAACGCAAAAGGTGGGCTGAACACCTATGATGAGAGCCATCCGATTTATTCACGACCTACCTATTTGCCGGGCCCGAAGATTCGGCAGACGCTCATCTCCGATTCGATCGTTTGCGAAGGGTGCATCATCGAAGCCAAAGAGATTACGGGCAGCATCATTGGGATCCGCTCTCATATTAAAAAGGGAACCATTATTCGAGACAGCGTCCTGATGGGCAATCATTTTTACATGCCGCCGAGCCATGAGGAACAACCGATCGCCCACGATGCATGGATCGGAGAGAATTGCCGCATTGAGAAGGCGATCATCGACGAACATGTGCAGATCGGCAACCACGTCAAACTGATCAACAAAAAAAAACTCCAATATTTCGACGGTCCATCCATCTACGTAAGAGATGGGATCATCATTGTCACATCGGGGACAAAACTCCCTAACTATTTCGAATTCTGAATTGCCTTTTCAAGAACGTGGGGTTTCCTGTATTTTGACAGCTATGCGCATTTGGGCCATTGGCGATCTCCACTTAAGTTTTGGCGTGAAAAATAAAAGCATGGCCATTTTCGGCCCCCATTGGGAAGCCCACGCTGAACAAATCGCGGCCCATTGGAAGCGCTTAGTCCAGCCAGAAGATCTCGTGCTCATCCCAGGCGATATCTCCTGGGCCATGACCATCGCAGAGGTCATCCCCGATCTAGAGTGGATCGATGCGTTGCCAGGCACTAAAGTGATGATCAAGGGCAACCACGATTATTGGTGGGGCTCTTTGAGCAAAGTCATCGGCGCGCTTCCCCCCTCCCTCCACGTCATTCAAAACAACGTGTTCAACTGGAAAGAGGCCACCATCGGCGGCGCCAGATTGTGGGATACGCCTGAATACTCTTTCCGCGAATGGATCGAGTTCAAAGAAAACCCAAAAGCCAAACAACCCGAAGCGCTCGTGCAAGAAGAATTGGAACAAAAACTCTTTGATCGAGAGATTGAGCGCCTAAAACTGAGTCTGAGCAAGTTAGATAATCAGGCAAAAGTGCGGATCGCTATGACTCACTATCCGCCCATTGGAGCGCATTTAGAGCCCTCGCGGGCCGCCCAAGTATTGGAGCAGCATCAGGTGCAGATTTGCGTGTTTGGCCATTTACATAATTTGAAAGCAAATGGGCCCCCCTTTGGAGAAGCGCGAGGGGTGCGCTACGTGCTCACCTCTTCGGATTATATCCATTTCGCGCCCGTCGCGATTCTATAACCTTAATACACGTTAATGCCAATTTGCGCCCCGATGCAAAAAGCATTGGGAGTGTCTCTCCCTTTCGGGTGGAGGACATATTGCAAATCGGGTGCGATATAGAACCACCGATTGAACTGAATCCAATAGTTCAGCTCAAAAATCGTCTCGTAGTTTTGCGGCTCGATCCCAGATTGGCTCTGCACTTGCGCCTGATCCCAACTATATTTTCCATAAATGTAGCCGAGATTGATCGAATCGTTCGGCCGCTTGGGAAGAGGACCTTTCCATACGAGGCCGCAATTGAAAAAAATGGGAAATAAATTCCGATTCGGCGGAGCAAAAACAAGGGAGATAAAGGGGGTGAGCGTCATCGCCTCGCGCCGGTAGATCATCTGGTCAAACAAAAGATAATAACAGGGATCGCCGTGCTGCTTCCCGCCCGTGAATTTGGGCTCATCGCCCGTCAGATAAAAATATCCCGCCTTGTAGTTGCCCGGCATCCCATGATCTTCCGGCTCTTGGTTCACAAGCACACACCATTCTGTGATCCAAATCACCCCGTTGGTGCTTTTAAAGGTGAAGTTCACCCCGTGATATTTGTTCTTCTGAATATTGCTATTGGCATTGTAGGCGCCAAACTTAGCAGATAAACGCCTCACCGGCTTGAACATCAGAAAAGCTCCCCACGTCGCATTCGGATAGGCGACAAAGGGAACATTGAAAAAAATGGAAATCGGATTCCCGTCAAATCCATTATTGACAAATTGCCAATACAACGGAGACGTCAGAAAATCGTTCCCCTCATCGAGCCTCCCCAATTTGAAGACCAAATTGCCGTTCAACAACGTCTGCATGAGATACAGCTCATTGAGCTTCACCGTTTGCGATCCAAATACCTGCTGAACAGGAAACTGATTGTCGATTTTCCTCTGCGAAAGGCTCGTCCCTGTGCGCCATACGGCAGAACTGAAAATCTCAAACCCCTTGAGGCCCGCTTGCGTCAACTTGATATCAATCGATACGCCGTAAGATCCCGCATAAGCAAAACCACGCGCCTTGCCCCCAATCGGATTGCCAATCATGTCGGTGGTATAAGCAGAAAGAATCGTAATCCCGTTTTGCGCAAGCCTCTCCTTCGTCGCATCACTGCCAAATAAAGCAGATCCTTGCCACCAATCACGATGCTCATGCCGGTAATAGGCCTCAATCTCATCATGCTGCTCTTTCGCCCCTCGAAAGGAGGTCCCCGCCGCATACACTGAACAGACTATGAATAGCAAAACATATTGGATCATAAAAGTGCTTTGAGATCAGAGACTTGTATCTCTTTCCCTTGAGCTAAAACCTCATGCACCTTTTGCTCTTTGTCCTCTTCATCCAGTCTGTGATAAAAATCGGCTAGAAAATGGGTCACTTCCACGATCTCTTCTGGATCGGTCAACTGGGGAATCGTTTTTTGAAGAGCGGTTTTGAACAGCTCATACTCTCCATTGGCAGACAAAAAGCGGATGATTTCCAGGAGAAGCGACACATCGAGCTCGTTTTCCAGTAAACGGTGCATGGCGAGATTTGCGTCTCCAATATCGGTGAAAGAAATCAGGCGCATTCTCAAGAAATCAAACCAAAATGGGTCGCTGACATAGGGCGAAAACCCTTCAATCAATTCCGATGCGTACAAAGAGTTGCCGCTGTCGAGAAGATCTGAAATATAATCGGTGACAAAACTTTCCAAATCATGGGCGCAGTATTCTGAAACGGCTCGCAAAATCTCTTCCGGATCCGCGCCGGAATCGGCATTTTCATCGAGAATTTCCAGCAAATAGGCCAACGCGTCTTGAATGGGTTCATCGCTATGGATATCCCCCAGATCATACAGAGAAATCTGATGGTCCAATTCATCACAAAAAATCGAGAGCGATCGCTTTTCCGGAATGAGGCGGCGCCACAGCTCAAAGACAATGAGATAAAAAGGATCCCGCTCCGCATCGGTCGCCTCATCGGGGAGAAGAAGATCGGTCATCTCCTCAGGCGTATCGCATTGGTCTGAAAATTGGCAAAAACTGTGCCGATCCAATTGAACTTCTTTTTGCCTTAAACGGGAAAAAAGCTCCTCTAGATCCACCCCTCTTAGGTCCTCAAGAGCCCAAGGTTCAGATTGTACCGCTGCCCCCTCTGCTGCATTGAGTCGAAAAAGATTATAAATTGCCCTTGTCTGAAGCATAATGTTTCCAATTGTAACGGGCCCAGAAAAATCCTTCAACTTATTACTCTAGGCACTTATCATAGACCCCATGAACATGTACCGATTCCAACATAATACACCCGCGGGCGGGCGCGTCCTCAAGGACCGAGGTTGCGCCGTGCAAAAAAGAGCGTTTCTGCTCATGGAAGTCCTCATCGCATTTTCTCTCATCCTCGTCTGTATCATTCCCTTAGTCAAACAACCCTTGGAATGGATGAGAGCTGAATATCAAAAATGCGCGCAATTAGAACAAGAACGGATCGCCGACTGGACGTTTACCGAAATCTATGAGATGTTTCTCAAACACGAAATCTCCTGGGAACAACTCCCTGAACATCGCGAAACCACAGGCCCCTTTCCCCTCAAAGACGCCCAAATCCAACTCCCCCAACAACAGAAAAAAAACATCGCACGCGCCTTTACGTTAACAGGACAAGGCCGCAAAGAGGGGCGCAAAGGTCAAGAATATAAACAAATTTATGTGAATGTGATCATGAATGGTGCCATCTACACATTCCGCCTCCCCGTTCAAAAAATAGGAAAAAACTCCTCGCTCTCAGGAAGGAGTTCTCCAAAGGAAACGGATGCATGGGACATCTAGCTCGCCATGTCTTGGCTACGAAGAAGAGGGGCGCGATCCTCCTCGAAGTCCTCATCAGTTTAAGCTTAACCGCCATCCTTCTCACCTTTCTCTTTTCCTTTTTTGTCCAAAGCGCGAGAATCGAAAAGAAATGGGACGACATGCGTATGTGCATCGCAAACCGCAGCCACCTTCAGGTTCGCCTGCAAACTCTTTTTACCTCCATGGACACCGCTACCTTTTATACCAAAACCTTCGAAAAAGAGGCGTCCCCCAGTCTCATCTTTAGCTTCGATCAGGGCATCGATCCCGACCCCGCCTTCAGCGGTCTTGTTTTAGGGCGCATTTATTTGGACTCCAAATACAATTTGTGCCTCGCCACTTGGCCCGCGTCTGAAGAAACCACGGGCCCTTGGCGCAATGAAGTCCTGCAAAAAGGGGTGAAAAGTTTTGAATTCGAATTTCTCGGCATGATCGGCCCCTCAGAACAGGGCGTCAAAGAAAAAATCACGCCCCTCACCCCGCAACTCGCTTGGCGCTCCCATTGGCCCAAGTCCACCCATCATCTGCCAACCCTGATTCGCCTCCGTCTCCAGCAAGAGGGCTTCAAAGACCCGATTCAATATGCATTTATCCTGCCCATCTCTGAATGCATTACCTACAGGGAGGGCCTGGGATGAATGTGTTAGGTCTTGTATTCGCCATCCTTTTGATCCTCACATATGGCTATTACGCTGTCTGGGATAAACACACCTCTGGAAGGAAACTGCGCAGCACCTATCTCTCTTGCCAGAAAGCCCATCGCACAGTGCTCAACGAGTTTGAAAGCCAGTTCTACAACCATTCTCTTCACGCAGCCAAACCAAAACCGCCCGCTGAAGAAAAGAAAGAGAGGGAAGCAGCAGGGGAAACCATCAACGAAAAAGAACCCGGCCTAAATCGAGAATGCGCCAGGCTCAATCTCTGGCCGCTGATCCAAGAAGGGAGAGAAACCCACCCGATACTCTATGAAACGGCCGCCCGTTTAATCCGCACCTTTTACGACCCCTTAAACCCCGGCAAAAAACGATTTGAATACCACCTCCTCAATCTCTTGCTCGCCTCTGCCAAACAAACGGTGCAAAACGAAGGGACGTGCGCCTTAGAAAAAGTATTGCTGCCAGATCCAGACATGCAAAAAATCTACTACAAAATGCTCAAAGGCACCAAAAAATGGGACTTGCGTAACTCGCTCGGCTACCCCCCTCTCACCGAATATGTGAAAGTAGACCGCAGCGACACAAAAATCTGCGTTTTCCACGCCCACCCAGATCTCTTAACCGTGCTTTTTAACCCCAAACTCGCCTGGAAATTGTATGACGAAATCCACCGCCAAGATGGCCCTGTGCTCACGCAAACGCTGGTCGAACGGATCGCCAGCGAAACACACACCTTCGCCATCGACCCAGAACTGTTTCGCTATTTGCAACTCACCAATTACCTCGATCACAAAGACCACAAAATGACTTTCGTCGCCGATGTGGGCGAGGTCTCGTTAAGGAAAAAACTCACAATACACCAGTGAGTTCAAAGAGGAGAATTTGGCGCCGCAGGTTTGGGTCACTCTCGAGATAGATTTCGTTGAGGCAGTTGAAAAATAAACGTGCTCCCTTGACCCAGCGTCGAAGAGGCAAAGACTTTCCCTTGATGCTTTTCAAGCACCGTACTCACAATCGAAAGACCTAAACCCGCCCCGCCCTTCTTGCGCGAACGGGCCTTGTCCACAGTATAAAACCGCTCAAAAATTTGAGGCAGGTCGTTCTCAGAAATCCCAATCCCATAATCGCGAAACTGGATCTGCACCTCATGCGGCATCAATGCGATGAGGATGTCGATTTCGGCAAGGCCTTGCGAATATTTCACCGCATTTTCCAAAATATTCATCACCGCAAGCTCGAGAAGAGGGGCATCGGCCCACACCTCCACCGACATCGCCTCAGAAATAAAATGCACCTTCGCGGTCGGATGGATCGCCAACAAAGTGTCAATACAGCTCTCCATCATGACCACCAAATCCACTCTGCCAAAATGTTTGCTCGAAACTTGCTCAATGTCCGTTAAAGTGAGCAGGCTGCGCACCAATTTGTCCAGTCTCCCGCACGTCCTCACAATTTTTTCGGTAATTTCCACAGTCATCGCCTTCGATAGATTGGGCAGATCGTGCAACGTCTCCGCAAAACCCCGAATGATCGTGATCGGCGTTCTCAGCTCATGAGACGCATTCGCAATGAAATCCTTGCCCAGCTCCACAATCCGATAGTCAGACGTTTTGTCTTGCAAAACAAGCAGCGCCCCCTCTTGATGCGCTAATGGCGTCGCCGTCAAATCGAGATACAAGGTCCCCTTGTCCCTCACCACCCAAGTATGCCTGGCCAGCTCCGCCGTTTGTAAAGCATGCACAATCAACTCATGACATTTTTTTAACATGCCCGCTTCTGGCACATCGAGAGTGCGGCCCATCATCTGTTCTCGCATCAACCCCAACATGCGGCAAGCAGCTTGATTGGCAAAAGTGACCCGCGCACTCGGATCCACAGCCACAATCCCCTCGCCAATAGAAGCCAAAATCTTTTCCGTCTCCTCCTTTTGCCGTGTTAAAACATTGATCTGCCGCCGAATTTGATCCGTCAAAGAATTGATCGTAGAGGCAAGCTGCATAAATTCAATCGCCCCATTGCGTAAAACAATCCGCGGCAACGACTCCTCATGGCCCTCCTTATACGACCGAATCGCTTGAATCATCTGCTGCACAGGCTTGGTCACTTGATGAATAATGAACATGATCACAATCCCATTGACCACCAATAAAGCCACCGAAATGGCCAAAATCGCCAAATCCAAATTCCATTTCACACGATCAAAATTCGCCGGATTGATATCTTGCAGCACGACGCGAGTCAAACTGCCAATCGCAGGCCACAGCAGAACAATTAACGCCATCACTAAAAAAAATTGGCTATAGAGAATCTTTTGTTTGAACCTATCTTCCATCGAAAAAATTCACAACCCCTGTTTCAGTGACAACCAATGTATCTTCTAAACGGACACCGCCTACCCCAGGCTGATACAAGCCAGGTTCAATCGTAATCACCATCCCCGCTTGGATCAAAACATCCCGATCTTCCCCATCAAAGCGAATTCTCGGAAACTCATGCACCTCTAACCCCACCCCATGGCCTAACGCATGAATGTAAAGCTGCTTTACATTGGCTGCCGCAAAGGTGTCTTGCACAATCTGGTCGAGCAGGCCGAACCGAACGCCCGGCCGGATCGCTTGAATCGCTTTTTGCTTGGCTTCAGCCACGAGCTTTTCAAAATGGACAATCTGAGGATCGCGCTCTCCGAAATAGGCAATCCGGGTCATATCGCCTGCGTAATGATCAACCACGGCCCCCACATCCATCAGCACGACATCCCCTTTTTTGAGCTTGGTTTGGCCTGCGCGGTAGTGAGGATAGGCGCTATTTTCGCCAAATGCGACCGTCGGGCTAAAGGAGAGCGCAGACGCGCCGTGTTTACGGCAATAAAACTCAAATTCGAGGGCCACTTCCGCCTCTGTGATTCCCTCTTTGAGCAGTCCCATCGCATGTTTGTACCCTTGCCAGGTCAAGTGCGCCGCCTTTTGAAGCGCGGCAATCTCTTTTTCCTCTTTAATGGCGCGCAAATCGCGAATCGGCTTCGGCTTGGCGATCCAATGCACACGGGGCATTTGCTTTTGTAAACTCAAAACACCCTCGTACGTGACAAATGCGCTGTCGAACGCGATCTCTTGGACCTGCACTTGTTGGAACCGATCCCAGTGATCCACTCGACAAGGCGCCTTTTTGCGGGCCTGTTCCAGATAACGGCCATCGACAAACAGAGTCGCTTGGCTCGGCTCAATGAGCAACCTGCCCTTGGAAAGCTCCAGTCCCGTTAAGTAAAACAGATCGGTGGGCTGTTCAATGAGAAGCGGCCTATCTATGCGGATCTTTTTTATGCGCGTATCATCCATCTGTCCAAATCCTCTTCTGTTAGCCTCTTGCAAATCGGAGCTCCCAGCGGATCATGATTCCGATCTTTGCATTTTTGCACTTCGCGCCAAAGCGCCACTCCCTGTTCCAGAGTACAGTTTTTCCGCAAAGAGCGGCAAAAGCGGGTGGCGATCTCCTCGATTTTTTTCCCCTCTTTCCACTCCGCATAAAATTGGGGGAAATCGGTCGGTTCGAGAAAGGGGGGAAGGGCATCGACCACCAATCTTTTCTTCAAAATGCGGCACTCAATGCCCCATTTCTCCAATTGCACCGCCCTCTCCTCTTCCTCTGTTGTCATCGGGATTTCAATGGGCCAAAGGAGGGTTTGCGCAGATCCTTTTTCCCAAGACAGGGTTTCAAACAGGACCCTTGCATGCGCCGCTTGCAAATTCACAAGGATGAGATCTTCTCCTTGGAGCAGCAGATAGGGACCGAGAATCGCGAGTGGTTTTTCTTGCATGATCCAATCGAGCTCTTTTTCTTCCACCTTGCACGGCATGGCCAAAAACTGCTCGGTAAAGGGGGTAGATGCTGGAGCCGGAAAGGAGAGAGGCTTAGAGAAAGAATGGGTGGGGACAAACACCTCTTCGATGGCTCTTTGGACCTCGCGAAACAGAGCGCTCTCATCGCGGAAGCGCACCTCTCTTTTCTGCGGATGGACATTCACATCCACCTGGCTCGGATCCATCTTCAAAAAGAGAACGAAGCGCGGATAAGCGTGTTCGCCGATCCGGGTGCCAAAGGCCTCTTTCACCGCTTTGGCGAGGAGGGGAGAAAAAACGGGGCGATGGTTGATATAGAGATATTGTCCTGTCCGCATGGCCATGGCCTTTGCAGGGGATGCGACAAATCCATATATTTTTGGCCCCTGCACCTCGTGTTCATGCTCGCCTAAGATCTCGTCAATCCGCTCTTTGAGCGTTGCGGGCGCATAGATCTTGTCGTTGAAAGAAAAGGCAACGGCTGGGTGGGCTATAGCCAAAGTTTCTACGAGCTTTGAGATGGCGACAAAATTTGCCTGTTGCGACTTTTGAAATTTTTTCCTTGCGGGGACATTATAAAAGAGGGAACGGACTGCCACCGTTGTGCCTCGATTCCGAGCGCAAGGCTCGACAGATCCGATCTTCCCTCCATCCCCGAGAATGCGCGTCCCTTTCCCGTCGGAAGTTTGCAATTCAAAATGGGACACCGAAGCGATCGCTGCCAGCGCCTCGCCCCGAAAACCCATGGTGGTCAATGCTTGCAGATCATCGACGGTTTGGATTTTCGAGGTGGCGTGTCTTTCCAGACAAAGGAGCGCATCTTCCCGGCTCATGCCGCAGCCATCATCCACGACGCGAATCAGGTCCAATCCGCCTGCCACCGCTTCGACATCGATGCGGCTCGCTCCCGCGTCTAGACTATTTTCGATCAATTCTTTGACAATCGAAGCGGGGTTTTCGACCACCTCGCCTGCGGCGATTTGGTTGATGACAACTTCGGGGAGTTTTAGAATTTTTGCACACATAGATCAAATATATCACGCATTCCAGTATACTGCACTGCATATGCGATGGCTCTTTCTATTTGCTGTATTTCCTATCTTTGGCGCCTACATCGGCAATCCAGCCGATCCGGCGATCATGAATACCGGTTTTTTTTCTGGTTGCTATCCTTTTTTCAAGTTCACATCGGGCTATATTTACGACTATACACAGAATAAGCGTTTCGTCGCCCACGATCAAACGATTAAACGGTTTGGGCTCCATTCGCAGATGGCCAGCTTCTCCTTCATTTTCATCGAAAGGCTGCAACTTTTTGGAACCGCTGGCGGCTCAAAAGAGACTGTTGTAGAAAAACCGCTCTTCGATATGGTGGTCGATGTACACACCAACTACCATTTTTCTTGGGGCGCTGGAGGCAAAATCATTCTCTTTCAATGGGGCCAAACGTTCATCAGCGGAGATTTCATCTATTTTGCGATCCCTTCATCGCACAAATCCTATTTCCAATTTCTCAACCGGCTGAACCTGCCTCTCGATACAGGCAAACAGGAATTTTCTTTGCGCGAATGGGAGGCCAGTGTGGGCCTTTCGTCTCGCTTTGCCTTTCTCACTCCTTATGTAGGCGTCAGCTACTTGCGATCCAAACTCCATGCCGATCTTCCCTATCGCAACGATCTCGACTGGGGCTATTTTTACGGCTTGACGATTTCCTTAACTGGCAGGCTCCACGTGAATGCGGAAAGGCGGGTTCGCAATGAGTCGGCATACACCCTTTCAACCATTGCGGTGTTTTAATGGATGAGCACCCACAAGCCAGACACATTGTCGAAACCCTCGCCAAAGCAGGCTTTGTCGCCTATTATGCGGGCGGCTGGGTCCGCGATTTACTCCTCAATCACCCCTCTGACGACATCGATATTGCCACCAACGCCCCTCCCGAGACCATTCAGGCGCTCTTTGCCCACACCGTACCGGTGGGGATTGCCTTTGGCATTGTTCTCGTGATCATCGATGGACATCAATATGAAGTGGCCACGTTTAGACAAGATTTGGATTACAAAGATGGGCGCAGACCGAGCCGCATTGCCTTTACGACTGCAGAAGAGGATGCGAAACGGCGCGATTTTACGATCAATGGGATGTTTTACGACCCCTTGAAAGATCATATTCTCGATTATGTCAATGGCAGAGCCGATCTCGAGGCAAAGGTGATCCGAGCGATTGGCAATCCGCATGAGCGGATCAAAGAGGATCGGCTCCGGATGATTCGGGGGATTCGGCTGGCTTGTCGATTCGGATTTCATATCGAAGCGGCCACCGACGCTGCGATCCGAGCGCATGCCAATGAACTCTTTCCTGCGGTCGCGATCGAAAGGGTCTGGCAAGAATTCACCAAGGGGCATGCTTTTGGAAAATTGCGGCTGATGCTGATCGGATTACACGATTTTGGGATTTTGCAGGCCATTTTTCCCGATTTGTCGCAGGTCTCTTTGGAAGAAATTGAAAAGAGACTCTTGCCGATCAAAGATTATCCAGCTCACGCTTTGACGATCGCATCGGTGCTCCCCCTATTTCCCCACTACAATCTGCAACGCCGTTTAGAACTGTGCAAAAAATTGAAACTTTCCAACCTCGAACAGCAGTTTGTCACTTTTCTGACCCATGCGCAGGAATTTGTCTCGCAAGATCGGATCGCCGAAAAAATAGAGTGGGCCTATTTTTATGCCAACGCCTTTGCCCCTGTTTCTTTACAAATCATCAGCGCCCATTTAGAGCCGAGAAAACAGGCCGCCTTTTTGCGGCATCACGAGGAACAGATGGAGCTTCTCGCTCCATCCATTGCACGGATCAAGTCGCAAGATCCCGTTGTGAAATCCAATGATCTCATGGCCGCTGGCGTCAAACCAGGTGTGGCGATGGGACTTTTACTCCAAGAAGCCGATCGGATCGCCATCAACGAAGGGCTCCATGAGCCGGCGCCCATCATCCAGCGGCTCAAAGAAATGTCGATATGGCCAAAATCATAGGTTTATTCTTCTGTTTTGCCCTCTTTGCCGAATCACCGGTCAGCCGAGATACGTGGGAACTCTTCCCGCTCAATGATCCGCCGCTCGACGCCCCTCTTCTTGAAAAGCTCGCTCAAATCGGCATCGATTGCACTTTTATCACCCCTGTGCGCCACATTCGAGAAGCCAAAGCTGCCGCTGAACGTGCGGAACAAGAAAAAGGATGCTTCTCTGATTTTAACCGGCTCGCCCACACTTTGGGCAAATGGGTCGATCAGGTCCCTTTTCAGCCGAGTCGATGGGTGATTGTGGATGAAGGGATGGGGGAGATTCCTTGAGAAAAAAAAGGGGCTTGACACTCAAGCCCCTGAGTGTCAATGACTTACTGTTGAGCCATTTCTTCAGCGCGTACGCTTCCTGCACCAGCGGCTTTGCGTCTTCGGCGGCGGCGGCGTGGAGCTGCTTTTTTCGCTTTTCTCTTAGTATGACGTCTTTTACGACGATGTGTGTGTTTTTTTGCTTTCGCTTTAGTTTTTGTCTTTCTTCTTTTGCGTCTGCGTACAGCCATGTTTCCTCCTTTGGGTGTAGCAATACTTTTGTCCATGCGACATCTGTATTTATTTTTCAACGATAAAAAGAATTATTTTACTACCCCGCTAGACAAATAGGTGATAAATAGCTTGCTACGGCTTTGCCAAATCGACTCTTTGTGCGCGGGTCGTGGTACAAGAACACTGTCCCGCGCACAAAGAGTCGATTTGGCTTTGCCTCGCTAGCGCTCTTTATCACCTATTTGCCTAGCGGGGTAGTATTTTTATCACGATTAAAGTGATGTCGTCATGCTGCGGCGCTCCTTGCGTGAACAGCTGCACATCTTCGAGGATTTGATCTGCGATTTGTTGCGCCGAGGCTTTTTGTTTGATCATCAACCGTTCATGGAGTCTTTGTTTGCCATATAATTGATGGGCAGGGTTGTGCGCCTCGACAATCCCATCCGTATAAAGGACGAGAAAATCTCCCTGTTTTAAGGTGATCTTGCGAGTGGCGATCTGATCCATTTTGCTGGCTCCTAAGGCGATCCCTTCTGTCCAAAGCTCTTCGAGCTGAGCTCCTCTCGCGAGCAGTGCAGGCGGATGTCCTTGACTGCAATAGGTCAATTGTTGGGTTTGGGGATCAAAAAATCCGATCCATGCTGTAGAAAACATCGACGTCTGCTGCGCATCGATGAGATAGAGATCGTTGGCTTTTCTGACCAATTCCGAGAGGCTTAACGATGTGCTGGCCAGTGAGCGCAGGATACTGCGCAGCCCCAATGAAAAAAGACAGGCCGATATCCCTTTGCCCGCCGTATCGCAAATGGCTATGAGCAATTGCCCGTTGGGCAAAACAAATAGATCGTAAAAATCGCCATTCACCTCTTTCGCCGCTAAATAGGCGGATGCAAGATCGAGCCCTGCAAATCCGGGAATGTGGGTGGGCAACAAACTGGCCTGAATTTCATGGCCGATGCTGAACTCTTGGGCGAGCCGCTCTCGATGGAGCCGTTCCCGTTCGGCCTCGCCAGCATGGCGCAGCAGTCCATCCAACGCCTCGTTGAATTGAAGCCCCAACGCATTAATCTCAAATCCCATCCAGTCTGGCGTATAGCGAGCGTGCGATGCCCCATCCGAGACCCGCTCCATCGTTTTACACAAATGGCGCAGCGGCCTGGCCGTGCGCCACGTAAAAAGGTAGACAGCGCCGCATCCAAGAAGGCCCACAAAAACGACGAGAGCCGCAAAATGTAAATAATACGATTGCAGATGCAGACTTCGGATCGTTTGCTGATCCACACTCAGCTGCACATCGATCCCTGTATTGTCAATCGGGCCTTCGGCGGAAAGCGCCTCCCCTGCAGCCGATGCGCTCTCCCAAAGAATTGCGCCTTCCGCATTGAGAAGAGCGATGCGGATGGGATAGGCGCGCGGCAAATCTTTGCCGATGACAGTAAAGGGAATCGGCAACACAAGCCCATCGGTCGAGGAGATCGCAATCCCGGCCAGCATCGCTTGCCGGCTCTTGCTCAGAGCGATAAATCGATCCCGCGCATTGGGCGGCAATGGGATCCTCTCAGCCGCGGCCTGCATGGACGGCTGCTCAAGAAGGTTCCAGTCCATCTCCAACATCTCATCAATGAAAAAAGCCCTTTCGACCGCGAGCCATTTGAGGTCATCGATCACCGCGCGCTCACGTTGCCGATATTCATGCCGGTACAGGAAAAAGGTCTCTAAAAAAAGGGGGATCACCAAAAGCAAGATGACGATCATCGCAACGCGGCGCGCCAAAGAGCCAGACGGATGAGACTTTTTTGTTATTGAAGAATCGGACATACTGGTTTGGATGGTAGCAAAAAAGATCACGAGCTTACAACACCCTCTTGTCAAACATTGGTTTGAACTTAGGACAAATAAGACCTATCGCGAACAGGCTCAACGCCTTCTCATCGCTGGTAAGAAAATGGTCGCCGAACTGCCGATTGAGGTGCTGATCACCGTTGAACCCTCCTCGATCGCCTGCCGAGAGCAGGTGATTGTCCCAAAAGAGATTTTAAAAAAGATCACTGGGTTGCAAGCGCCCGATGGTTTTGCAGCCGAGATTGCGCTCCCGCAGCCCCAAGATCTCAAAGGGAAGCAGTGGGTGTTGATTCTGGATCAAATTGCAGACCCGGGCAACTTAGGCACTCTACTGCGCACAGCCCTTGCCTTGGGATGGGAGGGGGTTATTTTGACTCCGGGCACGGTGGATCCATTCAATGATAAAGCGCTCCGAGCGGGGAAAGGGGCCCAGTTTCATCTTCCTTTTGCCTATATGGACATGAGAGACATTGAGGAGATGCGCCTGCATCTTTATGCAGCCGATTTGGATGGAGGGCCGCTCGGCCATGTCGAAACGCCGCTCGGACTGATTTTGAGCAGCGAGGGGCACGGCGCGCGCATATGGAAAACTGCCAAGAAAATCACCCTTCCCATGCGCAGCGAGGTCGAATCTCTCAATGTGGCTGCAACGGGCGCCATTTTGCTGTATGTAATGAGGAACCCACATGACGCGTGAATTTGATTACGAGGAACAATTTCATGGGCGTGATCGGAAAAAATGGCGCAAAGAAAGGCGCCAGGCCCAAGCCACCGACCGCTCCAAATTTAAAAAAACCGATCGGGAAGAAAAGGCATCGGTCGACATCGATCCGAGTTGGCGTCAGGGGCGAGTCGTCGCCATCACAGGGGAAGGCATTTGGGTCGATCGAGAGGGCAAACGGATCCTGGCCACTCTCAAGGGGCTCTTTAAAAAAGAGAAAATGGAGGCTAAAAATCTCATCGCTGTGGGCGATCTTGTGTATCTGACCGATGATGATTCCATTGTCCACATTGCAGAGCGCACCTCCTTCTTGGCTCGGACCGACATCAGTGGGAGGAAAGAGCAGCTCATCGCCGTCAATATCGATCAAGCCATCATTGCTGTATCGGTCGTACAGCCGCCCTTAAAGCCAGCTCTTGTCGATCGTTATTTGATCGCGGCCGAAAAAGGCAATATCTGTCCTATTATCGTCATCAATAAAATAGATCTCCTCGACGCTGGCCCCTTATCGGAAAAAGAGCGCTATCTCGACTTTTTATCTGTCTATGAAAAATTGGGTGTGCCCATTTTATCGATCAGCACAACGACCCATACGGGTCTAGACGCATTGAGAGCGTTGCTCAAAAATAAAACGTCTGTGTTTTCCGGCCAATCGGGAGTTGGAAAATCGTCTCTCATCAATGCAGCGTATGGGCTCAATCTAAAAATTGGCGAAATGGCGCAAAAAACCGCGAAAGGGAGCCATACCACGACGACAGCCGAGCTCATCGCACTGCCTGATGGCGGATATTGCGTCGACACGCCGGGCGTGCGCAGTTTTGGAATTTGGAAATTGACCAAAGATGAGGTGATCCATCATTTCCATGATTTTGCGGGCCTTGGCTGCAAATATCCCGATTGCTTGCATATCAACGAGCCCGAATGCGCCGTTCTTCGAGCGCTCGAAGAACAAAAGCTGGCGCCTCTTCGCTATGAATCGTATTGCAGCCTGATCGATGAGGCGACAGGCGGCTTAGACAATTGGACAAAAAGGAAATTATGAGTCTATTTGAATCATGCCACGCTCTTGAAATCCTCGATTCGCGAGGAAATCCCACTCTGGAAGTCACCGTGCGCTCTAGAGATGGACACATCGGGAAAGCGGCTGTCCCGTCTGGCGCCTCGACAGGCGAGCATGAAGCGGTCGAATTGCGCGATGGCGATCCTAAACGCTACGGGGGCAAAGGAGTTCTTCGCGCCGTGTCTCATGTCAATGGCCCCATGAACCAAGCTCTCAAGGGGAAATCGATCTTCGAACAAGAGGGGATCGACCAGACCCTGATCGAATTAGATGGGACACCGAATAAAGGGCGCCTTGGCGCGAACGCCATTCTGGGCGTATCGCTAGCCGCAGCCAAATGCGCGGCCTCGGCTAAGCATCAGCCCTTATATCGTTATCTCGGCGGCCCCCATGCCCATTTATTGCCGTGTCCTATGATGAACGTGATCAATGGCGGCGTGCATGCCGATAACGGCTTGGACTTCCAAGAGTTTATGATCCGCCCGATCGGCGCCCCCTCTTTTCGCGAGGCGCTCCGGTGTGGGGCAGAGGTCTTTCATGCATTGAAGAAGCGGATGAAGGATCGGGGGCTCTCGACAGCGGTGGGCGATGAGGGGGGATTTGCGCCCAGGCTTGCCTCCCATGAAGAGGCGCTCGATCTCATTGTAGAGGCGATTCTGGCAGCGGGCTATCAGCCGAAAGAGGATGTGACGATTGCATTGGATCCGGCCTCTTCCGAGTTTTTCAAGAATGGGACGTATAGCGGCAAAACAACCGCGCAGCAAATCGCCTATTTGAAACAATTGTGTGAAAACTATCCGATTGATTCGATTGAAGATGGACTGGATCAAAATGATTGGAATGGCTGGGTGATGCTGACGCGCGAACTGGGGAAAAAGATCCAACTTGTCGGCGATGATATTTTTGTGACCAACACGAAATTCCTCAAAAAAGCGATTGATCTGGGCGCTGCGAACGCCATCCTGATTAAAGTGAATCAAATCGGCACTTTAACTGAGACAAAAGCGGCGATCGCGATGGCCAAAGAGTTTGGGTATCGTTGTGTGATGTCGCACCGATCTGGGGAGACAGAAGACACCACGATTGCCGATTTGGCCGTTGCCTTTGAGTGCGGGCAAATCAAAACGGGTTCTCTGTGCCGATCTGAACGGATCGCGAAATATAACCGCCTTTTAGAAATCGAGGAAGAACTCGGGAAGAGAGCCACATTCCATCCCAAGAGCAGATGAAATGTATACCCTTCGTGGATGAAGAATTTAGGTGCCAAAAAATTTGCTTGACTGCATAATGGTTTGATGCATTTTTTGGACGAACGAGAAAAAGCGCAGCTTAGAGTTCAACACAAACAAGAATGTGATGGGCGGCCATCATGGGTTTTTTTGCAGTGCTTTCGAGCCTTGCGACAGAATCAGCGTTAGGCCAGTCACTGAGGAGCCGGGTAAGGGACAAATTTCGCGCTATAGGAGCACCCGGAGCTGTGACCTGAACTGTGTGCATCCATGGCCAGCATCAACGGTAGGAACGATACAACGATAAGAACGATGAAAAAAGAAGAGATGAGGAAAAAGCTTCCGAGGAACCAATACCGTTTTGACTTCTCCGTAAATTTTTTATCGTTCTTATCGTTGTATCGTTCCTACCGTTGACCTTGCCACGAGTAAAAAGACCTCACCTCAGTCGTGGTTTTTGGCCAACTCTTGAATTTTTTTGTGTATAATGTAAAGCGGCTTTACATTGCGAGGGTGTCTACAAAGTACTCTTACTTTGTAGGCACCCTCTAATAACTGCCGACGAAACTAAACTGAACCATGGGGGACCCTCCTGTAAAGGACGCTTGGTTGTGCAACTTAAACCCTACGTCCAGTCGGCCATCCACATAGGGATTCCAAAAATAGCGAATGCCCGGACCTATCCCCATGAGAAAATCATGGGGCTTCACCCCTGTCACTGCGACTTTGTCCATCCCGTAGCCTAAATCGAGAAAGGCGAGCAGGTAGATTTTATCAGAACTTTTTTTTGTGCGGATCAAAGTAAAAGGCGCCGTATGGAACTCGTTGCTGAGATAAAACCCGTTGTCTGCATTATATTGTCTCTGGTCGTAGCCACGGACTGTGTCATATCCGCCGATGCCCAGCTGTTCGCTCGGCAAAAGAGCTGTGGAGGACCATTGGCCACGCATGAAAAAGACGTAAGAGGTCGACCGAGGCAGCGCCCTGCGATAGTTGAAAAAGCAAACCGCATACACCCATGTATTATTGGCGCCAGGTCTTAACGTTTGGAAATCGGCATCCGTTTGATTCGAAAGCCATTGCGCAGGAGAAAACAGCGTTTCGACCCCAGACCGAATGAAATTGGAGCCCCTGTCCCATCCCCATTGGTAGCCAATGACAAATTGCGTGAGATTCACGGTGTGGCCAAACCGAGGAGCCGCATCGACAAACTCCATTGTATTATTCGTATTTTTCCAATCAAAGCCAACAATCCATTCTTGCGTGAAGCTACGCGCAGGAGTGATAGGCACATGATAACGAGCAGAAACTTGAGCGTTCGTTCCTTTATTATGACGAGCGGGATTCGGAAGATCGGCATGCACAATCGAAAATCCACCATACAAATTGAGAATCGTTTCTTTCGGCAACATCACCATATATTGCAAGGTGTTCGCATGAAATCTCTTGATGTCGTAATTGGTCGTATATTGATAAAAAAAAGTATGATCGAGATTAAACACCTGATCCCAACTAAACCCCGCAAAAACCCTTTGCCTTCCCGTTGTGACGACGCCCGAATTGTCAAATCCCACATAGAATCGATAGGGACGACGATCTTGGACCTCTAAAATCACATCGGTTGTATTGCGCTCGCTGCCTGGCGTATACGCAACGCTCACGCGTCTAAATGGATTGCGGTTGACAAAGTTGAGATCCTTTGAAATCTCATTGCAACATATGGGCTGCCCCAACTTCAGATCAAAATATTTAGAAACCCGTTTGGCCGGCAGCCAGTGGTTGCCTACGACCGAAACTTTCCCCAATTTGCTCTCTTGCACAACCACTTGCACAACTCCCTCAGAGAAATCTTGCTCCGGCACGCCGATGGTCACGAAAGGATGCTCGCACCCGCGAAAATACTCGTAGAGCGTCCGCTTTAAGCGCTGCAACGTCTCATCATTCAACGCCTGCCCTACATATTGTTGCACCGCATACTGAAATTTGCTATACGAACCCGGAATTTGCACCCCCATCACATGCAACTCTCGAATCGATCTGAGCTCCTCTTTGCTCAACAGTCGATTGCGATCTGTCACCAACACAATCCCACGAATGGAGAGCTGAGAGACTGGGACCGGATCTGTGAACAGCTCCTGAGGGCATTGTGCAAAAAGACTCACAGAGGCAATCAGGATGAAAATGGTTCTGATTAACATTTGATTCACACAATAACAAACTAAAAAAATTTTTTACAGAAACTTACGGCAGTTGCGATCGCTTTTATGTCGATACAGAGGAGGGCAAAGGACTTCGTAGATCGGCAAAAGGTCGGAAAGCTGCGCATCGTCTACGCTGAGCTGATAGAGGACAAATTCGGAAGAGGCGAACGTGGTAGGAGCCGGAGTGGGAGATGGTGGTGGGAGCGGCGAGGTATCGAAGTTGAGGACGATCGGATCTCCATAGAGGAGAAGCGGACGGAAAAAAGAGCTCGAGTAATTCAAGTCTTGCGCATTCAGAGGTCCACTGGGGACTAAGGTGGCAAAGTTCATATACCCGCTGCCGCCTAAGAAGTGAAGGCTTGGGCTCGTATACAAAACACCCGTGCTGCTTAAGATTTGCTCATCGCCATGAATCAGCAGATTGGCTAAAGGAGCCAGGATCGTGATGCTGTCGAGCGCCACCAGATCTCCGAGCGTTGCGCTCGTAGCGGCCGCGATCCCAATATCGCCAAGAGCTGTCATCGCTTCATAAGGACCCATGATGAATTGATCGCACGCCACCGTGATGGAATTGCCGCCCACACTGCTTGCAATGGTGGCCACTGTAGCAGGTCCTGCACGCGCTGCAGATAAGGTGACGATCCCGCCCGATCCAGCAGTTCCAGCGCCTGCTGATGCAACCAGATTACTCGTGCCTGAAGAATCGGAATTGATGACGATGATGCCCACTGGCAAACCTCCCGAATAGTTGCCTGCCGGTTGAATCGTGATATTTCCTGCGTTTCCGCCGCCCGTTCCAGCGCCTCCCGATGTATTGATGTGGTTAAAGGTGATCGATCCTCCTGTGCAAGTTAAGCTGACATTGCCGCCTGTGCCCCCAACCGCTGCGCTCCCTCCAACGGCTAGAATTTTTCCATTCACAGTCAGAGCCGTTCCGCTTGTAGCCGTCAGATTGCCTGAGGCAAGCCCAGATCCATTGCTCGCAGAGAGGTTCACATCTCCATAGATGGAGATGCTGGTATTGGGAGCTGTCAGGGTCGCGCTTTGATTGCCTGTGAGCGATGTACCGGTCGTGGAGAATGTGGTGGCATTCACTCCCTGATTGCTAAAGATTGCATTCGTATTCAGCGTGACGGTTCCATTGTAAGTCATAGGACCTGCAGATACAGATTGATTGCCTCCGACCTGAATGCCGCCGGTTGCGTTCACGACCAGAGAGGTCAAGGGGGTGCTGCCCACCGTGCTGCTGAAAGTGACAACCCCTCCAGCATTCAGAGTCAATCCATTGGGCCCATTGACTGCACCGCTCATCGTAATATTCGATACAGCGCTCCAGTTGATGGAAGTACTCCCTAGCAACGCGACGCTCGCATTCCAACTGATATTGTTTGCCGAAATCAGAGGCCCTGCCGTTTGAGAAGAGGCTCCGCCCGTTTGCTGAAAATTGCCGGTATAGGACATGTAGGATGCACTCCCAATGGAGAGAAGACCGCCATTGGCAATGGTTGCTCCACTGGCGCTGACAGGGGCATTGATCGTGAACTGATTGCCTGTCAAGGATAACGCTCCTGAAAGGGTCAATGCTCCTTGGAAGAGTGTGAGGCCCGAACCTGTTGTTTGGGTTAAAGAGGTTGCATTCACGGTCCCTGAGGCTGTGAAGTTCAGCGCATTCGTGATATTGATCGCGCCAAGGCTCGTGGAACTGCCGATCGCTCCTTGCACAGTGACACTCCCAGATCCGGGGTTGAAGGTCAGCGCCTGCGCTCCAGACGAAGCGCCGTCGATCGTGCTGGCAAAAGAAATCGAACCGTTGTCATCGCTTGTATTGAGGGTGAAGGGAGATCCATTTTGTAAAACGGTCGGTGTGGTTCCAATCGTAATCGAATTGGCCCGAATTTGCGTCATGGCCGATCCGATCGAAAATTGCGTCCCTCCATTGCCAATCGTGAATCCATTCAAATATGTTGTCGGACTCGTTCCCACATTGGCAGCTAAGGAAATGGTCGTATCGGCTTTTAAGATGAGCGACTGGACGCCTGCCGTCACTCCATTGATCGTTCCGCCAAATGAGATCGATCCTCCAGGGACGTTGGTGTCAATGGTCAGGGCAGAGGTATTGTTGAGAGTCGTTGGAATCGATCCGCTGACGGTCATTGCACTCGCATTGATTGTGGTCATAGAAGGGCCGATCGAAAAAGCGTTGCCTGTGCTGATTGTTAAGGCTCCCAATCGAACTGTACTTCCCACGTTGGCTAAAAGAGACGCTGTATCGGTGCCGCTGACAGCTAAAGTCAGCGCTTGACTTGTTGAACTCGTCCCATCGATCGTGCCTGAGATGCTGATCCCATTTGTCGCAGCGGTGGTCGTGATGACGCTCGATCCCGCCAGGGTCACAGGAGCTGCAGGCGTGATGGTGAAGGACGTGGCTGTGATATTAGAGCCGATACTGACAGCACTCGCACTGCTCACAAGAACAGCGCCTGTAGCGACTGAGTTCCCGATCGCCCCGCCAAACGTCACGGTGCCGCCCGTTCCTCCCTTGAGAGTCAAAGGTTGCGCCCCATTAATGGTGGAACTGCCCCCCGAAAAGAGAATGGACGCTCCGGCAGGGTTCGTGTGGGTCGTATCGATCGTCACAGAGCTATTCAATGTGACAGGTCCTGTCATTGTCACAGAGCCAGCGTTCGTGGTGATATTCCCATGCAAACTCGATGATCCGGTGTAACTGAGCAGGCCTGTTAACTGAACAGTGGAGCTTTGGACAATACTGCCGCCTACAACAGTCAATGAAGCAAGAGGGGTGATCCCTCCGATCGCACCTGTAAAGGTCTCTGTCCCCGAGCCTCCTTGGATGATCAGCGCATTGCCTCCATCCAAAGTGGATCCGAACGTCACTGACAAAGGGGTCATTGAGTAGGTCATAGTGCTAGGCCCATTTAACAAAACGGCGATCGGCAAACTCAGTAGGTTAGCGCCCGTTACAGTGACGTTGTTGCCGATTTGGAGTTGGTGGGTGGTGCCCGTAAAAATCAGGTTCGTCGGAGGGGCCGAGCCGCCCACGGCTCCTGTCCAGATCACGTTGCCCGCGGTGCCTGCGCGAAATGTTGCGCTTGTCGCGCCGTTGAGTGTGCTGCTGAACGTGATCGTCGCACCTCCTGCAGAGGTCCCTCCATTCGTCGTATCAAAAGTGGGAGCGGAGGCAATGGAGACAGGGCCATTCAAGCCGATTGTGCCGCCGGATGTGGTCATGTTGCCGCCAATGGTAATCAGAGAAGGAGAAGTGGAGGTATAACTGATGGGTCCCGTTGTAGTGGCCGCGGCGCTTTGCGTCACCGCGGTACCTGTCGCCGTCAATGAAGCAAGTGCGGTTATCGTTCCCACATTGCCCGATAAGGAAATGGTATTAGCGGCGTGTAAGATGAGCGCCTGTACGCCCGACGTCGCTCCATTGATTGTTCCGCCAAATGAGATCGATCCGCTACCGACATTGGTATCAATGGTCAATGTGGAGGTATTATGGAGAGTGGTGGGAATCGATCCGCTGACGGTCATTGAACTCGCATTGATTGTGGTCATAGAAGCGCCAATCGAAAAAGCGTTGCCTGTGCTGATTGTTAAGGCTCCCAACCGAACCGTACTGCCCACGTTGGCTAAAAGAGACGCTGTATCGGTGCCGCTGACAGCTAAAGTCAGCGCTTGGCTCGTTGAAGTCGTCCCATCGATCGTTCCTGGGATGCTGATCCCATTTGTCGCAGCGGTTGTCGTGATGACGCTCGATCCGGCCAGGGTCACAGGAGCTGCAGGCGTGATAGTGAAGGACGTGGCTGTGATATTAGAGCCGATACTGACCGCATTTGCGCTGCTCACCAGAACAGCGCCTGTAGCGACTGAGTTCCCGATCGCCCCGCCAAACGTCACAGTGCCGCCCGTTCCTCCCTTGAGAGTCAAAGGTTGCGCCCCATTCACAGTGGAACTGCTCCCCGAAAAGAGAATGGACGCTCCGGCAGGGTTCGTGTTGGTCGTATCGATCGTCACAGAGCCAGTCAATGTGACAGGTCCTGTCATTGTTACAGAGCCAGCGTTCGTGGTGATATTCCCATGCACACTCGATGATCCGGTGTAACTGAGCGGGCCTGTTAACTGCACAGTGGAGCTTTGGACAATACTGCCTCCTACAACAGTCAATGAAGCAAGAGGGGTGATCCCTCCGACCGCACCTGTAAAGGTCTCTGTCCCCGAACCTCCTTGGATGATCAGCGCATTGCCTCCATCCAAAGTAGATCCGAACGTCACTGACAAAGGGGTGACGGAGTAGGTCATAGTGCTAGGCCCATTTAACAAAACGGCTATAGGCAAACTCAATAGATTAGCGCCCGTTACAGTGACGTTGTTGCCGATTTGGAGTTGGTGGGTGGTGCCCGTAAAAATCAGGTTCGTCGGAGGGGCCGAGCCGCCCACGGCTCCTGTCCAGAT
>JAGWZL010000025.1 GCA_018968815.1 Verrucomicrobiota bacterium | reverse complement strand
ACCCATCGTAGATGGGGCCGATGCGCCAGCCCTTGGCTTCAGCTCGCAAAGAGAAAACGCAGCGCAGGCGAGAGCCCGTTTCGGGCGTGGGGGTAGTGCTTTGCACACCCCCGAGCCGAGCACGCGTTTTATCGAAGTGAGATGAAGCCTGCTGGGCGCGGGGGCGCAGCGCGAATGCGCGTAGCATGCCCGACGTCTATTTCTTCTCTCTCTCTTTTTATTTCTCTCTCTCTTATTTTGATTGTGGGGAGAGGAAGGCGTAGTAACTCCACTTGGTTTCATATCCAAGCTTGGTGCAGATGCCGTAGGCTTTGTTTTCCGCTGTGAGATAGGATGCCCCAAAATGACACCCCTTCGAAATCGCATGCTGCAACGCCATGTGACGAAGCGCCGTACTCAAACCATGCCGCCTCTCTTCAGGCAGCGTCGCCCCATTCCAAAAACTCACCAGATCCCCATCAATCATCGTAGATAAGGTGGAGACAATCTTGCCCTTCTTCCTCACCACCCAATTGTGCGAATTCGCTTGGCTACAAGCTTGCAACGTCTTTTTAAAACAAACCCGGTTCATCGGCTCAATCCCAAAAGTGTCGCAAACTAAAATGTTAAACTCATCCAGAGAGGCAGGATCTTCCTTCAGCTTTTCTAATGTATACCCGTCAGGCACCTTAGGACTCGGAAGACTCTTGTTTAAGGGCCCAGATACCGCACGAAATACACCCCCATTGGTAAACCCATGCGCAAGAAGCTTTTGCTCAAATTCAGGACTCGCATCCATGTCGACATACCAAACAAAAGGCATGTTGACCTTCTTAAAATAGGCGAGCTGCTCCTCAATACATGCATCCCAATCCTCCGCTTGAGGAATCCCAAATAATGCGTTTTGAAAAGGGGCCGCAATCCCAGAAAGACACCTCTGCACCCCATACACAATGTCAGAACAAGCCTCAGGAATCAACCGACTCACTGTAAAAAACCGATACACATATTCAAAATGACGCTTTAAAAGCGGTTGCATCTCATCCACGTGATAAACCTGTTCGACAACAGGTGGCTCTACGAACATTTACGGCTCCAAAAAAGGGTCAAGGATACGAAAGTTCCAAAAATACTACAAATCATTTTTCGTGAATCAACGGATGCGTCGCATTCTGAAGAACATCGCCATATTGAATCCCAAGCGCCTTTAGATAAGTCGTTTCAGGATCTTTGGGATTGTGAATATACACACCGTTAGGGAGAGTGAACAGAATCAAAAATAGATCGGAAGAAACATGCGGCCAATCAAGAATTAAATCAGGCCGGAAAAATAACGCCTGCTCAGCATGGGCGGGCAGCGGCAAAATGCCCAGCGACGATCTTTTCGCAGGAATCGTCGGATGCGGCGCCAGCGAAATCGCCATCGCGATATTTTGCAAAGAAACCCACTCCTTCAATTTGCCCGCCTGCTTGGGCCGGTTTGCCCCCGTAACCCAAAGACTGACACCCAATCGCAACTGCTTTTTATGAGTGAGCGCTAAAGCAACAGGTCCCAAGGTTTTCAAGATGAACTGTTTTAAACCATCATCGTCTCTCCACTGATCTCGCTGCGCAGATACCGCAGGCAGACGATGCGGGATCTCGAATTCAATAAACCCATGGTTTGTGAAAAAGGCAGTTTGTGACTCGGAAAGGATCTGCTTCATGCCAATCTTTTAAACCGTTCCAAGGTTTCTTGAATCTCATGCGGCTCGGCAAATGCGGAAAAACGGATATACCCCTCGCCCCCTTGGCCAAATCCAACGCCAGGCATCGTGATGACATGGATGTTTTCTAAGACAAAGTCGAAAAACTCCCAAGACCCCACTTTGGGCGGCGTTTTGCACCAAATATAAGGCGCATCAATGCCGCCATATACAGTATAGCCAATCGACTTCAACCCATAGAGAAGAGTTTTCGCCCTCTCCGCATAGATTTTCATCGCATCGCGTATCGCTTGCTGCCCTTCTCTCGTATACAGAGCAGACGCCGCTTTTTGAATCGGGTAAGAGACGCCGCACGTTTTGGTCTCCACTCTCCTCTTCCAAAGAGCATGCACAGAGTGCAGCGCGCCCGCATCATACACTTTCAGGTGATGAGGCACAATCGTATACGAACAGCGCAGGCCCGCAAAACCAG
The DNA here is from genome assembly GCA_018968815.1 of Verrucomicrobiota bacterium. Taxonomy (GTDB): domain Bacteria; phylum Chlamydiota; class Chlamydiia; order Chlamydiales; family SM23-39; genus REEB52. Next base: position 23,351 of record JAGWZL010000025.1, on the reverse strand, counting down.
CCGATTTAGAAAAACTGCGCACTTCAATCGCAACATCGCGCGCATTCTCAATTTCATAGATCGAACGAGGCGCGTCGCTCGTAATAAAAGACTCATAGGCCGCGTCGTGAATGATGATCGCATTGTTTTTCTTCGCAAACTGGACAAAGCGGGTCAAAGTCTCGCGACTCAAAGCAACACCCGTCGGATTGTTGGGAGAGCTGAGATAGAGCAGATCCACATGCACATTCGGCAGCTCCGGCTGAAACCCATTCTCTTCCGTACAAGATAAATAGACAATCCCCCCATAGCGCCCCGTTTTCAGCAAAGGACGAGATCGCCCCGCCATCACATTCGTTTCCACATAAATCGGATAGGCAGGATCGATCACCGCCACCCGGTTTTCTAAGGAAAAAATCTCTTGCAGATCGGCGAGATCCGCATGGGAGCCATCCGAGATAAAAATTTCATCAGGCGAAAAATCTTTGTGATCATGTGCAACAATTGCCTTTCTTAAAAATTGATACCCTTCGCAAGGACCATAACCACGGAAGGTCTCTTTATTTCCCATTTCCGAAGAGGCCGCCGTTAACGCCGCCGTCACATTCGGAAAAAGGGGCTGTGTGCCATTCTCCACACCGAGATTGAGGAAAACAGCATGAGGTTGCTTTTGCTTCATGGCCTCGACCCGCTTCTCGATTTCAGGAAAGAGGGGTCTGCCCGAAAGCTTATGATAGTTGAGATTCAATTTTGTCATGGAAAACAGAATAAACTGCTTGTCCTTAACACACAAGTGAAACAAAATATAGACATGAACGCACTTGAACGACTCCAGTCCGAGCTCCGCCCGATCGAGGAGAAGCTAGGGTATGCCTTTGAAAATAAATCTCATCTGATCCAGTCCCTGATCCACCGCTCCTTCATCAACGAATACCGAGAGGGGCCCTTACAGCACAATGAAAGGCTCGAGTTTTTGGGCGATTCGGTCTTGGGTCTGATCGTCGCCGATTTCCTCTACCACCGCCTCCCCGCCTACCCCGAGGGGCAACTCTCGCAGTTGCGCTCCAAGCTCGTGGACGCCCCCGCATGCGCCCAATACTTGCAAAAGTTGGGCCTCACCGCCTCCATTCTGCTCGGCAAAGGGGAGGCTATGTCGGCCAGCAAAGCGAAAACCTCGATCTTCGCCGATGTGTTCGAAGCCCTCCTCGGAGCCATTTATCTCGATGGGGGACTAGGGACAGCCAAATCGTTCATGATGTTCCATTTTGAAACCGAGTTCGAAGCGACCATCGGATCGCCGCCGCGCAACTACAAAGCCGAATTGCAAGACCTGTCCCAGCGAGAATTTCAAAAAATTCCTACCTACAAAGTCGTGGAAGAGTCGGGGCCCGATCATGCAAAAGTCTTCCACGTGATGGTTTTCTTGAATGACGCGGAAGCGGGTATGGGAACGGGATCCTCAAAAAAAGAGGCCGAACAAAGGGCCGCCTTCGACGCCCTCGCAAAACGAGGAGGTATACACAAATGAAGGTCATTTGGTCTTGCCGCGAGTGCGGCCATTCTCAATCCAAGTGGGCGGGGAGCTGCCCCACTTGCAAAAACTGGAATACGCTGGTCGAAGAACAGGCGGTCCCAGAAGAAAAGCGATTTGTTTCGAAAAAGCCCGAAAAATCGAAGGCCGTTCGGATCAAAGATGTGCAAGCCACCGAGTGTCCGCGCATCGCCACAAATATGGGCGAACTCGACCGGCTCCTCGGCGGCGGCCTTGTAGAAGGATCGCTGTTGCTCATCGGAGGAGAGCCCGGAGTCGGCAAATCAACCCTCATGCTCCAAATCGCCAACGCTTTGGCGACCCAAGGCCTCACAGTGCTCTATATCTGCGGCGAAGAATCGGCCGAACAGACCTCGCTGCGCGCACGCAGACTCGGGATCGATCACAACAACCTCTACCTTCTCTCAGAAACTCACTTCAGCGCCATCAAAGCGCAAATCGATCAGGTCAAACCCGATGTCGCCATTGTCGATTCGGTCCAGATCGTCTACAAATCGGAAATTCCCTCATCGCCTGGCTCGGTCGTTCAAGTGCGCGAAATCGCCACCGAATTCATGCATCTCGCCAAAGGGCACGGCATCACCACCTTTCTCATTGGCCATGTCACCAAATCGGGCGATTTGGCAGGCCCTCGCGTCTTGGAACATCTAGTCGATGCGGTGCTCGAATTCGAAGGCGATCGACAACACGGATTTCGCATGCTGCGCGCAATCAAAAATCGATTCGGCACCACCGATGAGATCGCCCTGTTCCAAATGAAAGAAACGGGCCTTATGGAAGTGTCTAACCCATCACAAGCCTTCTTAGAAGAACGGATGAAAGAAATCCCCGGGTCGGCCATCGTGCCAGGTCTGGAAGGAGCCCGCTCTTTCTTGCTCGAGATTCAAGCGCTCGTCACCGCCACCGCCTTCCCCAACCCATCGCGCAGATCGGCCGGACTCGATGCCAATCGACTGGGCCTCTTGCTCGCTGTTCTCGATAAACGGTTGGGCTATCACATGTATAATCACGATGTCTTTGTGGCTCTTGCAGGCGGATTGAAAATCATTGAACCAGCCATCGATCTGGGCATTCTGTTAGCAGTCGCCTCCTCATACACCAATCGGGCGATCCCCTCCGATTGCATCCTCTTAGGCGAAGTGGGACTCGGCGGAGAGGTGAGGGGAGTGAGCCGCATCGACACGAGATTGAAAGAGGCCGTCCATATGGGCTTTAAAAAATGCGTGCTGCCGAAAAAAAACCTCAAAGGATTGTCGCGCATCGGAGACAAAATAGAACTCGTCGGCGTCGAACTGGTCGATGAGGCGATCAAGAGCCTCTTATGTTGATCGGAGCCCGCGCATCGCCATTGTCGCGCGCGCAGGTGGAAGAGATCAGAAGCGAATTTGGCCTGAACTGCGAGGTCGTTTGGGTGACCACCACTGGCGATCTCGACCAAACCACCTCGCTGCGCAACTTGGGTAAAACCGATTTTTTCACGCGCGAACTCGACGAGATGCTTCTCCAGGGCCGCATCGATGCGGCTGTTCACTCCGCTAAAGATTTGCCAGACCCGCTGCCCCAAGGACTCAAAATCGCGGCGCTATCCAAAGGCCTCGACCCGCGCGATAGCCTCGTCATCAAGAAAGAGCCCATCGAACTCGTCGCCACCTCCAGCGTTCGGCGCGAAGAGGCAGTACGACAGCTGTTTCCACACTGCCAGTTTGTCGATCTGCGCGGCCCCATTCATGAACGGCTCGCCCAAAATGTCGATGGAGTCGTCGTTGCAGAAGCCGCCCTCATCCGCTTGGGATTGGGTCATTTGCTGCGGATCTTTTTACCAGGAGAAACAGCCCCTTTGCAGGGAAAACTCGCCATTGTGGTGCGCCAAGATGCGAACTTTGTATTTAGGTCTCAGGCCTAAACCAGGAACCGTTCATTATCCCGTCATCCGCACAGAAAAATGCGGATGTATTCAACCCGCGCTGCGCTTATGGCATGCGTTTACTCACATCATTTTCACAAGCCAAACCACCGTAGAGTATTGGCCAGGGCCCTGGGATAAACAGGTCATCGCCATCGGCGAGGCCACCCGCAATGCATTGCCGACATTGCCCCTCCCACCCATCGTGGCCCCATTCGCCACGCAAGAGGGCGTCATGCAATTGGTTGCAAACCTTCCTGGATATTTCTTCCTGCCTCATTCGAAACGGGCCAGACCTAATTTGACCGAGTTTATGAAAAAAAAAGGCATCCCCTATTTCGCTCTTGCGATTTACGATACCCATTTTCAATGCTTGCAACCCATTCCTCCATTGGAAGACTTTGATGAAATTGTATTCACAAGTCCATCCACAGTAGAAGGATTTATACGCATCTTTGGCATGCTGCCGAAAGACAAAAAGTTGCGCGCCATCGGCCCCCTCACGCAGCAGGCTCTCGAAGTAAATCGCGAGATCTTGTATAATGAGAGATAAATGCAGGAGATATGCCTCATGGCCGAACAGACGAGTTATCAACTCCCCGAACTTCCCTATGATTTTAAGGCGCTTGAACCTGTGATTTCTGCAGAAATCATGGAGCTTCATTATACGAAACACCACAAAGGCTATGTCACAAATCTCAATACCGCCTTGGAAAAATATCACGAGGCCGAAAGCAAAAACGATGTCGCCCAAATGATCGCCCTGCAATCAGCAATCAAATTCAACGGCGGCGGCCACATCAACCACAGCATCTTTTGGACCATTTTGACCCCCATTTCCAAAGGGGGAGGGGGGACGCCCAAGGGCGAGCTTGCAAAAATGATCGAACGCGATTTCGGCTCCTTCGAGTCGTTTAAAGAAAAATTTACAGCGCAGACCGGCGCCATCCAAGGATCGGGCTGGGGCTGGCTCGGCTATAATAAGGGCCAAAAACAACTCGCCATCGCCACCTGCTCCAACCAAGACCCGCTCAGCACCCAAGGCCTTGTCCCCCTTCTAGGCATCGACGTGTGGGAACACGCCTACTACCTGCAATATAAAAACGTCCGGGCCGATTATGTAAAAGCTATATGGCAAATCTTTCATTGGAAAAATATCGAAGAAAGATTTCACAAAGCAATGGGCTCTTGATCAATAGGAGGCTTTCCCCTATCATACCGGATAACTATGGGATTGTTCTCTCGTAAACCAAAAATTAAAGTACAAACCACCAAAAAAGATGGTTTTAGCGGCTGGATCAAATGCAGCGGTTGCAATGAACTCGTGCACGCCAATGAGCTCGCTCAAAATCTCAACTGCTGCCCGAAATGCGGATATCATTACCGCTTGGCCTTAAAGCAGCGGATCGACCTGATTGCCGATGAGGGGACATTCCAAGAACTATTCACAGAGATTAAACCGGTCGATACACTCGGATTTGTCGACACCGAAAGCTACAAAAAACGGATCGAAGACGCAACCCTGAAAACAGGGCGCGATGACGCCGCTTGCGTGGGCACCTGCCAAATCGAAGGGCGGAACGCCGCTCTCGGACTCCTCGATTTCGCTTATATGGGCGGCTCCATGGGATCGGTGGTCGGCGAAAGACTCACACGCCTGATCGAATTGGCCCTCGAACGGAAATTGCCCCTAGTCATCGTCTCCGCATCGGGCGGCGCTCGCATGCAGGAATCGATCCTCTCTTTAATGCAAATGGCGAAAACCACCGCAGCTCTTGCCAAACTCCACGAAAAGGGCGTCCCTTATCTTTCTGTCTTGACCAACCCGACGACGGGAGGCGTGACCGCCTCGTTCGCCACATTGGGAGATATCATCTTAGCAGAACCCGATGCATTGATCGCTTTTGCAGGCCCACGCGTTGTCGAACAGACGATCGGTCAAAAACTCCCCCCTCGAGCGCAAAAATCAGAGTTTCTTTTGGAAAAAGGGATGGTCGACTGCATCGTCAAGCGAAGCGAATTGAAGGCGCGCCTTGCCTTTTTTATCGAGTTTTTCACAGGCAATGAACGTCTATTCGAGAAAGATGAGCTTGCCAAAAAAATACCAAGAGCGTTAAAAGAGCTCTTGAAGATCGCTGAAGGAATCCATGTCTAACAAGATTGCAGTGCCCATCCATGTTTTGGATGAGGAACTCATTCCAGCCTATGCCACTCCATTTGCCTCCGGCTGCGATGCGCGCGCATCGATTGCGGAAACGCTTGTCATCGCGCCCGGCTCCTCTGCGATCGTACCGACCGGAATTAAGGTAGAACTCCCCCCTGGATACGAAATCCAAGTGCGCCCAAGAAGCGGGTTCGCTGCGAAAAATCAGGTCACGGTGCTCAATACACCCGGAACCATCGACAGCGACTACCGAGGAGAAATTTGTGTGATTTTAATGAATTTTGGCAAAGAGCCCTTTCTCGTGACGCCCAAGATGCGCATTGCGCAGCTCATCTTGAGCTCGGTCATCCAAGCCGAATTCATTCGAGCCTCTCGTTTATCAACCACTGAACGGGGAGAAGGTAAGTTTGGCCATACTGGCAAAAATTAATCCCTTTCAACGAACCGTTAGAAAAAAGGAAATCATGAGAATCTCCGATTATCTAGATTCTCGACTCATCGCGTTTCTCGATGTGAACACTCGCGATCAGGCGATCGATCGACTCATCTCTTTGCTCGACGAAGACAAAGTGAGTCAAGAACGCTTCCGCAAAGCCATCCATCAACGCGAACAAATCGTCTCCACCGGCATCGGAATGGGCGTGGCTCTGCCTCACGCCAAACTCAAAGAACTCACCGATTTTTTCATCGTCATCGGCATCCAGCCCAAAAAAGGGCTCGATTGGAACTCTCTCGATAAAGCCCCCGTGCGCCTCATTTTCATGATCGGCGGCCCCGATGATCGACAAACCGAATACCTGCAAATCCTCTCCCTTCTCACATCCGCCATCCGCGACCTTGAAATGCGCAAAAAACTCTTAAATGCGACCAGCGAAGAAGAAGTGCTTGCACTTTTTTCTCAATTCTAATAGTTTTTGTTTTTGAGGTAAGAAATGGATCTGAAAATCAAGGACGTTACTGAATTATTAAATGTTTCAGAAGCAACCATTAAGAGATGGATTGCCGATGGAAAAATCCCCTATTACCGCCTCCATCATCAGTACCGATTCAGCAGATCTGAAATTGAAAACTGGGTATTGAGCTGCAAACAAGGCAAAGATTTTTCTCCTTTTGACGAAGAGGAATCGCCCAGAGAGAAATTGGGCACGCAGCAATTTGGTCTGTTCAGAGCGATCCATAAAGGGGGCGTGTATGCCGACGTCTTAGGCGACACGAAAGAAGAGGTGATCCGGAATGCGATGAATGAGATCGCCAAAGATTTGCACTTAGATGCCGAGGTGATTACAGAACTGCTTCTCGATCGAGAAAGCCTCATGCCGACGGCTCTGTCAAATGGAATCGGCGTGCCTCATACGCGCGATTTTCTCTTACAAGAATCCTATGATGTGATCGCAGTGGTCTTTCCGAAAGAGCCGATTGAATATGGCGCATTGGATGGCCAGCCGGCGCACACACTTTTTTTCCTGTTTGCTTGCGATGACAAAAGGCATTTGCATCTTTTAGCCAAACTGGCTCACTTAAGCAGTAAACCGGAAAATCTCGCCTTTCTCAAAAAACACCCTCAAAAGGCCGCTCTTCTCGAATACATCAAAAATTGGGAAGCGAATATTAAGCCGCGCGAAGAAGCGTTGACGTAATATTTTCTGTTGGACTAGCATTATACCCTGCAAATTTTCTGGGAGGCAGTAATGGCTATGTCGACCGTCAGTCACTTTATTGGGACGTGGGGGGCGAGTTACGAAAGTACTCGACATCGGGTTGAGTTGCGCAATGTGACTCAGGGAGGGAATCAATTTCTCGCTGCCGCGCCTCTGGCTATGCAAGCCTTGTGGGCTGGCGGCCTCATGAGTATGGTGGCCTCTGCCGTTTCAGGACCTCTTTCTGGGCTTGCCCAATTGTTTAGCGTTGTATTTAGCCCCGTGATCAGTATTCCTCTTTCGATCATCTCTTGCGCAGTCAAAGCCGGTTTCTATGAATCAAGCGCCACAGCCACAGCTGCACCTTGCACCAGATTCTATGTAAGAGAAGGAGAGCCAGTATTAGCGGCTGCCGCAGGGACAGTCACCTTGCGTGTCGATGGAGTGGAGCGTCATTTCTTGGTGGGCCGTAACCTCGATTATTATGTCGCAGACACCGTGATGGATGGAGGCAAACGATATCGGGTGAGATGGTTGGACGATGGAGAACATTTTGATGATCGATGTAGAGAAATCGTGCGAAATGGACAAAGAGAGCGGGTCCGGCTTGAGTTTGAGGTGGACGAGAAAAAATATATTAAGCAAGAAATAAACGGCGAGGCCCATTATTTTGAGCTCGAAAGAGAGGTCGAGGCGCCCATTCCACGCACTGTGAGAGGGGACACACGTTGGGAGAATTATCGCTTGCGTGAAGTGCCCACAGAGCAGCCAGGTTGCGTTAAGATCACGTCGGAAGAGCAAATCTTGCATTACGATACGGGAACAGAGCTCGCTGAGCCAACCGCCACTTCGAGAACGTTCTTCATGAATGGGGTGGCCCGGCATTACGCTTCCGCAAAATATGTATCCTTCCCATCGTTTGGACTATCTGGTGCCCTCAATGCGGCATCTCAACACTGGTTCAAATGCTCAATCCTACCGACTCGCCTCAGTCGCATTGCCTCGCAAACTTTGTTCTGGATCAATCAGAATGGCAGTACACTCATCCGCATCGCCCTTGTTGTGGCAGGCTGCGCTCTTCTGTATTTTGGAGCTTTCGCGATGGCTGCAGGTACTTTACTTCCAGTGGTTTATGAAACATTAGAACATGATGTTGGCCTCATTCCTCACACGGTCGCATTATTTATGGAAACGTGGATGCCGACCCTTTCTATGATGGGTCTTTTAATCGTGGGTTCTGTCCCGGCTCAAATCATGGCGGCTTGCAGCTTGTTGATGAAGATTCCTGAAGTGCAACAGTTGGTGCATCTGAAAGTGGCCATGGTTATGCGCCAAATGACCCTTCAGGTGGCAGCGCCGATTCTGGCATGGAGTATGCGTCGACTGGGAGCCAGTGAACGTACTTCAGACATCCGTCACATCGAGGAAGAGATCATAGCGCCCATACGCACGTACCCTCTTCCAGAAGAGTTTGAGGCTCCCTTCGTCCAGAGAAAAGAGATGAGCGCAGCAGAAATCGAGGCGACTTTGCAAGGGCGCTATGCAGAATACGAATTGAATCCGGCCCTATTGACCAAGAATATGGAACCTCTTTTACAGCTTCAAGAAAATCGGGATTTTGCTTCTTTGATGAATCTATGGGATCGGGTGGGGGATCAATGGGATCAACAATATCCCGCTCTTCTCAAACGATTGGCGGATGATCAGCGTTTCATTCAATATCTTCAGACACGCTTTTCTGAAGCGAAGCGGTTCTTTTTTGACGGACGTGAGGCGCAGGAGGGTCTCTCTCGACGAGAACAATATGACATCGCTTGGAATAACTATTTAGGCGATATAGAGGGATGGATTGCACCTTTTGCGCGCGAGCGAAATCTTACGACAGAGCAATTTGTGGTTCATTATGTCCGTCAGCAGTTGCAATGTTATGTGGATAAAATCAGCGAAACTCGACCGATTGAAGGCGAGCAGAAACATTTGAGAGATGCCATCGCTAACACGGCTCACATTCTCCCCTTCCTTCTTCGAAACGATGTAGCGCCGGTGGAATTACACGATGCCCTTCTCAAGCTCGCCATTGAAGGGGGAGATTATTGTTCTTTGGCTATGAGAAGAGCTTCGCAGGAAGTGTTGGCAGGCTTTATTGAGCCTCTCATAGAGCAGTCGGAGGAGGCGTCTCTCGATGAGCATCAAAGATTTGAAAATCGAGTGATGCACATGTTCCAAATGAGGAGATTGCACGCTCTTCAAGGGGTGTTCCAACAGACGTTTAACGCATTGAGACAGAGCGAACAGCTTCAAGATACTGCAGCGGATATCCATTTATATGAGGCGGTGATGCGCGTGATCAAAAGAGGATTTTATCCTTTCACCGATGACGAGAGGCGCGAGAGTACGCTGACCGAGGTGGTGCTTAGTGAAACGGCGCTCTTGCCATTCCGACTGTATTTAAAGAACGCAGTAGAAGAGAGGCTGCCCGATGAGCTCAATGGGTTGGCGTTCGATTATGGGACGGGGCAACATCGCATTTTGAATTATCTTCGGAACTGGGTCCAAGAGTCGAGTCTCTCCGCTGAGGAGAAACAACATCTTTTAATGGGCCCTCTCCTCAATGATGAGGAGCATATTACAGATGATGAGAATTACGAACGGTGGCTGATCCTTTTTTGCACCGTTCTCGGCATATACCGGAAGAAACCAGCGGCGCACCTGAGCGCTTCGCAGGCGTCAACTCGTGTTTCGCGAGAGCGCCCTGTTTCTCCGGAGCTTGGGTCCGCTCCTGGTGCTTCGCAGGCGTCCACTAGTGTTTCGCGAGAGCGTCCTGTTTCTCCGGAGCTTGGGTCCGCTCCTGGTGCTTCGCAGGCGTCCACTAGTGTTTTGCGAGAGCGCCCTGTTTCTCCGGAGCTTGGGTCCGCTCCTGGTGCTTCGCAGGCGTCAACTAGTGTTTCGCGAGGGCGCCCTGTTTCTCCGGAGCTTGGGTCCGCTCTTGGTGCTTCGCAGGCGTCAACTAGTGTTTCGCGAGAGCGTCCTCGTGCTTCTCAGGAGCTTGCCCCTGCTCTTGAAATGTGATTTTACCCTCTTTGGCCGAGATGAGGAATTTTTTCTCCTCGTTCGGATGTTGTAGGAGTTTTTCAGAGAGGGGGTCTTCGAGGAATTGTTCGATGATGCGGCGTAGCGGTCTGGCTCCCATTTCTGGCACATATCCTTTTTCGACAAGGAAATCGCGGGCTGCATCGTCGATGGTGACGAAGATGTGTTTTTTCTCGAGTCTGTTTTTCAACTTATTGAACTCGAGATCTACGACAGAGCGGAGCGCCAGTTTATCGAGGGTGCGGAAGATGACCAACCCATCCAGACGGTTGATGAATTCGGGTTTGAAATGTTTTTTCACCGCCCCTTCGATTTTCTCCTGCATGCTCTTATAGTCCATCAGGCTTTCTTTCACGCCAAAGCCCACCTCGGTCGATTTGCGAATCAAATCGGCTCCCAGGTTCGAGGTCATGATGATGATCGTATTTCTAAAGTCGATCTTGCGGCCGACCGAATCGGTGAGCCTTCCCTCTTCCAAAATTTGCAAGAGCAAATTCATCACATCGGGGTGCGCTTTTTCGACCTCGTCAAATAAAATGACCGAATAGGGACGGCGTCTCACTTGTTCAGTCAGCTGACCGCCCTCTTCATAACCGACATATCCTGGAGGAGAGCCTGTCATGCGGCTAATCGCAAATTTCTCCATGTACTCCGACATGTCGACTTGAATGAGCGCATCCTCGCCGCCAAACATGTGGCTGGCCAGCAATCTCGCCAAATGGGTTTTCCCAACCCCTGTGGGCCCCAGGAATAAAAATGCTCCAATCGGCCGGTTCGGATCTTTGATATCGGCTCGGCTTCTGCGAATGGCTTTGCAAACGGTTCCCAGCGCCTCATCTTGCCCAATGATTTTTTTCTTGAGCTCCTCTTCCATTTTCAGCACTTTTTCGGTCTCACCCTCTGTCAACCGAGTGACAGGAATGCCCGTTTGTTTGGCGACGATATTGGCAATGTCTTCTTCGTCCACAATCGGTTGATGTTCATCTTTATGCGCTTCCCACTCAGCCCGCGATTTTTGTAACTCTTCTCTTAAGTTTTTCTCATTGTCTCTGAGCTTGGCCGCTTTTTCATACTCTTGCTTCCCGATCGACTCTTCTTTCGCGATCCTCGCTTCTTCAATTTTCGCTTCGAGATCTGTTAAGTTGCCGGGCTGGTGCATCATGGCGATGCGCGCTTTCGCGCCCGCCTCATCGAGGAGATCGATCGCCTTATCGGGCAAAAATCTGCCTGAAATATAGCGCTCAGACTGATAGACAGCCGCTTTGACGGCCCCTTCTGTGTACACGCATTTGTGGTGTTCTTCGTATTTTGGTTTTAAGCCGTTCAAGATGAGTACGCTCTCTTCGATGGAAGGGGGTTGGACGATGATTTTTTGAAAGCGTCTTTCCAAAGCGGGGTCTTTCTCGATGTGCTTGCGGTATTCATCGAGCGTGGTCGCGCCAATGCACTGAATTTCTCCGCGCGATAGGGCGGGCTTCAAGATATTGGAGGCGTCGATCGCCCCTTCAGCGGCGCCTGCGCCGACAATCGTATGGATCTCGTCGATGAAGAGGAGGACGTTCCCGTTCTTCTTGATTTCATCCATGACCGCCTTGATCCGCTCTTCGAATTGACCGCGGTATTTGGTGCCGGCGATCATGAGCGTGAGATCTAAGGAGATGAGTTTTTTCTTGCGCAAATTATCAGGCACATCACCTTTCACAATGGCATGAGCAAGCCCTTCTACAATCGCTGTCTTGCCAACGCCCGCTTCACCGATCAGAACAGGGTTATTTTTTCTCCGTCTGCAAAGGATTAAAATGAGCCGCTCTACCTCATCGCGCCGGCCGATGACTGGATCCATTTTTCCTTCTCGGCACAGTTCGGTCAAATCATGGCCATAGGCCCTTAAGGCAGGCATTTTGTCAGCGCCAATAGGCGGCGCGGCGCTCCGGTCTTGCGGGGTCGATGGTTGGCGAGGGGCGGCGCCCGGCTGGCCTCCCGCAGGCGGCTGCTGGGTCGAACCCATCGGAGGCAATTGCAAGTTAAAGGTCTCCAATTCCTTGAGCACCTCTTTGCGCACCTCTTTGAGGTTCACATTCAGATTCTCAATCACTTGGGCTGCCACGCCATCTGTTTGCCTTAAGAGGGCGAGGAGCAAATGCTCAGTCCCCACATAATTGTGGTTGAGGCTCGCCGCTTCCTCATTGGCAAATTCAAAAACTTTTTTGACTTTCCCGGTGAGGGCTGGATCTCCATAAACCTGGATTTCAGGCCCAAATCCGACGATTCGCTCCACCTCAGTGCGGATGGCGTCGTAGTCGAGGTTCATATTTCTCAGGACGTTCACCGCGATTCCTTGGCCCAGTTTCAACAGGCCCAAGAGGACGTGTTCTGTGCCTAAGTAGTTGTGGTTTAGGCGCTGCGCCTCTTTCTTGGCGAGCTTAATGACCTGTTTTGCGCGATTGGTGAATTTATCAAACATGAGAATCCCTTTCCCTTATTATAATCCATCCAGAGTTTTTTCTCGACACCACTGACTGCCCTTGATACCATTAAAGTTCTTTCTAATACGGGGTCCTCAATTCTTTGTGAAGAGAAATTTTTATGTTGCAGATTTTTGATACGGGCGCGTCGACGGCCGAAGAGAATATGCGTTTGGATGAGGAGCTGCTGGGGAGTTTAGCTCCGGCGGGGGCGCCGATCTTGCATCTGTATGATTGGGCCCGTCCATCGGCGACCTACGGCTATTTTATTCGGCCTGAAAATCATCTAAACCTGACTGGGACGGTCGACTTTGCGCGCCGGCCGACAGGAGGGGGGATTGTGTTTCACATTTGGGATTTGGCCTTTTCGTTTTTGATGCCCTCAGAGCATCCCCATTTTTCCCTGTCCACCTTGGGCAATTACCAATTTGTGAATCGGGCGGTGCTTGCTGCGGTGAGGGATTATTTTGCGCTTCCTTTCGAGTTGACGGGCGCCGATGCCCCCTCCATGGGGCCCGACTGTCAACATTTTTGCATGGCGAAGCCGACGCAATACGATGTGGTCTATCAGGGGCGCAAAATTGCGGGATCGGCGCAAAGAAGGCGCAAACAGGGCTATTTGCATCAGGGGACGATTTCTCTTTGCGCGCCCAACGTAGAGTTGCTCAACGAGGTGCTCAAATGTAAAAAAGATATTATGCGGGCGATGGAGGTGTTTACCTTCGCGCCCATCTCAACGGACCAACTTCGTAAAACCCGCATCGAGCTACAAAAACTTCTTGCAGCCAAACTCGAAGAGGCAATACACTTTTAGGCCTATGCAAAAACAAAAAGTGCGCACAGCCATTACTCCGACTCGGGAAGAGAACTATCCAGAGTGGTACCAAGCGGTTTTGAAGGCGGCCGATCTCGCCGAACACTCGGCTGTACGCGGGTGCATGGTGATCAAGCCGTGGGGCTATTCCATTTGGGAAAATATTCAGCGCATTTTGGATGGCATGTTTAAGGAAACGGGGCACCAAAATGCCTACTTTCCTCTGTTCATTCCGCTCAGTTACATGGAAAAAGAGGCGGAGCACGTGGAAGGGTTTGCGAAAGAGTGCGCTGTCGTGACCCATCACCGCTTGGAAAAGGGGCCGAATGGAAAACTGATCCCTGCGGGCGAATTAGAAGAGCCGCTCATTGTGCGGCCCACGTCGGAGATGATCATCGGCCACAGCTATGCCAAGTGGGTGGAATCGTATCGCGATTTGCCGATTCTGATCAATCAGTGGGCCAATGTGGTGCGGTGGGAGATGCGCACTCGCATGTTCTTGCGCACAACCGAATTTTTGTGGCAAGAGGGGCACACGGTGCATGCGACGAAAGAGGAGGCGATCGAGGAAACGAAGAAAATGCTCGACGTCTACTCGACCTTTTGCCATCAGTATTTAGCGTTGCCTGTCATCCGCGGCGAAAAAACCGAATCGGAAAGGTTCCCGGGCGCCGTCAATACGTATACCATTGAAGCGATGATGCAGGATCGGAAAGCTCTGCAGGCGGGAACATCCCATTTCTTGGGTCAAAACTTTTCCAAATCGTGCGGCATTCAATTTCGCAATGTCGCAGGAGAACAGGAATATGGGTGGACCACCTCTTGGGGCGCCACGACGCGGCTCATCGGCGCCATGATCATGGCCCACAGCGATGATGACGGTCTCGTTTTGCCGCCGCGCATCGCATCGGCTCATTTGGCCATCATCCCGATTATCCACAGCGAAGAGGCGCGCGCAAAAATTTTGTCCTATTGCGATGAGCTCTCTTCCCGGCTGAAAAAGGTGCACTACCACGGTCAGCCGTTACGAGTTATTGTCGATGTGCGCGATATGCGCGGCGGAGAGAAATCGTGGAGCTGGATCAAAAAAGGGATCCCGCTCAGACTCGAAGTGGGCTTACGCGAAATGGAAGCGGGGCAATTGCAAGTGGCGCGCCGCGACAAACCGCATAAAGAAATGACCCCTTTTGCTGAGGAGGGGATTGTCCACCTGTTGGAAGAGATCCAAGCCAATCTGCTCGCGAAGGCCACCGCTTTTCGCGATCAACACACCGTTGAAATCCGCGATGAAAAAACATTCAAGGAATTTTTCACCTCTAAGGGCGATGAAATTCACGGGGGGTTTGCCCTGTGCCATTTCAGCGAAGACGCCCAAATCGAGGCCAAATTAAAAGATGAATTCAATGTAACGGTGCGCTGCATTCCGCTCCATCTGCCCCAAAAACCGGGCAAGTGCATTTTCACAGGAAAGGCAGGTTCCACCCAAGTCATTTTTGCCAAAGCCTATTGAACCGAAAGTGAACCTTGTGATACGATGATTTCTCATTTCTGAAGAGAGATCGCATGCTCGATTTTTTTCGAAAGTACCAACGCTATTTATTCTTTGTGATCACTGTGATGGTGATTAGCTCCTTTATCTTCTTCGGCACATTTAGCACATATGGTGGGGATGTTGAGAAGCCCGACAAATCGATCGGTCAAATGATTGATGGGCAATCGATGATGCTCTCTGAGGTGCAAAAAGTGGCCCGTTTCATTGCGACCGACCGGCAAGACTCGATGCTGGGAAGGGGCATGCCTCCCAATTTCTGCAATGATGGGGTGATTCGGATCGATTTTCTTAGGGATGGCCTTGCTTTGCCTATCGTGACCGAATATTTTGATTTCTTGAAGGCCGATTTTGACTCTCGGTTGGATAAGGCCAAAAGATACAAGCCGTATGAGCATCCCGAGGCTCCCTTCTTGAGCGCGCAGGGGATTTGGGATCGCTTGATCCCCGATTTGACGCAAGAAATGCGCAGCCTGCAAGCGGAAGAGCGCGCCAATTTAGACGTGTTTTCTCATCTTGAGAAACTGTATTTGTATCAATCGCGCCTGCAACCCGAAATGCTGAGGCAAATCCTCATCCATCAACATCGGCAATATCCTTGGCTCACGATCGACCAGCGTCTTTCCTATGAAGATTTAGCCCTGTTTGGCTTTCATTCGGCGAGCGACTGGTTTGGCCGCAATTTTGTCGATTTGGTCGCCGAGTTTATTTTAAATGGAGCGGCAGCGGCTGAAGAAAAAGGGTATCGTGTGACCTTGCAAGAGGCCAAAGGCGATCTGATCCACCACTTCCAAGAGACGATGGCCCAGTTGGCTGCATCGAAAGCCAAACCAGAAATCAGTTTCCATGCCCATTTGCGCATGCTTGGATTCGATGAAAAATCGGCGAGCGAAGTGTGGCGCAAGGTGCTGCTTTTCCGCAGATATTTCCACGATGTGGGGGAAGCTGCCTTTGTCGATAAGCTGCCCTACAAAGATTTCGCCGGCTTTGCGCGTGAAACGGCGATTGTCCAGGCGTATCGTTTTCCGATTGCGCCCTCTTCGGCTCAAGATTGGGCGGAGCTGCAATTTTATATCCAGGCTGTGTCGGGAGGAAAAGAGTGGCCTAAATCGATCCTCTCCTTAGAGGAGATTGAGAAAAAGGTTCCTGAGCTTGTGCAAAAGACGGTGAAAGCCAAAGTGGCCGAAGTGAGCAAGAAGCAAATCGGTCTACGCGCCTCGATCAAACAGGTATGGGATTGGGAAGTGGCCGATCAGAACTGGGAGCAGATTCGCAAAACATTCTCGCTGCCCCAAAAGCAGACGCGCGACGAGCGGTTTAAGGCTCTCGATGAATCGGGCAAACGGGCCGAGATCGATGCTTGGGCCCGAGGGCGTCTCGTCGATGAAAACCCTGCGTGGGTGCAAGAGGCGTTGGCAGGGGCTGAGCTGAAAGAAAAAACCTGGCGGGTCATGGGCGATCTTGAACCGACCTTACAGAGCGAGGGGATATATTGCCGCATCGAAGATTTAGAAGTGGTGCAAAAGAAGCATATCCTCACATTCCATGAGGCCAAAGAGGTTCTCGCCAAACTTGTCCCTCAAGCGGAAGGGACGTTTGACAAAGAAAAAACCGTGCTTGCCAAAGCGGGTAAAGAAGCGCTTGCCGCTTTGCAAAAAGATCCGAAGGATCCTCGCTGGATCCAAAATGGATCTGATCCAATCCTGGATCAATTCAAACTCTGTTTGACAACCGAAGAGATCTTGAGAAGTTCAAAGGAGGACTGGATGAAAGAACAAGCCTTTGTGATGCTCCCCGAAATTTGGTCTCCCGTTCATATTACCGACCAAGGAGAAGTGGTTTTCTTCTTCTTACAAGAGAAAAAGACCCATTCGGCCCCGATTTTAGAACAGCTCGTTTTTGGAAAAGAGACTCTATCCGCAGACGCTAAACTGTACGCTGCCGAAAATCTGCTGAAGACCATCGTTCAAAAACATGCAATCGTCATTCCTACACAAAAGGAGGATGAATGAGCCTATTTGAAGACCTTCCTTCCCTATCGCCTGTACAATTTTTCGGTCTAACGGCCGATTGCCAATTTTTACGCGGTTCTCTGAAACCAGAAAAAGAGTATCTGCTGCCCTCCACCACCGAGCTTTTAGACGAAGAGACGTTTGCCGATGTGTACACAGCCTGGAACTTTGAAAAGTTTTGCTTTTATTTTGTGGTGCGCTCTCCTTTCCAAAAAGTGGGCGAACCCGATTTTCGTAAAGGGGACAGCATCGAACTCTTCATCGATACGCGCGATCTCAAAACCAAAGGGGTGGTGACTCGATTCTGCCATCATTTCGTCTTTTTCCCAGTTGAGGTGAAAAATTTCTTTGGCCAAGAAATCACCCGCTTCCGCAATGAAGATACCCACCGTCTGTGCCACCCCGAAGATTTGCAAGTCGCTGCAGATCTCCATGAGGATTCCTATCGATTGGCCATCGAAATTCCAGCCCACTGCCTACACGGATACGATCCTCTCAGCTTTTCCCGCATTGGATTTACCTATCGCATCAATCGCTTTGAAGGCCCCTCTCAACATTTTGCGGTCTCCTCCGAAGAGTACAACATTGAGCAGCATCCCGCCACTTGGGGCACTCTCAAACTGCTGAAAGATGAGGAGTGATGCGCTATACCGATTCACATGAATGGATTGAGTGTAAAGGCAAAGTGGGCACCGTCGGCATTACCGACTATGCCCAAAAAGAGTTGGGCGACATCGTCTCTGTCGAGCTCCCTAAAGTAGGACAAATCTTGAAAGCCAAGCAAGAGGCGTGCGTCCTCGAATCGACCAAGGCGGCCGCCGACGTATATACCCCCGTTTCTGGAAAAGTCATTGCCGTCAACGAGGCGCTGAAAAAAGATGCTTCCTTGATTAACCGCGATGCACAAAAAGCAGGATGGCTCTTTCAAATCGAACTCTCCAACCCGCAAGAGGTGGACAGGTTGATGACAGAAAAAGAGTATACCGAAATGACTTGATAAGATGGGCAGGATAAATTCAGTGAGATCATGAGCGATATGGTCCTCAAAGAGAAAACAGGATATGCATGATCGCAAGCGGCATGATGCGCAGGATAAATTCAGTGAGATCATGAGCGATATAGTCCTTAAAAAGGAAACAGGATATGCATGATCGCAAGCGGCATGATGCGCAGGATGGTATGCTCTTCGTCTTTGGGGGCCTCACGCCGCCCCAAACCTGCGACGGCTGGCTTTGCCAAATTCCCAACTTTTGAGCTCATTTTTGTTATCTCACTCAATTTATCCTGCCCATCATGCCGCTTGCGATCATGCATATCCTGTTTCCTCTTTAATGACTGTATACGCGTTCAAAACACCATCATGCAGATCGCGTCAAGAAGTCAGAGATAGGTTCGCCGATTCTTGAATTTTTTTGGGTATATATGTTCCGCGTTGATTCACTAAAGAGGTTTGTTCTAGAATGTGGCTGTGAAGAAGATTATTTTCTGCATATCCCTATTGATTTTATTTTCTGTCCTCTTTTCGACCCAACTCATTGGGTTTGGCGTCAAACGGATGGTGAAAGCCAAAACGGACTGTGAGCTTGCGTATCGAAGCTGTCAGTGGGAACAGGGGCACCTTGTGTTTTCCGATGTGGTTCTGTTCGACCCTTCTCTGCAAGTGCATATGGAAAAAGTCTCCTTTCGCTTGGATGTCAGTTCGTTTCCTAAAAAACTCAAAGGGCATTTGACCATCGATGCGCCGCACATTGCGATGATCAAAAATCGGGCGATTCCCCAATTGGGTGCGGGGTGGTTTGACCTTTCTGTTTCTGTCCATAATGGACGGATGTTTTGGGGCGGCCCAGTCCATTTTGCTCTTGGTCACAATGCGGAGCAAAGCCAGTTGTCGATGCACTGGGACAATGGAAGCGTCCAATTGACATGCGCAAAAGAGAAAGTAGACGCCGTATTGGATCGATTTCAGGTTGCTCTGCTCAAGGCTTGGATTCCCCATATCGACGTGAGGGAAGGGACCGTCTCTGGCCGCATGGCTCTTGATCGAGAAGGCAATCTTCTCTCTGGACATTTAAAATTGACAGATGCCAGTCTGGCCTTTTCCAACTGCAACGCTGATGGCGTGCAAGGCGCTTTCAGCTACAATCAAGGATTGGGAGCCAAATGGGATTGCCAGGGGATCGGCAAAGCCAATGGCGAATTATTCCCTTTTTTTTCTACAGGGCGCGCTTTTTTTAAAACGTTCTGGATGGAATCGGACATGCGCTTTGATGAGTCGCACTGCAAAATTTCGGGCGATGACAAACGGGTCTCTCTGGAATGCCATGCAGTGACCGCAAGCGAGGCGAGTTGGATGCAGGCCGCCGCCTGTTTTCTTCTTCCCGAATGTGCGGCTATCGCCATGACCCACGGCATTCTCTCAGGCAAAGCCTCTTGGAGCGGAGACACGTGGAGCGCGCAATTCACAGCTGACCAATTGACCTTGACTCACGGGGACATCAGCCTCTCGTGTCAAAGCCTGATCGCAGATCTCAGACAGGAAGGGGGCAGTTTTATTCTGTCAGACAAAGACTACGAGTTGAAATTGGCTGGCATGTGGGACGATTGGAATGCCGAGGCGCGCATTCATCAAGCGGAGCTGCTCTTGAATGGCGGGTGGGATGGCGATAAGGTTGTCTTTGAGATCGAAAAAGGGAAGATGGCCGAGCTCCAATTTCAGGGGAAGGGGGACATCGATTCCCATTTCAACGTCTCGCTTTTGGTCGATGGCACATGGACATTTTTGCAACAAAATATCCCCTTCTACGGCCCCATTCATTGCCAAGAAGGAAAAATTTGGGATGTCGATGTGCGAGGCAAACGAAAAACCTGGGATTTTTGCCGTTTCCATTTTACCTACGATGGAACAGAGATCCTCTATCTCCCTTCGAGTCATTTTTTGGGAAAAGCTCTCACGGCTCACCCTTGTGCTTTGAACGAGATCGATCTATCGGTGCAGCTGCCTTGGAACAATCTTTTAGCGGCAGGTCCCCTGTTGACATTGTGGAATATGGACATCAAGACGTTGCCCGACATCGGCAATACAGAACTCCATTTTCAATATAAACAAGGGCAAATCGACCTCACCGCCCAAGGGGATTTGCCCTTTTCCTTTCATGCGCATCACGCGCTGGATGAATGGGCCTTTGAATGGACATCCGATCTCATCCTCTCTGCGCGTTTGAAAGAAGACGGCACCATGAAAGGATTTGGAAAATGGAAATCGGCCTTTGAAGCGGCCTTTGAGGGGAAAGTAGATCCATCCTTTCATTGCGCCTTCTCTTTAGCCAATATTAAACTCGATTTTTCAGGCTTACCCGTCCCTCCAGAATTGGAGAGTCTGCAATTGCAGGGCAACGCCGCAGGAGCCGGCCACTTTATCTATAATGGACAAATGGAGGCCGATTTGGATTTCGGCTTGTCCAATCTTGTCGTGATGCAGCATCCCCTGGAAAATGAAGGGGGAGTGCGTTTTTCTTACCATTCCGCGCGGGGCGCTTTACTGCAAGGACTGCATTTGCATGGCGATTTCGATTGCATCATCGGTCTTTTGGAATACGATATTCATAGAAAGCGCTGTCTGTTGCACAATGCGCAAGTGCATATTCCGGTCTCTTTGATTCCATACCAGTTCAATCAATTCTTAGATCAAGACCGGGATCTCAATTTCACGTCCGATTTCGACTTTGCCTTCGATTTTTCAACGCTTTGCTGCACGATGCATGAGGGGACGATCCCGATGTTTGGAGCTTTGCATCATATCGAACAGCTCAATGTCTTTTGGAAGGGGAGCAAGTGCCTCGCGAGCTTTTATGATCAGGGCCACCTATTTCGGCTCGATCTGCAAATGGACGAACAGATGAAGGGGCGCCTTTTTATAGGAGATGAAGAGCTGCCTCTTGCCATTGATTGGGAATACAAAGATCAACTCTATATCCAGTCGATTGAAGGATCTTTTAGCGGCCTGGAAGCCTCTTTTCACGCAGAAAGCCCGAATCGGCTCGTCGGAAGCGCCCGCCTCAATTTGACTGCGCTGGGTCCCGTGCTCCCTCGGGATGTGGCTCACGTGTTTGAAGAACTCAAGATGGGGCAAGGATATGAGCTGAAAGGGAGACTGAAAATCGAGAACCATCTCCCTCTGTTTCAAGGCATATTGAGCGGCAAAGCCATTGAGCTGTTTGGCTTTCAATTCCGCACCCTGTTAGCGGGGGTGGATCTGGGACCCAAAAAGGTGCACATCTACGATATCAAAATCAGCGATAGCGCGGGCGTCATGAAAATGGATGAGATCCTCATCCAAGACCAGAATCCTTGGACCATCCGCATTCCCAATCTCACCATCCTCGATTTACGCCCCTGCCTATTGGTCCGCCCCGGCGGAACAGCAGGTCCATTGGACCCGCTCGTGGTGCGCGAACTCAAGCTGACCGATTTTAAAGGCAACCTGGAGGATGGGAAAACGTATACCGCTAAGGGTAAGCTTCATTTCATCAATTCATACAAAAGAGGGGAGACGGTGTTTGATGTGCCGGCCAATGTGCTCAGCCGTATTGTGGGTCTTGATCTCGAACTGCTCATCCCCGTTACAGGAGATCTCACCTTTGATGTCAAAGATGGATATTTTAATCTGCTAGAGCTCACCCATGCTTACAGCGAAGGAAAACGCTCGCAATTTTTCCTCGAAACCAATCCACCGCCCCGTATGGACCTGGACGGCAATCTGCAGATTTTTATCAAGATGAAGCAATTTGTCCTCTTGAAAATCACAGAGTCGCTTCTCATTTCCATCGATGGAGCGCTCGATCATCCCCAATATCACCTCAAAAGAAGGCGCTTCTTTGGATTAATGTAAAATAATTATTTTAATATTGTTTTATATAATTATTTGTTTGATTAAATCAATAAAAACTGTTATAATTTTTGTTTAAAAAACAAAGGATTTATATGTGTTCCCCTGTTTCTAGCAAGTTTGTGCCGCCGCCGTCTATATGTGATGATAGCGCTCCTGTCGTTGGACTGCCGCCTATAGTTCATCCGAACGAACCCCCTGTTTCTGTCCCTGTTTCTGTCCCTGTTTCTGTCCCTGTTTCTGTCCCTGTTTCTGTCCCTGTTTCTGTCCCTGTTTCTGTCCCTGTTTCTGTCCCTGTTTCTGTCCCTGTTTCTGTCCCTGAGAGTTTGGATGAGCTGCTGGCTGCACTTAAGGCAAACCCAGACCCGCTACGAGCCGCTCAGATTACTGACCAAATCGGGGCCTTCATAAAAGAGGGGATGACACAAGCAGGACCGAGTGGTGTGGATGCGTTTCTGGCAGCTGCAATCCTCAAAAATCCTGCCGTAATTATATGGCATGTGCCTCAGGCGTGGTTGCGGGACGTGAATCATCGGGCGTTTATTTATAGTATCCTCATCCCGGAATCGGAGATGAGCGAATGGTCGCGAGCGGAACGACAGCCAATCCTGCAATGGCAATGCGAGATGCTTAAACAGAGCGGCTTGCATAAAGATCGGGGATTCATGCGATCTGTTGCGTTCATTAACCCACGTTTAATGAACGTGATTTCATTTGAGGAGCCGAGGTATGCGTTATGGCTCTGCGACATATGGCGCGTTAATCGATGGGTGGCGCTCAAATGCATATCGATCCTTTCCTCTGTAAACCACTTCGTGATAAGGCACGGATTGCTGAGAGAGTCACTGGTAGGAATGTTTTTAAGTGATCCTGTTGTGTCATGTACAGCAATACGTCAGAATTATTATACCCCAGAGATATTGCAAGCATTAGATCAATATCTGCGTCACTACGGTAAAGAGGTAGTCAATACATGGATCCTTGGGGGTATAGATAACGAGCGTGCTTTGCGCTATTTACAAGGGTTGCAAACAGTACTGCAGCAGCGTCTGCGTAACGGATTAGCGCGGTACGTTCTATCAAAAACGGTGGAGCTGCCACGAGCATCGTCTGCAGTATGGATGGCAGGTCTAAGTCTGCTAGAATTCCCGTATGCATCTGTAGGCGGTGTTCCATCAACAGGACACCCTGGGTCAATCGATAGCAGATCTGCCTGGACGCGGGTGTGATCACAGGTGAGAGAGTGATGCCGAGAGAGTGATTCGAAAATGGGTGCTTGCCAGCGTCGGGTAGCCGCTGTG
>JAGWZL010000024.1 GCA_018968815.1 Verrucomicrobiota bacterium | reverse complement strand
TTTTGGCATCGTCGAGTTTGCCTCAAAATGCGCCTCCTCACTCGCGCCTTGCCCGAGGGCAATGGTCGCTCGCTCCGGAGACGAATTTTGAGGACTCTCCTTGCCAAATTCCCGACTCTTCAGGTTGTTTCGGTATACCAACCACTTGTTGACAGATGATTGTACCTTGTCGCACTTCAAACAGCGAGGTAAATTGAACGTGACCTGATCCCCAAAAATTAGTCCACCCTGATGACCTGAAAAGGGGGGTGACAGCATCTACATTTCTCAGGGTAACGAACGCCTTTTTGTTGTTGACTCAGGTAGGGAATCCAGTGAGGCGCTTTTGCCCCTAAGGTGGACCCATTTGTCTGGACAAATGGGTCCACCTTACGCATAGTCAGCTCGTGTATTCTCTGGGATTGTCGAACAAACAGCGTATCCAGATCCTAAAAAACAAAATCGCAAACAACACGAAAACTTTCTTCATGCTAACCCCAAAAATCTCATAATCACAATCATTAATGCCGAAACATACAGAAAAGCAGCCCCTGCGAATGCGGTAATAGCATGTGATAAAGTCATTAAGTGCCCCGTCTTTTTCCATTGCTCCCACAATTTCATTCCTCTTGGGATACACACGTACGGTGCGAATAGAAAGCAAAAGAAAAATACCACACTTTTCAAAATAGATATGGTTTGCAAGTCCATACAGTCCCCTCTAAAAAGAGCCGAAGTTTAGTAAATCTAATGTTTAACATCTATTCTTTTTTGCAGCTTTGCAGTTGCAGGAGGAGTCTTGAGTGCAAATGATATGTTGGTTGTGACCTTGCCCCATTCTTGAGTCCATCCGAGATAGGGAGGCGCTCTGCTGAGCGCTGAGGGGCTTTATACCGAAACAACCTGAAGAATCGGTTTTTGGCATCGTCGAGTTTGCCTCAAAATGCGCCTCCTCACTCGCGCCTTGCCCGAGGGCAATGGTCGCTCGCTCCGGAGACGAATTTTGAGGACTCTCCTTGCCAAATTCCCGACTCTTCAGGTTGTTTCGGTATATCGACCCAACTTTTTGAGAGTCACGTCACGGACTGACTCCACGTGCGCCTTTTGATTGAAAAGGGACAGGATCGCCTCGACAATGTCTCTATTACCGAAGTACAGCACAATCTTTTCCCTGTCTTCTTTGTATACACGAATGAGAGACCGCGTTTCATCGGAGTCAGGAAGGCAACAAAAACGAGGATAGAATAAATCGGAAATATCCCAGGGTTGAAAAGAATGATCTTTGTTATTCATGCGCTCCATCCACTCCTCCAGTTCATCCGGCCACATGGATGTCATGAGGTCGCCTTGCGAACCACCATGTTGCTCAAAATGAAAAGAATTCCATTTCCCATACCCTAGCAAAATGCCAAATAAACCCTCCGATTGCACATTTTCCAAAAATCGTCTCAGAAGGGGATCGCTGAACAGCTCTTGAGGAGTCATAGACAGAGCGTCCAGTGTGCTTTGAAAGTCGTCTAGATGGTCTTGAACAATCGCATGTAACTGGATTTTATCCACCAAAACGATACAAATAGAGTCGCGGGCTCTGTATGTAAGAAATGATAGCCGCGACTCGGGGAAATACCGGAGATATTTTTTTAGAGTTTCACACCCGCGATGAATTTTAAGTTCCTCAGGATTCAGAAGAGCACAAATCTTATAAAAATTAGGAGGCCAAAACGCATCCCGTAAAAAACATTTCAGATATTGCGATGAGCATGCCTTGCGCACTTGGGCGAGCGGCTCAGTATATTGATATGTGGACATAGGCTTTCTTCCGACCAAGGTATATGCCCAAGCTTCTAAAAATGAGACATGTCTAAAAAAATATTCCAGCCGTCTTTTATCCTTCAGCGGCATCCTGATCGTAAGGACGTCCTCAGAAACCGGATCTTTTATTTGAATGCTAACTGGCCAATATTGGAACGAAAAGTAGAAAAGCGTAATGAATACAAAAACAGCAACAATCGCTTTCTTTATGTTGATGAAGACCATAACCCGATAGAACCTGCGCTGTTAGCTTGGCCTGGGATATAAACACTGCTGGCCATTAGGCAACCAATTTTGGCAGGAGTCATCCCATGGGTTGTTATTATACCGGCACCTGGGACAAAACCAACGACCGTGATAGGGGTTTTTGGGCTTTGCGTAGATGCCATTTGTATTTGAGTGAATGCTTTCCGCGGGAATCCACTCTCCATCAACATTGATGAAAATGCCACGTTCTATAAACATAATCTGATGGGGTTCAACGGGGAGCCAGATTTCAGTAGGACTCGCAGTATGCGATTTGTCAAGCGCATAGGATGAAAGGATCAAGCAACTCAATAAACACAGCAACCTTTTCATGAGACACCTCTTTTTTTATTTAGAAGAATGGTTGAAGATCCTATCAGGGTGTTGTTTTGCAAAGCTGCACTCTAAGGAGGGGTTCCGCACCTAGGGCAAACTGTTCGAAACTCTGAATAAAACCAACCTGTTCCACATTTTCTGCAGATAATGGGAAGAAGTATCGGTCCTGACTGATACTGTTTGAATTCAGACTCCAAATAACAACCGTTGCTATCTGAAAATAGAGCGGCAATGGGAATGGCTGATGACGCATTCGAGAGCACAATACCCAGAGGCGTTACCTGGATGCGTTCACATTTGAGGTAGTATCTGTGGTTACAGTAGAAGTCGACAGATTCAGGCTGCTCGTTCATGATCTGGTCAATCGTTGAGGATAAGGCCATTTTCCTACAATTATTTTCTATTTCTTGATAGGATGGCTGATGTCCATAGGTCAGTACATGCAATATGAGAAAGATACAAAGGCATGAAAACTTCATGATGCTCTCCAAGAGTTTTGCAAAGAAAAAAATTTTGCCCTACATGATTTTTTTTGTCATCTCTTTTTTATCGGGGTGTTTTCACTCTAACCAAAAACTTGATCTAAGCGAGGCAGAAAGAACAGCTATAGAGCCTCTTTTTCGTTACCTTTTGTTTGATAACCATGGAGCATTTGTTCTTTTTGGCAGTAAGCCAATGTGCGATGCGCTATTACCTTCTCAACTGGATCGAGAGGAGGCCCAAAAGATGTTAGACAAAATGCCAGAACACTTGAGGCAACGGGTGCGCTGTCTTGAAATGAAAGAGGATCTTCAACAAGCCTGGGAGGCGTGGGAGAAGATTCGACATAGATTTCGTATCAGCAAATATGTCTTTGCTAGAGTGTCTGATACGATTTTTCTTGTTAATGTCGAAAACGTTAAGAAAATAATGAATGATAATTACTCGATGTTTGAAATAGCTTTGGGCGGTGAGTTTTCTCCTGAGGGTATTGTCTGGGAAATGTTGTGCTCGCATTCTGTCTCATGGAAGAAACTATTGCAGAATCATATTGCGATGGGGTTGCTTTATGGGTTTGGCAAAGACAACGCGGAGCGTTTTATGCAGAGTATGCATTTAGAGGCGGATCCGTATTTTTCTACAGATGAAAGAGTGAACATATTAGAAGCGACTGCCAGCAATTTTTCCATTCCGATTTTTGTGTCTCATCCTGATGATCCACTCGTCCAGTTGTACGAGAAAGAGAAGCAAAAAATTAGTCGGCAGTATAAGGACAAAGATATTGTGGACATTAGCTTAAGAGAACTGACTCGATGATGAGTAATCGGATTCGCGTACTGTGGTGTAAAGCTGTTGAACTGCGGGCTAAACGGACTCGTGTGTACGGGCCAGGTCAGTGGGTCGCAGAAGAAAGGTTTCTTCACGGTGCTTACTGATATGCCGCTGCAACAGAAGATCCCAGAGACTTGTCAGTGGTTTGTACAGAATCAATAAAGAGGAAAGAGGGGCCAATGCAGTCGCGTAGGGGGCTACCTTCTCCGGGAGATGGTTAGAAGCAATCCCTGTCGTTCCACAGCTCAGAAGAGCTACTACACAACAAACAACTCGTCCCGCAATCCAGGGTAATAACATCTCCCGTCGTTCTGGAGAATCTTCTCCCGAAGATAAAAGACTGTGTGCTGAATCCCTGCACACTGTATAAAGAAGATACAGATTGGCTATGCTTACTAATGTCAGAAGAGAGAGATCCATCCACCTCGCTCGTTCTTTTAGAGCATCATATACCACCGCACCATTGACCGTGGAGAAATACAAGGCAAAGAAAGCCCCAACCACTTTAGCTATCCTTTGACGAGACGTCTCCACCACCACCGGTGAAACTGTTTCTGTCTGTTTCAGACTCATCAATAACGATAAAACTGAAAAAGCTCCCTCACATCCCGCACACAGAATCGGGTAGGCAAGTTGATTGTGATGTGCATTATAGACCATGATGGCCAATGGATACTGTGCTAAAAGCCCCAACGCTGTCGAAACCACCACTTTCACCGTATCCTTGTCCAAGGTACACGGTTTCCCTACCCGACCTGCCAATACCAGAACCCGCAGATCTTCAAAATTTTGGAGTCGAAATATGAAATAGGTTCCTACTTCGCACGCCCCCATTACAGGCCCAAGGCCACTTACATACCGGTCTCCGAAGTCCTTCGCTACGTTGTAGAACGTGAAATTGCCCGCCGCAGACAGAACTGTAGCGCACCCTCGATATAATATCGTTGGGACTGACCGCCGAGGCGCCCTATCGGGATAAGGATCTAGATCTACGTGATGTACAGACATGCCCAGGAGATTATATCACAATAGGCAATTGAAGGGGAGAAGAGTATGTCCTCCGTCAGCTTCGCTTCCAATTCAGGGAGAGACACTCCCGCCAGACTTGGAAACCTGTTAACTTATTTTTTTAAGTTTTGTGGCCGGATAGCTACCCAGAAAAGGGAATACGTCGATTGGTACTAGATAAACACTTTGAAAGAAAGTGGTTTTGATGTATCAAAAAAGTAATTATATCTCCTATGGCTCTATCGGCACTGTGGGGACACCTTGCTGTTAAAATTAATAGGTGAAATTAAATACCAAAATCATTGGAAAATCATATGGGTTTGGCAGCTCAAGCGAGCGCAGATCACTCACAGCATTGGGGACATTTAAGCAGCATACAGTTAGCAGGCGGGATCATTAGCGTTCCATTAATTGCAATAGGAGCTGAAATCCTATTAGCGGATGGAATAATCGGCGCTTTTTTCAGCATTATTCTTGGAAACCTCATTATTTTTGGCATAAGTTTGTGCATAGTTCTTATGTCATACCACAATCGGTTAAATGCGATAGAAAATGCCGAGCAATTTGTGGGGAAGATTGGTGGTCGAATATTAGCGTTTTTTGTGCTGATTACAATGATCGGTTGGCTGCCAAGACAGCTGGCTCCTGCCAGTCAACTTCTGCAAATCTTCCCATTCTTCTCGTCATTTAATATAGGGGCTTTGCTTGGAGCCTTGGCGTCTCTTGTTTTGTTGTTTGGTATAAAAGGGCTTAAAACACTGTGTTATTTTTCGATAATACCGATGGTTATTTTATTTTTGTTGGTATTGCTTGATGTTGAATGGCAATCAACTAACAAGAGCATCACATTCCCAAACCAGTTCGGGTTTTCGGGGGTGTCTCTAATCGTTTCTTCTTTAATCGCTTCTGTAATCGATTTTCCAACATTTTTTCGTCACAGCAGATCTAAAAAAGACTCAGTTATTGCATTAGTTGTGATCCTTGTTGGCACAATAGTTATTCAATGCACAGGGTTATTTCTATACCACCTCTTTTTGGTAGACACAGTTTTTATTTCCGGCTTAATGGCCAGAGGAGAGACCCCAGCAATTTTGATTTCAGCGTTCTTAATTCTATCGATAGTGACAAGTGCTGCTTGGAATATATATGCAGCTTCAGTTGGATGGGAATCATTATTCCCTAGGTTTAAAGACAGGACGGAGTATGCAGTGATCGGGCTGACTGCAACTCTTATTTTTACGTCTGTATACATGAGAGGTGCGCTGGTTACTGTCACCAATGTTTTTGATACGATAATTAGTGGGATTGGGGGTGTTTTGGTGTTTGAATACCTAAGGATGCAATTCCTTCGTGAAGAAAGCCTCAGTTCTGAGGTCCTTTATAATAACGGGAGCTGGTGGCTAGGGGGAGCTGTAGGATTGATCATCTATTTCGGAACTTCAATTTCATATTACTCTACGTTTGTGAGTCTCGTTGCTGGATTTGGAGTCATTTGGATAATCATTCAGCTGAGGAAGGTGTATGGGAGGTTCATAGCTAGCAAGTGATTGTGTTAAAGTATCGTCAACAAAGATATGAACAAGACACAGATCTGTAGGGTCTTCAAGAGAAAATCCACTCATTTTTTTTAAGCTCTCGATTTCTTTTACTAGATCTTTTTCTACAGGGGTAATATCTTTAGCATTTAGAGATTTAGGGTATTGACGATAAGTTACTTCATGAGCTAGTATCAGCGTTTTCAGGTCTCTAGCTGCAAATTCTGCTTTGAGTGCTCTAATGTCTACACTTGCTGTACTTGAAATATATCTACAACCGGTGAACATATATACTGGTTTGGTTGAAGAAAATTCATCGTGGTCTATATTTTTCAAGTCCCCGTTGTCTTGTACCTGGAAATATAAAGTGAACCTGGCAATGTGGGTTCTTGGGGTCTGAACTAGATTTACTTGAAGCCCCAATATAGAGCCAGGGGTTTGAGTTAATTTGTCATAAATTAATGCAGCCGTATAAAGGCTGGGAGCGCAGAGTCTTCCTCTGTGATCTTCTAGTATATATCTGTCGTCTGCGATGTAACTAGCCCATATTTTCCCTGTCCCGTGGTCGATGGTTTTTGCATGGGATTGAAGCGTTTTTATGTTGAAGATAGAAAGCGTTTTCTGCCAATGCTTTACTAATTTTTGAGCCGATTTTCTCGCAAAATTTATATTCAGCTTTGTGCTATAAAGTTCTATTAGTTTTTCGTAACTGATTTCTTCAAACTCAAAAGCATTTTTATATTTAGCTCGAGTACATCCATATGCCATGGCAAGGTAAATATGATCAGGGTCTAAAGCAACTGCCAATCCATTTTCCTCTAAAAATCTACTCAGGGATTCTGAATGTATTTTTCTTTGGAACGAATTTGTGGCAAGAGTTATGTCTTTTTTAACGTTTTTAATTTTCTTTATAGCGTGTTTTGTGAGATTTATGAAATTTTTATCAGAACTAAATCTCTGCGCAATAAGAAAAACAATATAAGATGATATATAACAAGAGTTGTTCCCAATTAATGCGTCAAAAGATCGGTATCTTTTTTGAAGAAAATCAATTAATGCATCTTCAATTATCGATAGTATAACAAAATAGCTAGCAAGCCCATTATTCAGGGCATTGAGATCGTTTGGTTGGTGAGTATCTGGTAGCATAAATGAGGCGGTCAAATACTTGTTTAGTATAATGCTTGGAGAAGAGCCGACTTTGCCTACATTTGCTCCTAATAGCGGAGATGGTGTCATTGCAAAACCAAAAACGATGCAAATGGGTGAGAGAAATATAGAATTGTTGCCAAACTCAGCAATACCGCGGCTGACACAATATAAAAAGTAAGTTTTCTTAGGTTCATAATTCCTCGTTTGTGTGTGAGGAGAATCATTATACTAGTTGTTTGATTTATTTAGAATAAAATAATTTTATGCATTGTAATATTTATTTTATATGCTAAACATCAGGCACTTAAGAATATTGCCGCATGAAGTATTGGCAAAATTGGCGCTCATCCTCGAATGGAAGATGTAGTAATAATAATTTGAATACTGGGTGTGACCTAGCCCTTGCCAACTAGTCATCAGGGATTAGAAGTAGGTTAAATGACCCTGTTTCTTCACGATATTCAGGGCTTGTGGATAACTGTCTTCGTGAATGGTGTAATGTTTCCCTCTCGCCGGGTATTTATTGGGATATCCCGTAATGAAAAGTATGATCAAAAACAAGAATGGTTTTTTTAAATGTTAGCCTTTTCGCTGTAGATCAGCAGGTGGAGATGCGTGAGGAGCTCGTCCGCTTCACTGCTCAGGGGCTGCTTCTCAGAGGAGGCGGCCTGAATGGCGATGAGCGCGTTCCTGATTTCTTCATAGGAATAGAACTGATTCCCTTGTTTGAAGTGCGCCCAGGTGAGTAGGCCTGTTTCGTAGGCGACGTGTTGACGCGTGTCCGCGATTGTGGTGTTTTGGAGGTAGGATTGCACCAAATGGCGATAGTCAGCCTCGGAAAGGGGCGATTGGCCCTGTTCGGCAGCTTGCATGCCGCTGTAGAAGGCCGCGAGATATGTCTCATCAGTTTGGTCAATACAGTGCCAGATCCCCTCGGCAACAGCACGAATACAGCTCGCTCTTTCTGGAAAGAGTGGTTTGCTAGGTCGGGAGGTCTTAAGTGTCAATTTGGTTTCGAAGATCTTGCTGAGAATATTCTCCAGAAAAAAGGGGGAGTGAAGGTGCTCGGCAATGATCCGTTGCGCTTTTTCATATTCTTGCACCAGCGGACGGGTCTCCTGCTCTTCGTAGCACGCGAATAGTGGGATCGGAGGCTGGGCTTGGTTGGGTTGCGTGAAAAGGGTCACCCTGCTTGCTAACCAGGATGCCTCCTCCTCTAGTGTCTGGAATCCAAATGAGGGCTTCATTGCGGTTTGATCAATCGCTTCACTGCGAAATTCCATCAGAGCGTTTTGCGCCCCGTATCCTAAAAGGATGCCAACTAGACATTGGTTGTTTTGCAAGGTAGTATAGAAGGGCGTTGCGTTTGTAATCTGATCCAGTATGTGGAGCGCAGTCGCTTTCGGTCCCAGGATGTACCGAAACAGTAGAGCATGGGCATCCACCGTCCTGACAAACGCCTTCTTGTTGATGAAGGCTATCTCCGACCACTTGTCAAAAATAGGTTGATCGGAGACACAAAGGGCATAGTTCTGACAGTACTGATTGAGATGGAGCCTTTTCCATAGAAGAGCGCCCGGTTTTAACTTCGTGCTGAATATGTGGACAGGACGAGCTAGGAATATGGAGCCCTCTTCTCGCAAAGGAAAGGCCTCTACACAAACTGGCTTCTGACCATACAAGACGTAACCACCTTGTGATTCTCCCATCAGCGTGCGGAAGAATGAGTCCAAAGTAGCCAGCTCCTCTTGACTGAGAGCGTCGAGAATCGTCTGCACTGCGCGCGTCCTCTCCGCTTCTCGAGAGCGGAAACATCCACACAAAAAACATAACGCAAGAACGACAATAAAAATGGGCTTTATAGGCCGAAAAAAACTCATTCAGAAATCATCCTATATATCGGTCGCGGTATACAAGAGATCGCGTAGTCTAGTGCATTCAAAATTTTATTGTCAAACCGCTTTGCTCTGTTTTTTCACGATGTCAAGAGCTTCGGCATAACTTTCTTCGTGAATGGTGTAATGTTTGCCTATCGCCGGGTACTTGCCCGTGTATTCCGTGATGTTATAGCCTTCATATTCTATGCGCCCTTCAATGAGAGATACTCGAGCCACTCCTTGCCCAAGTTGGACTCTATTTGGGTCCTCGAAGCAAAGCCCAATATGAATCGCTTCAGCAGGAAATGGGTGAAAATCTAACTCTTCCTGGATTTCTAAAGTTGAGTTGATGTCATTCAGAAGGCTTTCACACAAAAATATCGTCAACTCTCTCGCTCTCTCTAATGTAATTTTCTCATCCCTATTTCTCTGCAATGAGAAACTGGCAGAAAAACTTCCAATCCCTCTTTTGATGTAGTCTTCAGGTAAAAAGAAGTTGATGGCATACGCGCGCAATACTAAGTGTGTTGTAGGTTTAACTTTTTCAGCAAACTGGATAATCAATTTGTATGGAGGATAATTTCTTATGTCCTCCTTTTTTTTGACACATGAGACTAAAATGAGGGTGATGAGAATTATATATTTAATATATGTCATAGGTTTTTGTGATTTTCTGCATTAATATTTCAGTGATTTTGCCTTGGTAGTCCGGTTGAGTAAAATAATGTCCGCCAATGACCTTTTCCGTTTCATTTTGAATGACTACTTCAATGTTAGCCTTGTCTTGTGCAGCCTCTATCCCAGATATTCCCCCATTGCAGGATATAGAAGGCCAGTCTTTATCTCCAATCACATTATAAACTTTGCAGGCTAAATCGGCATCAATGAGCGCAGTCGTTCCTATCGGAATCACGATGATCGTCGAGCGCTCCTCCGGGGTTAACTGTTTGAGCGCTTCTCTGAAAACGTAGCCGCCATTGCTGAAAGTGACGTGGACTTGCTTCAGGTTGTCTTGGCCCGATTTGAGGATTTCTTGAGCGATTTGTGAAAGGGTTGCTACTTCGTAATCAACGGATTTTTGGATGTGAGAAGATTGCAGGATGGTCTCCGGCCAAGCAATGTTTGTGTCTGGCCATGTGAGAGATTGCGGCAAAGCGGCTCCCGCAGCGAGAATGTCTTTGGCCAGATCATCGAATTTTTCCACTTGAACTAACCCAAGCCCCGTTAGTAAGTGATTGGAATGAATCAAATGCGGTTGCACAGCAAACTTTGCATCTAAAGAGTTGTGTAGCTGCAATCCTGCATCTACGACAGATTTAAAAGTGTTGTTGATTCCACAGTGATAGTGAATGGTGCTTTGATCGGCATAGCCAAGCAAAGGAATGTCCGCGATTGGAGCGGGCGGTTTACGCACAGCCAGTTGAGAAGCATAGTTGTGATAATCAATGCTTGTCAGCGACTTTGGCTTGGTCTTTTGATAGAATTGCTCAATGGCTTGGGTGCCCGCTACAAATTCGTGTTCCTTTTCCCAAAACTCTCGCAGGTATCTCTCTGTATCCTGAGTGCTTCCCAAAGCCTGTTCAATCGATGTCACAACTTGCTGATGATTAGGCCACTTAGGGAACTGGTCGGTGTATGTTGGGTCTTTGGTTGCAGCCAGTTTCCCTTCAATGAACTTCACGAATTCGCCACCTGTTGGGCTTGGGCGTAGTTCTTGCGGGATTGGGATTGGTTCGGTTCTCGCAGGTAGTTCTCTTTCTGGAATTTGTGGTGCAGCAAAAGGAGGCTGCCATCCAAGCTGTTCATAACATTTCGCAATATAATCATCATTGTACAAAATGGCGGGATTGAGCTGTGGGTAGAAGGGGTGAGGGATGAAGGGCGCAATGCTCTCTTCCGCAAAATGCGGCGTGCATCGCGGAGAATAGGAATTCTTAATGTCTTCGAGCAGTTTATCGGCCGATGCGCTGGGCACGCATTCTCCTAAACAAATCGTGGGAGCTTGAGAAGGTAGAGCAGCTGGTTTATCAGGAGGGCTGTCATTGACAGAATCGATGAGAGCGGCTCCTCCTGCAATCACAGCATGAGTTCCGGCACCGCCCGCACAGATGACAAGCGTCGTCACAGCCGCAACTGTTGCGGCAATGATTACACCTGTGACGATCTCTTCGTGATATTCTTCCCAAAATTCTTGGACCGCCTCCACAGTTTTGCTCGCCACCTCGCAGGTCGCCTTCCAAGTTTGGGTGGCTAATTTTTTGGTTTCTTTCCACCCCTGTTTCCAGGCGTTTTTTGCGTCTTTAAACAGATTCACCTCTCGCACTTCCCAGTGATCCGATTTCCGCAGGAGATACGCGATTTGCTTCTCAATCAAGGGCCTCTCGTTCGGCGCAGTTCCCATCCAGGCCAGTTTGAACATGAGTTGTTCGCTTCGAAGATCGCCCTGGTTAATCAACTCCATGATCTTGTATTGCACCTTGGCCTGGAGTGTGGAAAAGTCATCCCAGCTGATGGCGCGCCCATGCCAGTGAGCCAGCGCTGAAACAAATTTGCTGCGTGTCGCTGCTGAATCAAAAAGATCTTCTTCTATCGAATCCAAAGTGATGCTCATCACTCCTCCTCTAAAAAAACGGGTCCAAAATATTCAAAAAAAATAAATTTCAGTCAATCAAATATTTTATATCGAAAAGTTTTGTTCGACAGATAAAACTTTTTTGTCTACGATCGGACCTCATTTTTCAAGATGGCTTATGCAGCGAATTATATTGCTAGTGAGTTTCTTCATTCACTTGTGTGCAGGTCCGTTCGATTGACATCGTGATATATCAAGAAGGGATTACGGATATCATGAGATTGTAGAAGAAGGCATGGGGTTATTCGAATGAGCAAGCAAGAAGACAACGGGAATGGTATTCGGATATTGAAAGATATTTTAAGTAAAATGCAAGGTTTAAAAGCTTACAGTGTTAAATTAGGTCATGGCAGTTTTTTGACAATAGATTTTGGTGAGCCGATTGAGGTTAACGTTAAAACCAAGAAGGGAATAGAAAAATTTACAAGAGGCGAGTGGCATCTCTGGGTGTATATGTGTGCTTGGAGGATAGATAAAGGTAATAGAGCTTTAGTAGGAAGCAGCGATTCGAGAAATAAAATTGAAAATGTCTTACAAAAAATCGAAGGAAAAGAATTGATCTCATTTGATTTAAAACGTTCCTTTGATGCAACTCTGGTGTTTAATGGAAAATATGAATTTAGTATGTTTAGTATTAACACGGAAGACCAAGATCAGTGGATGATTTATACTCCAGATAAAAATGTGTTAACAGTAGGACCTGGGAATACATGTTCTTATGAGTTAGCTTCGAAATAAATTGGTAGAAGAAAGTTTGTTGGTTTTGACTCTTGCATCCTCTTTAAACCTATTTAGTCATCAAATGGTTTACATTGCCGATCAGGATTTTCCCCGTAGAAAACTATTCCTCTAATCGATTACAACAGAAATATGGAACGCATCGGCATCTTCGCAGGCACCTTCGACCCACCCACTTTGGGTCACTTAAACATCTTGCTCAAAGCAAAAAAATTGTGCGATCGCCTCATCGTCGCAGTCGGCGTAAAACCCAGTAAAAATGCCCTGTTCTCTGTAGAAGAAAGGGTCCAAATGATGAAAAAAATAGCCCCAGATGTCGCGGTCGAATCTTATAACGGCCTCGTCGTCGACTTCGCCAAAACAAAAAAAGCCCACTTCTTGATCCGCGGTCTGCGCTCCTCAGCCGATTTCGACGCCGAATTCCAAATGGCTCAGGCCAATCGCCGCCTCAGCGGTATCGAAACTCTCTTTTTGATCGCCGATGACACCCACTCCCACATCAGCTCCACCCTCGTCCGAGAAATCGCCCATTTCCACGGCCCCCTACAAGAATTCGTCCCCAACGAAATCCAAACCCTCATCCGTAAAAAATTTTCTTGACGACACGCATCTGTCATTCTACTGTGCGCTTTAGAAGAATATCTCAATTTTGGAGGACTCATGCAAAAAAATATAGCGATTGTATCCCTATTCTTGGTCGCAGCCTGCTCTTCAAACGGGCAAATGAACTCACCCAGCTGCACTCAACCCACAGAAATGCCTAAACAAGAAATGCAACAACAAGAAACGCCTAAACAAAAACCCACCTGCGATTGCCCTCAACGAGCCAATAGACCCAAACTCCCAGCTTGCTCCGGATAACACAGAAATGACTCGGGCAAGCCTGCACAGCTTGCCCGGGAATTAATTAGACAAAAAACTTACTTCTTCGGTTTTTGTGGAGCTTGCTGCGGCTTCTGCTCAGGCGCTTTATTCGCAGGTGCTGCAGGTTTTTGTGCCGGCTTCGCAGGCGCAGACGGTTGCTTCATATTCATTCGTTTTCTCCTAGTTGAACTTGCGATTCATATCGCACTTTCCAATCTACTCTCTTTTCGCTAAAAGAAAAGAAAAAAATAGGAAATTATACAAAAATCACTGACAACCAATCTGTTACTTTGAAAAAAATCGGCTACCGCACCGCTTTAATCAACTGACCACCTTCGTAAAAAGTCGCGGTCATCGCCCCATTTTTGTCGTACTTCCTCTTCTCCCCTTCCAGCTTGTCAGCCACAAAGGTCTCCTCCAGCATAGGACTCCCATCATCGTAATATTTGTTGAACTTCCCATGACGCAAATCGTTCCAATACTCCGCTTCAAACGTAAGCACCCCCTCCCGATTCCAACTCTGAGCCAGACCCATCAGCTGATCATGAACATAAGGAAAAATCGAAGCAATCGCCCCATTGTCATGATAAGTCACCTCATCCCCCTCTCTCAAATCATCCACATATTGCGTCGTGCGATACACAGCCCCATTCGGAAAATATTGCGTCATCACCCCATGTTTCACATTATTGTGAAACTCAATCGTCACCGAAATCTTCGCGTCAGCTGCAAATATTCTGCCAAGACCCTCCAATTTCCCCCGAACATAAGGAGTTTCTGCAACCTTTTTGCCCACATCAGAATATTCAACCACAACCCCTTCAATCACATCATTGACAAAAGGCGTCTCAATCTCCTTCACCTTTTCCCCTGTCTGATTCGGCGGATAAAAAATGGTCTGCAAACCGTTTTTCAGATTGTCTCGATAATAGGCCACCACTTCGCGCCCATCTGACACCTTCTCCAAATACTTCCCGTCCAACTTGCCCTGTTTATAATTGATCTCCTGGATCAAATTCCCTTGAGGATCAAAGACCTCTTTTTTCCCATCCAAAATGCCATGCTCATGGTAGGCAATCGCTTGAAGTTTCCCATTTTGATAGTAAGCCCTCTCCTCACCATGCATCTTGCCCGCTTCATCAAAGTGCAGCAGCTGCGCAAGTCTCTCTTCATCTTTTTGAGAACCGCTCGCCTTCGGATAATAAATCCGATGTTCGCCAATCGGTTTGCCCTCTTTGAAAAATTGCACAGACTGGAGCCCGCCATCCGGATACCAAGCCAACATCTCTCCCTCTAATTGATCATTCTTAAAGGTCGCAATCCTCTCCGGCTTCCCATCCTTATAGAAAAATTTATGGAGCCCCTCTTTCTTCCCATGATCAAACTGCATCCGCGTTCGAATCTGATCTTGCCCCCACCAAGTCAAAAAAATGCCGTGAGGAACATGGTTCTCAAAAAAACCCTCAAAACGTAACTCCCCCTCCTCGCTCCACTCTCTTTGCCACCCCTGCTTTTGACCCATGGCAAACTCAGAACGGGCCTTCAGTTGACCATTCTCATACCATTCACTCTGCACCCCCTCAGGAAGATCCCCTTGAAAATAGGCGTCTATATGCGTGTTCCCATTCGCAAACCATTCCCCCACTTGCCCATCTTTCAAACCATCGGCAAAATGCAGCTTGCGCGCCAAAACACCGTTCTCATGCCACTCCTCATGCAGCCCATCTCGCTTACAGTCACTGTTATAATGCGCACACGCCTTGATCTGCCCAGACTCATAATACTCCTTCTGAGTCCCAATGAATTGCCCTAAACGATACGTATATTCCACTTTAGGATTCCCATTGCTGTACCACTCAAAATAGGGCCCATCAAGCTGATCGCCCGCAGTCATGAATTGACGGGTTTTCACCCCCTCAGCATTGTATTCGCAAATCGGAACAGTCGGCTTCCCAGACAAATCAAAATGCCCTTCATAGGCTAGATTGCCATTGAGATGCATCTTCCAATGTCTCCCCGTTGCCACCCCACCTTCGAAAACCCCCTCGCCAAGAAGCTTCCCATCCTCAGCAAAAAATTGCTCCTTGCCCTCTTTCTTCCCATTCTTGTAGTTGACTCGATAACTCTCTACACCATTCGGATAATATCGGACGTGTAAACCCGTCGGTTGCCCCTTTCTGAAATCGAGCACTTCTACAATATTTCGCTTCTCATCATACATGATCAACGCCGGATTTTTCCCGTCGCCATTCAGCTCCCCCTCTCGGAAAGTACGCTGCAAATTCAAGACGCCCGACGGAAACCAGTTATAAGCAATCCCCTCCAGCTTGCCGTCTTTGTGCGAGTACAGAGCCGCTTTCGCCCCGTTAGGATGGTACTGAACGACGTCCCCCACAAGAAGACCCCGGTCATAGTGAGCCTCCTCTTTGAGAGTCCCATCTTCATAATACGACCTGGCTGGACCCGTCAGAAGCGCCGCGTTGTAAGTCAAGTCTGTCTGAATTTGCCCATCTTTCGTAAATGTCTTAAAAACACCCTGCAAAACACCCTCGTGATAATTGGAAAATTGCACGAGTGCGCCCTCAGGAGAAAAATCAAGCCTCGCCCCATGAGCGACAATCGGAGAATTCCACTCTTTGGCAATCTGAGAATTCTCATCGACCCGCGTCACGTCCATTTGAGTCTTCAGACGGTTGTTCTCATAAAAAATATTTTGCTGTACAGGCCGCTCGCCATTCAACGTCGGTTCATAAAAAATAACTGATAGGGGCGTCCCGCTCGGATACATTTTTTCAATTTCAAAACGCCAGTTGGGTTGTCTCGGCTTTAAAGCCATTTGATAGGGCCTGACGTCCTGTTCCCCAAAGAAAGGGACCGCTAAGGTCGAAAATACAACAGCTATCGTGATCATGAATTTTTTCATAGACAAACTCACACTTCATATTCTAAGAGTCCAAGCCTAGGGCAAAAACATTATTTTCTCAAGAGGTCTTTAAAACAAAGGGTGAAAAGATTAATATGGACCCCGAAAATATATGGAAATATCAGACTGCACATCCGTCTCAGCCCCCGAATTCGAGAGCGATCAGGAAGCAGTTCTTCCACGCCCAAAAGGATTAGCCGCTATCCCCGATTCCTTGCAGGCGTCCTTGCACGCGCCCCTCGCAGCCCCTAAACCCAATCTCATTTGGAGAGGAGCCCTGACCCTGGCCCTCAGCTGCTTCCACCTCCTGGTGTTAAACCTTCGGTTTATCGAATGGGTCATCGAACTGTTTACGGGGCCTTGCCAACAAAAGGCCATGTATCGCGAATTGCATGCCATCGCATTGGAAGGCGATCGAGCCAAGATTGAAGAATTTCTAGAGGAACACCCAGATCCATTATTTCCCGCTTGCTACCTCGTGTCTGAGGTTCTGTCGATCCCCGGCGCATTTCCCCATCTGCCCGCCATTTTGGAAGGGGCCAATGTATGTCTTGCAGGCGATCGAGGCGCTTTCTGCCAAAAATGGAAAACACATCCCAAATGCGTCCAGCGAATCTCTTCCCATAACTATCGAGAAGATGAGAGTTTTGCGATCGATCATATCTTATTCTGGGTCGATCCAGAAGGGAACACCCGCTTCCAGTTAGAAAGATCCCCCCTGGATGGCTTTTTTAGTGCGCTGGAACATACCATCGACTACCTCCGCTACAAAAGAGATAATGAACAGCAAGGAGTCGTGGGCGCCTCCCCACACACAGAAGACTTTTGCCTCAGACTGCCTATCTATTAACCCGAGGCATTGGGATGTTTGGGTCCTAATTTGCTCCCTTCCGTTCTTTGGAAAAGGTCGATCTCCGCCCACCGCTCTTCATGGGCGCCCCGTTTGAAAGAAAAGATCCCGCTTGGAGAGGTGTGGCCGCTTGCAAAAAATTCCACAGAAAGAGGAAGGGATATTTTTTTGCCATTGAGAAATAGATCCATCGGCTCAATGTGCAACGGAGAAAATTGTTTGCCTTTAGGTTCATCGCACTGCACCGCAAAAGTCCACCCTGTTGCATCTTTTTTCAATACGCAGGTCCAATCCGTTTGCGAGGCGATCGCCAGCTTATGCAACACATACATCCGCGTTTTCAGCCGGTCCAGATCCGCATGAAACTTCTTCCTTTCAACAGCCCCCCGTATATGAAAGCTGATCACCGTGCTAGTCATCGCAATCAGCGCAATCGCAATCATCACTTCGAGAAGGGTAAAGGCTTTAGAGACTGTCGTTGAAAAGATCTTCTGTCGATTTTTC
This sequence comes from Verrucomicrobiota bacterium, assembly GCA_018968815.1. Classification (GTDB taxonomy): domain Bacteria; phylum Chlamydiota; class Chlamydiia; order Chlamydiales; family SM23-39; genus REEB52. The sequence goes on along the minus strand of JAGWZL010000024.1, from coordinate 9,340 downwards.
GGTTCTTTTGAGCCGATTTTCGATTTTTTTTCGGGGGGTAATATCGTTGTCCGTATATTGCCCCCCGAAAAAAAAATCGAAAATCGGTCAAAATAATCCAAAAACTCGACGAAGCATCTTTTCAACGACAGTCTCTTATTTCTTTTCATTTTCACATGAGATCACAAAGTCGTTTTGCTCTTTCGAATAGGTAATGACATACTTTCTGCCCCAGCCATCCTTAGTGGCCTCCTCCGGATCTTTGACAAGGCCCAGCTCTCGAAGATAATACACTGGGTTCTTAGCCAACGTGTCCCCCTCTTTGCCCTCATCTAAACAAATCAGCAGCATGTCCCGCAGCTGCTCTTTGCCATGCTCGGTTCTAAATTTCTTTCCTTTATCCAAAGACCCCTTCATGTTGTAGCCAACAGCGCCGCCAATGATGGTGATCAGCAAAATCACAATCATGATTTCAATCAAAGTGAGCGTTCTTTTCTTCATTTTTTTTCTCCTCATCATCCCGTTGCAAAAGAGCTTACATCTGTCATCGGCAGCAAGACCGATAAAAGCACAAAGCCAATGATCGCGCCAAGCACAAGCAGCAAGATCGGTTGTGCAAGCGCTGCAAACTGGGTCAATGTTTTTTCTAATTCTTCTTCATACACCTGCGCAATCTGTTGCATCATAAAAGGAAGTTTGCCCCCCTCTTCCGCAATCCCAATCATCCTAGGAATCAGCGGAGGAATCAGAGGGTGGTTTTCAAACGTTTTCTGAATCGATTCCCCTTGCGCAATTTGTTCCTCCGCATGCGCGATCACCGCCTCTAAAAGAGGATGCCCCATCACACGTCTGGCTTGCTCAAACGCCTGAATCAGCGGCAATGAGCCGTCTAGTAATGTCGCAGCAGCACGGAAAAAACGGACAAAAGCTACCTTCGCAAAAAATTCTTTGAGAATAGGAAGCCGCAAAGTCCAAGCAAATAGCTTTTGCTTCCACGGCTTTGAAAAAAGAGCGAATAGCCCCAATCCAGCGCCCCCGATCACAAACAGCGCTAAAAGCCCTTTGGAACGACACGCAAAATGACTCGCCGCAAACACCAGCCTGGTAAAAGGATGCAGCTCCCGCCCTTCAAATAGCTCCCGCAAAGAGGGAATCACATAAAAGAGAAGAGCACAGAGAATCACAACACAAAAACCACTTAAAAGAGCCGGATACAGCAGCGCCGACACAATCTGCTTGCGCACCTGTTGCTGACGACTCAAAAGATCGGCTAGCTCTTGCAACGCCACCCCCAAAGAACCCGTTTTTTCGCTGTTCGCAACCATCGAAACATAGAGCAAATCAAAGGTTCGGGGATGGCGCGCTAAACTTTGCGACAAAGAATGGCCGCTCCGGACCGAATCACAAAGATCCAGCAACAGCTTGTGGTTTTTTTGCCCCCGATATTTCTCTTCCAGAGCAGATAGCGCCTCAAAAAGAGGCAGGCCCGCTTGCAAAAGACGGGCCACTTCCCGCGTCAAATTCAGCACGTCCGATCGGTTCAGATGCGCCTGCAACTTTTTGTCGCTTAACGACTCAAGCTCCAAAACCGCAATTTGCCGACGGATCAGCTTGAGCTTCGCCTCTTGCAAGCTATTCGCGTCGATCATCGCCTTGACCTTCTTCCCCGCGTCAGAAATAGCCGTGTATTCGTAAAGAGGCATCACAACTCCCCTTGATCCATTTTTGTGACCCGGAGCAATTCCGCGCTCGTCGTAATCCCCAATGCAACCAACTCCACCCCTTGCTCAAAAAGCGTTCTCATCCCCTCGGCCAAAGCCACTTTGCGCAACTCTCCCGCATCTTGGCTCTTCAAAACCTGCGATTTGATCTTCCCCCCCACAGGCATCAGCTCATAAATCGCGTGCCGCCCCTTATAACCCATCTGAAAACAATGCGCGCACCCCTCTCCTCTATAGAAAGGACCCTTCGGCTCAACCCCAAGCTCGGCACACTCTTTTTCGGACGGGGTATACGCCTTTTTGCAAAGTGGACAAATCTGCCGCACCAACCTCTGCGCCAAAACACCCAAAATCGAAGAGGCCAGCAAATAGGGCTCAATCCCCATGTCGGCCAGACGGGTCAATGCCGCAGGAGCGTCATTCGTATGGAGCGTGCTCAGCACTAAGTGGCCGGTCAAAGAGGCCTGGATCGCGATTTCAGCCGTCTCTTTATCCCGAATTTCCCCGATCATGATCACATCCGGATCTTGACGCAAGATATGGCGCAAGCCCCTCGCAAAATTGAGCTCAATCTTCGGGTTGACATTCATCTGAGAAATACCCGCCAACTTATATTCAACAGGATCCTCGATCGTGATGATATTGGTCCCGAGATCGTTGATCTCGCCAATCGCACTATACAGAGTGGTCGTTTTGCCGCTCCCCGTCGGTCCCGTCACAAGCACAATCCCTTCAGGCATCTGAACGAGTTTGCGAAAAGCTTTGAGGATGTGCGACTCCATGCCAATCCGATCAAGGCCCAAGAGAATATTCCCCTTATCCAAAATCCTGAGGACAATCCGCTCCCCATGCACAGTCGGCAGCGTGCTCACACGAAAATCGATCTCCCTCCCCCCATGCCGCAACTTGATCCGCCCATCTTGAGGCAGACGGTGTTCCGCAATGTCCATCTTCGCCATCACCTTGATCCGCGTCAGGATTTGAATCTGATACTCCTTCGGCGGAGAGGGCCGCTTTTGCAGACAGCCATCAATCCGGTAACGGATCGATAACCCCTCATCGGTCGGCTCAAAATGGATGTCCGATGCCCCTTGCTGAATCGCCTCCAGAATCATCGCATTGAGCATGCGGATCACAGGGTTTTGATCCGCTTTTTCTAATAGATCATACCCCTCCGCAGTCTCCTTCTCTTCCGTTTTCTTGCCCGTCTCTAAATCGGAAAATAACTGCTCCGTCTCCCCCTCTTTTTGGTGATAGCACCGTTCAATGGCCCACTCAATCATCGGATGGGGACAGTAGATCGGATGAACCGCCTTTTTCAAAAGAAGGCGCAACTCCTCCAGCCCGTCCACATCCAGCGGATCGGCCACCGCAACTGTGATGGTGTGTTCATCTTGGTCGATAGGCAACAGCTTTCTTTGCTTGGCAAAAGCATAAGGGGCCAGGGAAATGCGATCTTGCACAAAAGGGAAAGAACCGATGTCATCCACCGTTTTCATCCCAAACTTTTCTGCGAGAATTTTATTTTCATCCATGGCTAGTACATGTCAAACAGCAGTTTTAAACTTTGACCAAAAAGCCTTTTGCGCTCGCACTCTTTCGCTTGATCAATGCACTCCAAAAATTCGGGAATGTCGCCTGCCCGAAGAGAATACTCTTCTTGACGAATGCATCGCAAATCTTCAATCGGATCCTTCACAATCCGCGGAGTGATGAAGATGAACATCTCCGTGCTCATATCCCTTGATTTAGCAGTGCCAAAAAGCTTGCCAATGCCAGGCAAATCGCCTAAAAACGGAATCTTATCGCGCGTGTCTTCATCGATTTGCTGTCTCAATCCTCCCAAAATGACCGTCTCGCCATCGGCCACGCGCACCTCATTCGTAATATGGCGGCGCGTCACAGGAGGCTTATCTTTGTTTTCAATGATGATCTTGGTCGAATCAAACTCCACATCGGTCTCCAAATAGACAAACCCAGTCCCCTCATCCTCCGAATCAGACAGATGGATCGTCGGAGTGAGGGTGATGGTAATCCCGAACTGCGCACGCGTATAGGAATCCATAATGGTCGTTCCACTCGACGTGTTGAAGGGGAAGGCGCCATTGTTGATCGAAATCTCCTCGACAATCGAGATCATCGCCGGAGTTTGGTTGATGGCAAGCACCGACGGATTGGCTTTGATCCGCACCTGCTCTTGCGACATCAAGAAATTAAATTTCACGTCCGCAGCAGGGAACCTTCCGCTCGGCCGCGAAAAGAGAAAACTGAAAAGACCCGGAGGACCCTTGCGCACAATTTCTTTGGCGCTTTCAGGCACAAAATTATTCAGGGTCTGATAGCTCACGGCTGTCTCTTTTTTCCCGCTCGAATTGGTCCCAAATTGCAAAATTTCAAAGCCAATCTGCTGGTTGTCGTGCAACTTCTTCTCCACTAACAACACATCGAGTTGGACCATCCGTTTGGGCACGTCCATCTTCTTGATGAGCGATTTGATCTTGGGCAATTCCTCCCGCCGCACCACCATCAGAATCGAACTGGTCTTCGGATCGACGATAAAATTGCCAAAAGCCGTTTTCTGCGCCCCATCAATCAAGGACGGTTGCACAAACGGAGCTGTCGCAGGCAACACCGGATTGTAGCCAGGCCCAGGACACAGATAGGGCAAAGGACAAGGGTTCTCAGGAGTCGCAGGGGGAGTCGGCGCAGAAGGATTGAGCGCAGGCGGCAGAGGCGGCGGCACAGGAGAGGCGGCCGTCTCTTTTCGCTCCAGCTTCGAGCCAATCAAAGAATCATAGACCTGCTCCAAAATTTCAGCGATATCTTCCGGATTAGAATGCTTACACGTATACCAAAAAATCACCTTTTCGCCCGGATCTTCCAGCTGCGTTTCCATATCGGACAAGATTCTTTGGGCTCGCTCCACAGTCTCATTTTCTCCAATCAAAATGAGCCCTTGCGGCAAGACCATGGTGATCAGCTCGTCCGCGCCAGAAGGATAATAGGTGGGCCTGTTTTTCATAGGGGAATCGGAAAAAACCGCCTTCAACACCCTTTCCGCCTCTTGAGGCTGAATTTTCACCGAACTGACAATCCGGACAATCTTGCCTTGCCCCTGCTCCCACACCGCATGATAAAGACCCATGAGCTTCTCAACGGTCTCGCGGGCCGATACGATCGCCACTTTAGATCCAATCGCCTGGATGATCGTTTGCTTCGGATCGGAAAAACGCTCGAGAAAAGCCTGGATCGATTTCAACTGCTCAGGAGGCGGAGCAAATACGTAAAATAGACGCGAATAGTTTGCAAACAACTGAAGGTCAGATTCTTTCGCTACCACTGCCTCGATGGCCGATGGATCGAGTTTGAGAATGTAAAGCTGCTTTACAAATGGATTTAACTTCTTCACGCCGACGCCGTTTTGGACCAGAATCATCTCGATCATTTCGCTCCACGACTCGCGGGGCAGAGGAATGCCCGAAAACAGGCTGATTTTCATGCCGCTGAGTTCTTGCGGAATGACGTACAGGAAGTCGCTCGCCCCATATTCCATGACGAGTTGGGAGAGGGTGGTGTCGCCGACATCCCACATGGCATAAGGTTCATCGCTGGAGAGCTGCTCTGCGGCCGAGATGTGTTTCCATTTCTCTTCGAGCTTGCGGATTTGTTCGCGCGTGGAGCGCACCTCTTTCAAGATTTGCTGGAACTCTGGCTCCTGCGCCTCGCTGTTGTTGGCGAGGTCTCTCACGCGGTCGAATTTTTGCTGCAGTTCCGTTTTGAGTTGGCTTAAGCATTGATTAAAGGCTTGGGCCCCTTCTACATCTGAAGTGAGCAGCGGCGCTTCAGCGAAAAGGGCGAAGGTCAAAAGAAACAGGCAGATCCATCTTTTGTTCATGGCGGTTTTCTCGCTGTTTTGTGGCCTTGCACGGCCATATCAATGGCGATGAACTGCGTTCTGCCAGAGTTAAACAGGCGTCCTTGGATCATTTTCTGCCCTTGCTTTTGAGAAATCTGATCTAGGATAAACAATTCCCCGAACAATTTCCCATTGAAAAACGCTTCGCGCTCCTCTTTTTTTCTCAAAACTTTCCACCGTCCGCCCGTTTTGAGCACCCAGTCGCCCGTTTTGAGCACGAGACACTGTTTTTCGAGCATGCAGCTGATCTGTTTTTCAGATCGGATCCGGAGGGAGCTCAACAGCTCTTCCGCTTTCATTTTGAAGGGGGGCCCAGAGGCGAGCGGTAGAGCGATTCTCGTGTGTGCATTCGCATCCCAACCCTCTAGGACCAAGGTTTTTGGAGAGATCGATTGGATGTGGGCGATGGGCAGTTCTGGATGCGGCTTCTCTTGTTTTTGCCATTTTCCCTCCTGCCAGACGAGCCAATCGGTTTCTTTCAGTTCTAAAAGCTCTTGGGTTTCAATTCTCTCCGCCAATGCATTGGCTCCTCGAAACAAATCTCTGCCCCACCATTTTGCTTCTGCAAGCTGGCGAAAGGGCGATCCTTCTGGAAACTCGTGAGCCTCTTGAAGGGGACACTCTTGTCCAGACACTTGGAATTGCCCCGCGGACACTTTTGTCCCATCTAAAGAAGAGATCCATCCAGTCGCGAGGATTTGTCCGCTGGGCAATGCGGCCAGTTCCATCCAAAACTCCGAGGGGGGCTGTGCAAATTTTAACTGATCCCGTTGATATTCTAGATCGATCCGACAAGGGAGAACGACTCTTTGGCTCTCGCCGCTCTGTTTCAGCCTGACGAGAAGTCGGTTGGGAGCGGTGAGGCAATCGGGCCTAGGAGGATCGAAGGAGAAGGTCATTTTGCCTTGGAGATCGGGAATACAAAATCCTGGCGTCGACGGACTTAAGGGCAAGGTAAAAGTGTAAGGCGCCAGTGGCGCGGGATGCTCCCGTTTTTCTCTGAGACGGGGCGATTCGACGTTTTGCATCGTCCACAGAAAGGGAAGCGCGACAAGAAGTCCTAATCCTAACAGCATCAAGCCGATCCATCCGATTTTTTCTGGATGGAAATGCAAAAGGGTGGTCGTTTCTTTGCGCATAAAGCAAAAGTATGAATCGGTGGTCCTTAAAAATCAATCAACTACCTCATTGATCGCAAATAGGGTGATTGCAAATAAATATAATAAAGTATTAAATAAGATTAGGAAGAAATCTGCTCTGGGGAGATGAGTCATGGTGAAGAAACTGATGGATAAGATTAAAGAGGGCGTCTCTGTTCAGGAAGTGGAGGATTTTGCTCGCAAATATACGACTGAAGTCTTCTCGGTTCTGGCGATCCTGGTAGGTTCGATTTCAAGCATGTACGATTTCTTCACGGGCGCTCGGATGACGATTGTTTTTTTTGCCATTGGGGTGATTGTGGGGATTTTCTTTCCGGCTCCTGTAGAAAAGGGGCTCAAGCAGTTTTACAATTTTTCTTTCAAGCAAGAGAAGACGACGCAAATGGTATTGGGAGTTGTGAAACTGGTTGTCGGTCTATTTATTCCTTTCGTGCTTTTTGGGTTTATGGGTCTTCTTGCAGGCACCTCGTATCATTATTACACGCGCCATGCGCAAATCATGGATGAGAACCGTCCTTCTAAAGGGCGCAAAGGCGCAAGCGGCGAAGAGCACGATTAGAAGCTCTCTACGTTAGGACAAGTTTTTGATTCGTTCCGCAATATATTGAGACAAATTGATCTGTTTGTCTGAAAAATTCCCTAACAGCCTTTGGACTGAGCGGCTCTTGGTTGCGAGCAGAGCGGAGAGCTCTTCCCAGGCGGCCTTTTCGCCGGGCCGGTTGTGCAGCTGTTGTTGTAAGCAGGCGATGCGCAGCAGGTTATGGACATACAGCAGAGCGCCTCCCTTTTGTTGGGTGAAATAAGCGCTGCCCATTTGTTCTTTCAGGGCGACCGCTTTTTCCAAGGCTTCTTGGTATTTGCCCTGTTCGATGAGGAGGCTGGTCATTGCATAGGTCGCATGGAAAGGGACCTCTTCTTTCACGCGGACTAGGGATCGGTTGGCCATCACGATCGCTTCGTCGAGTTTGTCGGTGTTGATCAGTTTTTGCGCGATCGCAGATTCATATTTCTTGTGCAAGGCGGGGACATGGCGCATCGCATCGAGCATATTTTGATACAGAGCCTCGTCTGGAGGGGCGACGATCCATTTTGAAAACGTATCTTCAGCCTCTGCGTATTTTAGCGCGTTGGGGCCCGCTTGGAAATAGGCGATGAGAATCACGACTCCCGCGATCACTGAAGCGATGCTGACCGCAATCTGCTTCTTACGCTCGGAGAGGTTGATGAACCAATTTTGGGCCTGCGCTAAATCCATAGAACATCCTATTGTTGAGAGTTTACATATTCTACCGACTCCCATTTTTCGAGACAACGTCTTTTTGCGTGTACAATAATTCAGATTGGTGACACAATTTCTTCTCATTTTTAACCAAACAACGAGGAGGCCACATTTATGTCGTTAGTTCCGTCAGCTACGTCAGCTGCGTCTGTTTCGAGTGGCGCGCATCCTACCGCAATGCCTGAACACGTTAAGCAGCCCGCCTCCAGTGTGATAGGTCAGGTGTGTAGATATTTTGCAGATCCCAACAATCCACTTATGATGAAAATCGCTATGGTTGTTGCCAGCGCATTAGTAGCTCTTGCTCTAGGTCATTTGTTTGGGGCTGCTCTAGGTCATTTGTTGGGAGCGAAGATCTTGACCCTCGTTGTCTTGAGCACGGTGGTGGTTTTGGGGGGCGCCTCCGAGATGAATCGCAGCCGCTACGAGGCTGCCGAAAGACAAAATAGTACGGACTGGCTCTACATGATTGCGAGCGACACACCTCCTGCGAGATACTTGCCCCGTATCTGTCCTGAAGAGATCGCTGTCAGAACATTAGATCTCGGTGATCGTGAATTATCATCTATTCGACCAGATGAAGTGCCATTCACGAAATACGGGCAGGATCAGTTTGGTCGTCGATTCCTGGCTATGCCAGTTCGGGGAGATGTGGTTGTGGTACACGAGAGGTATGTCGATGGCAGTGAATGGGTCTTGTCAGGGTGTCCTCGGCGCTTCTCCTGGATTCCTTTCGATCCACACGACCCTGCGCGGTTCTTCAGAGTCATCCAGGTACAGTATCAATGCGACGGCAACCCCCTCGTGTTCGACATCGCATTACAGAATTACCGGCGACAGCAGGCAGGTAGGGCAGCGCCATTGGAGGGCACGCAACCTGGGGCTCACGGGATATATCCTGGGCTGACGACTCACACTGGGATAGACAATAACGGGTAGATAGTGGGCTATATGATCCTCGGGTTTCCATCGTCTCTCTAAGCGGTGGGAACTCTCTTTTTGAGCGGCTTGGACGCCGAGTTATACCGAGTGGTCGAGAGTGTGGGAGAAAGTGAACTGCTCAAGAACCAGGCGGTGTGCTTTTTCTTCTATTAACCCCCCAGTCAAATAAGAGACAGTCTGCGCCAGCGAGGCAAAGCCAAATCAAAGAGGGCGAAGCCCAAGGTCTGAACGAGGTAAATCAATGACGAACCCTTGCTCTGCAAACACCCTCCCCCTTGTTCTATCGACTCCCATTTTTCGAGACAACGTCTTTTTGCGTGTACAATAATTCAGATTGGTGACA
>JAGWZL010000023.1 GCA_018968815.1 Verrucomicrobiota bacterium | reverse complement strand
TGGAGAGATTCTCCTACTGCCAAGGGGCGGCAAGTGCCTTGCCGCAGAGGAATAGATAGCTCGGCTAACTCGGTCCTGAAGGACCGAGACTGCGCTCGAGCAGCAGTTCAATGATATACCCAATTTAAGCTGGGTCGAGAACGTGCACTTCGAATGGCCGAGGACCCACTATACCACGTGGAGGGGGTAGATACTTCACTTCGACGTATATGGTTCTGCCATCTGCTGTCTCCACGCAATACAAACGGCGGTCCGGATCTTCTTTCAGGGAAATGGTTTTAATCCAAGAGGGTTGTACACGCTCTTGCACTTGGGCATCGTTTACGATGGCTTGGCACTCTTCTGCGAACTGCGCGGATGGCGACAAGGCCATGCAATAAGGAGAATGTTCTTCGTAATTATTTGGTATGTTTGCTATTTCCATAATCACCTCGTTCGTTCTGTTTTCGTTATAGTGGAAAAATATTTTTCCTTGCTCTCCGCTTTTGGCTGTCGCAAAAAGCGGAGAGAGGGATTTACTACTTGTCGAGGACGTGCACGTCTTTGTTGAAGAAGGGCACTTCGAGGACCTGCACTTCGAATAGCTGAGGACCCACTATACCATGTGGAGGGGGTAGATAATTCACTTCGACGTATATGGTTCTGCCATCTTCTGTCTCAACGCGATACACACGGCCGCCCTTAAGCTCCTCTGCTAGGGAAATGGTTTGAATCGAAGAGGGTTTTACGCGCTCTTGCACTTGGGGATCATTTGCGATGGCTTGGCGCTCCACAGCCTTTTGCCCTTCCAGAGGCAAGGCCTCACACCAACGCTCTCGCTCTTCGTAAGAAACATTTAAAGGATTTTGTATGTTGGCTATTTCCATAATCACCTCGTTGGTTCTGTTTTTTTTCATTATCATTATATGTGAAGTGTTGGTTTTTTTATTTCTTAATTAATTTGTTTTATATAAAAAATATTTTTCCTTAAAAATCCAACGGTGTGCTACACATCATCTCTATATGCTACAAGAGAAATGCTACATCGGGGGTCATTGGGTTGACGGCAAGGAAAAATTTTCTGTTGCCAATCCGAGCACAGGGAAGGTGATCGGCCACGTTCCCAAAATGGGCCGTAAAGAGACGCACCAGGCGATTCAGGCAGCCTATCAGGCATATCTTCCGTGGAGGGCGATGACCGCCAAAGAGCGTAGTCTTCTGTTGAAAAAATGGCATGCGCTGATTTTGGAGCATCTTGAGGCTTTAGCAAAGATTTTAACCCTGGAGCAGGGGAAACCCCTCAATGAGGCAAAAGGAGAAATCTTGTATGGAGCCTCCTTCGTCGAGTGGTTTGCAGAAGAGGGCAAGAGAGCGTACGGCGATATCATCCCATCGCCCAATGCGCACCAAAGGCTCTTTGTGATGAAGCAGCCCATTGGCGTGGTGGGAGCCATCACTCCGTGGAACTTCCCCAACGCCATGATCACCCGCAAGTGCGCTCCCGCGCTGGCTGCCGGCTGCACGGTTGTGTTGAAACCCGCCGAAGCCACCCCCTTTTCAGCGCTCGCTTTGGCCAAATTAGCCGAGCAGGCCGGCATTCCAGCCGGCGTTCTCAACGTGATCACGGGCGATCCAGCAGAGATCGGTCAGGAAATGACCCAAAATCGGCTCGTCCGCAAGATCGCCTTTACCGGTTCTACGCGGGTCGGCAAGTTGCTCCTTTCTCAAAGCGCCTCCAGCGTGAAAAAAGTGACTCTCGAATTGGGCGGCAGCGCCCCGTTCATCGTATTTGCCGACGCCGATATCAAAGCCGCTCTGCCAGGACTCATCGCCTCCAAATTCCGCAACTCAGGACAAACCTGCATTTGCGCCGATCGCATCTTTGTCGAAGATTCCATATATGACTCGTTCGCAGACGCCCTTGCGAAAGAGGTCAAAAAATTAAAGGTCGGCGATGGCTTCGAAACAGACGTGCAAATCGGCCCCCTCATCAACAAAGCAGGCCTTGAAAAAGTAGAATCCCAAATCGCCGATGCCCTAAGTCATGGCGCAAAAACAATCTGCGGAGGCAAACGACACCCCCTCGGAGGAAACTTCTTTGAGCCCACCGTTCTCTCCCATGTAACCCCCAAAATGCGCGTTTGCTATGAAGAGACCTTCGGCCCCGTCATCCCCCTCATCCGGTTCAAATCCGAAGAGGAAGTCGTCCATATGGCCAACGACACCGAATACGGCCTCGCCTCCTACCTCTACAGCTCCGATCTCAACCGCATTTGGCGGGTCGCTGAAGCGCTCGAAAATGGCATGGTCAGCGTCAACGGAGGCCTCTTCTCCAGCGAGGTCTTCCCCTTCGGCGGAGTCAAAGAATCGGGGATCGGTCGAGAAGGATCTAAATATGGCCTTGATGATTATCTGGAAATTAAATCAATTATTTTAAATACAGTGCAAAAATAGTACGATTTGTTATTATTCCTGCCAAATAGGATAATAATGGAAATTTTTTTGCGTAGTGCAAGTTCTCATGATGTCTTGAACGATAAAATCGATATGGACGAAGAGATCGTTCGGCATGCGTTGCTGCGCGCATGGCTCAAGTTATTGGACAAATATGCTACGCCCGGCGCTTGCATCCCTTCCGCGCAGGAAGTGCATAAGGAGATGTTGAAAAAAGGGGTCGATGCTGCAGTGAAGGCATTGGGTGATGAGCATTGGTTTGCCTTCCGGTGGGTGATTGAAGATGAGATTCGGGCAAAAGTGGAAAGAGGCCTCAGCTTCTTCGACCTGGAGCAGTTTATCAAGGATGTTCGCATGGCTCAACGGGATCCTATGATGTTGCAGGTTCTTCGAGAGGAGATCCGCTGTCATGTTTTATTCGATGATGTGAATTGAAAATCGTCTTTTGGGTAAAGAATCACTTTTAAAGCCGCTCCCAACACGATGAGGGCGCAACCGATATAAGTGCTAGGCGGAATCGTCACTTGCCACATCCAGTGATCTAGGAAGAAGGAAAAGACCACGCTTAAGAAGAGGAAGATCGCTCCAAGACGAGCGGGGATGTATCTGGTTCCCAGCGTGGAGGTGATCTGATAGGCAAAGCCCCAAATCCCGATCAGAAGCATCCAGGCCAGATCGAGTAGCGACAAGGCTCCCCAAGTTTTCTGAAAAGAGAAGAGGGAAAACAGAAAGGCGAGCAGCAGATTGATGACGAATACATAAAACATGAGTCGGTTCGACGTTTCCGAATAGTGGCCCAGACGCAACGAGACAAGAGCCACCGCCCCGGAAATCCCAGAGAGAAGCGCGAGCAAAGAGGCGGGCTGAAAGAGGCCGTGTCTTGGATCGAGTGCGATCACGATCCCTACAAATGAGATGCCGATCCCCCACCACAGCACTTTGGGCATCACCACTTTATGCCAGAGGAAGGCCACAAGGGGAATGAAGATGGGAGCGGTGTTGAAAAGCAATGTGGCATTCGAGAGCGGCAGAAAGTTTAAAGAAAGAAAATAGAAAAACACAGCACAGAAATTCGCTATGCCTCGACAGAGATGTATTTTAACATGATGGGTGGACAACTGCTGTTTGAGCGGCTGCTTTTGAGCCAGAAGCCAAGGCAACAGGAGGAGTAGACTGACCGCATTGCGCCACACAATAATCGCCTCCGTCGTCTGGCTTGAGCCCACCTCTTTGACGGTCGCGCCCATCAAAGCGAAGCAAAGGGCCGCTAAAATAAAAAAGAAGATCCCTTTTGCGACTTGTTTGGGGGGACGGTTGTGTAATTCTTTCTGCAATTCCATAGCCAGATCTTAAATGGGGGGGCAGAAAAGTGACAAGAAAAAGTTGACAGGTTCCTGAACCTATTTCTTTTTTTCTAATGGCGGGTTTGGTATATTGCTGCCGTTCGGAGAGAGAGGGAGAGACTGCTGATGGATTCGGATTTCTTTCACAGTCCCTCAGCAAAAAGAGGTTCACAAAAATCTTTGAACGGCCTAAATATACACAAATGAACTCAAAAGTTGGTTTTTGGCTGCGCCGGACATCCGCATCTTTGGGGCCGCCTGCATCGCTCAACTTATTCAAGTTGAGCTGCTTCGGCGCCGCTTCGCTGCCCCAAACCTGCGGTGCCGGCTTTGCCAAATTCCCAACTTTTGAGTTCATTTGTGTATAGAATCCAGGACATTAGAGTGCAGGTATTTTGATGAGATGCCCTTTCTGTTCCCATGAAGAATCGAAGGTGACCGATTCTCGCGACGCGATCGAAATCAATGCAATCCGAAGGAGACGGGAGTGCTGTCAGTGCATGAAGCGCTTCACGACCTTTGAAACCGTCGATTTAAGTTTGCAGGTGAAGAAAAGAGATGGAACCTTTGAAGATTTTCAGCAGGATAAAATGATCCAAGGATTGGATGCCGCTTGCCGGCATACTCGGGTCAGCCATGACCAAGTGCGCGCGATCGCCTATAAAATCAAGTCAGATTTGGTCTCCAAGGGTGTGAGGGAAATATCGAGCCAAGAGTTAGGGGATATTGTCATTCATCATCTGAAAGAGACCGATGTTGTGGCCTATATCCGCTTTGCCTGTGTTTATAAACGGTTTAAAGAATTGCGCGAATTGTTGGAAGCAATTCGAGAATTGGAAAATGAGGAAAATTATCATGCCGCTGAAGAAAAATGAAATAGCTCACTTCAAAGCACGTTTGTTGGAATTAAGATCGCAAGTCATGAAAACTGTACAAGTGACGAAAGAGACAGTCACTCAACCCGATGAGGCCAAAGGGTACTCGCAGCACTCTGCTGATGAGGGGACCGATGATTTTGTGAAAAACATCAATCTGGAAGTGACGAACAAAGAATTTGGTCTGTTGCGGCAGATCGATCGGGCCCTTGAAAAGATCGAAGAGGGCACGTATGGCGTTTGCGACATCAGTGGAGAAGAAATTCCTCTCAAGAGGCTCGAAGCCGTTCCTTACGCCACCATGACGGTGAAGGCGCAAGAAAAATTCGAGAAAGGGCAAATTTAATGTTCAAGTGGGCGTGGCTTTTTGTCTTTCTTTTAGGGCTCGATATCACGACAAAGCTGATCGCCATCCATTGGGTTCCTCCTTTGGATTTTGGCCCCTATCCCTTTGGAGGGGTGCCCCTGTTTTCCTTGGGCGGGATCACTTGTTCTTTCAATTATGTCGTCAATAGCGGAGCCGCTTGGGGTTTTTTTATAGGCCATGCGGGGCTGCTGTTTGCTGTGCGCATGTGCATCATTGCTGCGCTTGTTTTCTTTGTCCCCAAACGGTTTCCCATTTGGCTGGTGGTGACAGGCGCGATTGGGAATGTTCTCGACTATTGCCTGTATGGGCATGTAATTGATTTTATTCATTTCACATTTTGGGGGTACTCGTTCCCCATTTTTAATGTGGCCGATTCGTGCATCACCATCGGTATTTTGACTCTCCTCCTTCTTCCCAAACAGAAAAAAGTGCAAGCCCTATGACGCTCCGTATTTCAACTCCTGAGCGAGAGGGGACCTATCAAGGGTCCAAATATCTCAAGTACCAAGTCCTTTGCGATGAGAATGAATTGGGCAGACTCTTTCAGCGGCTGGGAGCTGTGTGGATGTATCGCCTCACGGGGTTGAATGATGGGGCGCCGATCGAACCGGGCCGATTTCTCCTCGAATATGCGCAGTGGATGGCGGCTCTCCGGGAAGGGCGTGTCCCGAGCGATCAGGCGCTGAGGAGTCTCTTGGCGTCTGCTTGGACAGTAGAGCCCGACGCTCTTTGGAAACAAGAGGTGCCTGGCAAGCAATACATCGTCAAACTCGCGAAACCGGTTGTGCAAGTGCAGGCCCATTTTTTCACCTACTCCGCCTTAGACGAGGTGTTTCGGCCGATGACGATGGGGCCTGGCAATATTTTCTGGGGATTGCAGTTTTCTTTTCCTCAGATTTACCAAGATCCTAAGACGATGGAGTTTCTCGAGGTCGAAGAGTGTCCGAATGCAACCCTTTTTCAAACGATCAAACAGTGGGTGCGTGATGAGACAAGGGCCACTCCGTTTGTGGTGGCTGGAAAGAAAACCAATGTGCCCATCCGATTGGGCAAGGGGTGTTTTTCTTGGATTCATCGCCATCCGCAGCTCAACGAGCAGAAAATTGGTGTGTATGCAAGCTGAATATGTGCGCAGATGCTCATTATGCCTTGTGAAGGAAGAGGAAGTGGCTCCCTTGTTGCAAGAGCTGAAACGGATGCGTCCCGATGTGGAGATGGCTCTGTTCCCAACAGTGGGCGCTTTGCAAATTATGTTTCAAGGCGAGACAGAGGTCGACTCGCTCGTCGATGCGGTGCAGAAGAGGTTCCCCACTTTTTTCTATGGAGAGGGGAGTCTGGAAGAGGCAATTCATCGAGAGTTTATTGGGCGCAAAAAAACGCTGGCTCTTGCTGAAAGCTGCACGGGCGGTGCAGTAGCGGCGCATTTGACGGCCCTCCCTGGCGCATCTCAATTTTTGCTCGGTTCCATTGTGGCCTATTCGAATGCATGGAAAGAGCGCTTTTTGCAAGTTTCCCGAACGACGCTGAAACAAAAAGGGGCCGTGAGCCGCGAGACAGTGATGGAGATGGTGCAAGGATTATTGCAGGAAACGGAGGCCGATTTTGCGGCGGCCGTCTCTGGGATTGCAGGTCCAAGTGGCGGCAGGCCCAATCAACCGGTGGGAACGATCTATATTGCCATTGGAGAAAGGGGCAAAAAAATCGATGCTGGCGTCGTGTATGCGCCGAAAGAGCGCCTGGCGGCGATCGAAACGGCGGTGCATTTTACCTTGGGCGGGCTTTGGCGCACACTCGTCCACAAAACGGCGACTTTTTCATGAAAGATTACCAACTTCTCGATAGCGGCGATGGACAGAAATGGGAGCGCTTTGGCGACATCGTGCTTTTGCGCCCTTGCGCGCAGGCTGTGTGGCGTCCGATGCAAAACATCAAACCTGACGCTACCTTCACGCGGGATGAGAGATGGGCGATGCACAAAAAATTGCCCAAATCATGGATCACTCTGCATGGCGGCGTGGAATTTCAGATTCAGCCGACCGAATTTGGTCATTTGGGTCTATTTCCCGAACATGCGGATCTTTGGGAGGCGATGCGTCCTCTTGTGAAAACGGGGAGCCGCATTCTCAATTTATTTGCCTATTCAGGCGGGGTGACGATGGCGGCTGCTCAAAAGGGGGCTGAAGTGTGCCATCTAGACGCTTCGAAGGGGATGGTCGATTGGGCCAGGGAAAATGCCAAATTAAACCGCCTTGAAAAAGCTCCCATTCGATGGATTGTCGATGATGCTTTGAAATTTCTCGCAAGGGAAAAAAAGCGGGAGTCATTTTACGATGGCATCATTTTAGATCCGCCCACTTTTGGGAGGGGCAGCAAAGGGGAGGTGTTCAAAATCGAGCGGGATATTTTGCCTCTTCTGGAAGCGTGCAGCGCGTTGCTGAGCAAAAAACCGTTGTTCGTGATTTTCTCTTGCCACACGCCTGGGTTTACTCCTCTGTGTCTGCGCCATTTGCTGGGCCAGACCATGCCGAAAGGGGCGATTGAGGTGGGGGAAATGGCGCTGCATTCATTGGGCACATTGTCGATTCCTAGCGGGAGCTTTGCGCGATGGACCCCGTGATCACTAGTTTGCAAAACCCAAAAATCAAAGAGGTCGTCAAATTGCGCGATCGAAGAGCGCGTGATGAAAGCGGCCTGTTTCTGATTGAGGGGTATCGGGAGCTCAAGCGGGCGCTGGATGCGGGGCGTGCGATCCAAACCCTTTTCTATTGTCCGGAGCTTTTTTTAGGATCCAATGAAGGGAACATCAAGAACCAATGTAAAGCTGCTTTACATTGTTCTAAAGATGTGTTTGCAAAGATTTCATATCGTGACCGGCCTGATGGGCTTTTGGCGGTCGCGCCGCAGATGCATTTGGGGTTGGCCGATCTGCAGCTGAAGGAAAATCCTTTTTTGCTGGTGGCGGAGGGGATTGAAAAGCCGGGGAATTTGGGGACGATTTTGCGTTCTTGCGATGCTGCTGGGGTGGATGGGGTGGTGGTGTGCGATCCGACGACCGACATTCATAATCCGAATGTGGTTCGTTCGAGTGTGGGGACGCTGTTTACGCTGCCTGTGTTGGAGGCGAGCACAGAGGAGACGCTTCAATTTTTGAAAGGGCGGGGGATTGCGATTGTGGCGGCGACGCCCCATGCCGCCGAAGAATTTACGCAAGCCGATTTTAAGGGACCGCTCGCGATTGTTGTGGGCACGGAGCAGTATGGCCTCAGCAAAACCTGGATGGATGAAGCAGATATTCGGGTACGGATTCCGATGCTTGGCGTGGCCGATTCGCTGAATGTCGCTTCTGCGACCACGCTGCTGCTCTATGAAGTGGTGAGGCAGCGGCGGTTGTAAAATATTTTCTTGACGTAATTATTGTAAAGATTCTTTTAATCTATCTTTTTGGTTTCCAAAAAGGCCTGGTTTGTAATAAAATTGTTATGAAAAAATTGAAATAAGGTTTGTTTTTTATGAGTTCTATTTCGCCGATAGAGTACACCCATACCCCATTTGATTACGAGAAATATCATAAGGAGAAAAAGGGGGGCTTGGCGAACACGGCTCATCCCTATAAGGATCTAGCTGAGTGGGCGTTCTGGCAAATGAAATTTCTTCGAATAGTACAGGCGGTAGGCGGCGAGTGGGTCCCGATCGAAGAGGGCGAGGTACGCAAAATGTACGAACGGATGTATCAAGAGCAGCCAGGGCAGGCAGCTACTTTGGTGGACCAGGTGCGTGCAGTATACCAGCAATACAAGCCATCAGCATTTAATGAGAAAACATTCGGTTGCGCGTTTGTAGCACGTTTTTGTCAGCTCCGTTTACACGCTGAGTGTCGCCTGACCCGGTGTTCTAAGAAACCCAATGTGCGACCTCTAGGTCTAGATGTCCCGCCCATTCTCCCAACAGAAGATCCTTATCAACGAATGGCTGATCTATATTTTCTCAAGGGGTATTTTAGTAACAAAATAGGATTGGATGCGTTCTTTCAAGATCAGAGTGATGTGTTTTTGAACAGCGCAAAACGGTTGTTTGCGTATTGGCGTAAAGGCGAAACTTTTGATGAGCGAAAAGCTCTTGAAGCGTATGTGACATGTTTTTGCCGTCACAAATTGTCGTTCTCTCCTACGTTTATCCCTATCGTTTCAAAACGCAACGAATTCACAATCGATTGGCGGCAGGCTAATCGAGAGAAAGTGATTGAACGATTCAAGAGAGAAGGGACTCCTATTCCTCCAATGTGGCATGAGCCGATAACATCTTCTCGCAGTAGAGGGGATCTTGTTTTGCTTGCTGCGGAGCGGGACAAGCCTTATCGCGGCCTCGCTAGGCAATGGATCCGTTATCTTGCAGTCACACCGCACGTTTCTGGGGCAAGCGATTTTGTGTCGGAAGCTCGCGAAGCGTTTAGAAAATGTTTCGGAGAGGAAAAACCCTTTTCAGAGAAACGTTTGCTCGATGCATACATAAAAGAGGCTTTTCGCTATTTACATCAGCGCTATGCATTCGAAGATAGTACACAACCGACTGACAATGGTCATGTTCGACCGTGGAAAGAATCCGCACTTCATATACTGATGTGCGATATGAAAATGGGCACGCGCAGTTGGCAAATAGATGAGGAAGCAACACAAGATCATATTGCGCAAGCTGTGGAGTCCGCCCGGAAAACGATACCACGTGACTTTGCGCAGTTTCATAAAGATGATCGATTAACCGGTCTATTGCAGAGTCGCCTGGATCCAGATTACCTGAACAGGATCGCGAAAAAGACATTGCAGGCTTGTTGGGAAGAATATGGGTACGAGAAAGAGCCAATGAAAGAGGATCCTCCTCAGCCACAGTCTTCTCCACGGCCACTGCCGCGTGCTCCCCGGTGCAACGAGATTGAGAGGCTTGAGGAGAAGGAGGGTTGCCGCCCCGCTCCGATTGATCTCGATGAGTTGGTGGCAGGCGTATCGAAAGCTATCGGCCAGCCGCAGAAAGGGAGTGACGCCGTCTCTCCGATTGATCTCGATGAGTTGGTGGCAGACGTATCGGAAGCTATCGGCCAGCCGCAGAAAGGGAGTGACGCCGTCCCTCCTCTTATCGATGAGTCCAACCAGCAACCATTGGATGATCTCTATGAGGCGCTGAAAGCCGAGGGTTGGACAGACGAAGACTTGAACAGATTGAAGGCGATCGAGCGCAAGCAGAATAGGGGTGGCTCTCTTATCGATGTGTCCAATCGACAAACAGGGGCCGAGCGCAACAATTCTGCATCGCAGCTCTTTCCTACACCTGGCCCCACACCCGGCCAAATTTCTTCTTCTCCGATCCCGATCCCCTTTCCTAAAAAGTCAGTTGATCCATATGTGGAGTCATCCGACTGGTAGAAACCTCGCGTGTGGTATGGGGTTGATTTGCGATGGGTTTTCTGAGGGGGAGCATCCCATGCTGGATGTGCGGGAAGATTTTCTGAAGAACTCTTTTGCAGAAAACATTTGAGATGCTATAAAGACCATGAACTCGGGGTCATGGTCGATGAGAGCCAAGTGGATAGCGATTGCGTACTGGATGATAGCGCTGGTCATTTTGGTGGCCCCTTTCGTGATTTATCATGTTCAGCAAAAGTATGCGGTGTTGGCTCTATACTCCCATTTTGATCAAAATCCGGGGCCTGCGAATCGTCCTTTGCCTTCCAAAGAGGATCAAGAATATATCCGCATCCTCGCGATTGAGTCGGGCGGCGTATATGGCATTTTGCCGGCCCATGTATTGGAATATTTAGAGGCGCAAACGGGCCGTCGAATCAATGATTTATTCGATCTGATGGTGGGCACTTGCACGGGCGCTTTGCAAACGGTGCTTTTGACGACTCCTGGGAAAGATGGTCAACCCAAATTCACAGCCAAAGAACTACTGGACATTTACAATACAGACGAAAAGAAGCTTTTCTACCACCCCTGGTATCACCGGCTTTTGACTTTGAATGGAGTCATTGGCCCGAAGTATCAAACCACGGCCCGTTACGCGCTTTTTCAGAAATGTCTGGATGGATTGTACTTTGATCAGCTCCTGAATAATGTCGTGATCCCCGCCTATGATGTGAGAAGCCAAAACCCGATGCTTTTTTTGAATTGGAATCAACCAGGCAGAGAGGATACCAATTTTGAACTGGCGAGTCTTTTGATGGGGGCCGTATCGCCTCCTGGAGTCTTTCCGAGCGTCATCTTTGGCTTGCATGGAAAACGGTTGGTTTTAGTCGATGGCACCCTGTTTGCCGATAACCCAAGTATTGTTGCGGTGCTTTTAGCGATGTCGATCTATCCCAACAAAAAGTATATCCTGGTGACCTTAGGCACGGGCGTGACGGAGGAGACCCCTCATTTGACCACAGAGGTGCTCAATTGGGGAGAGCTGCAATGGAGCAAACAGCTGTTGCCCACAATCTACAAGAGCAACGCAAAATTCAACACTATGCTTGTGCAAAAGATGTTTCCCGTTCCGTTGGATTTGTATTATTTCAATACGAGAGTGAGCGCGTTCGATACGCAATTGGATAATGTGAGCCAGTGGAATATCGAACGATTGAATCGCTATGGCAAACAAATGGTCGTTGAAAATCAAGAGAGGCTCGCGGAGCTCGCCTCCCGCCTCGTGCAACCTTAGTATGGGACTACGATGAAAGCAAAATGGATGGCTTTTTTCTGCATACTCATTGGGATGATGATCCTAGCAGCCCCGTTTGTCTTTTATCGTTATCAGCAACAATATGAGATTTTAGAGGTGTATAAACACCTGGATCAAAACCCCGCGCCAGTCAATCGCACATTGCCCCCTAAAGACGACCAAGAATACATCCGCATCCTCTCCATTGAAGGAGGGGGCATCTACGGGATCTTGCCCGCCCATGTATTGGCCTATTTAGAGGCCAAAAGTGGCCACAGAATCAATGAAATGTTCGATCTGATGGTAGGCACCTCTACAGGCGCTTTGCAAACCGTGCTGTTGACGATCCCTGGCAAAGACAACCAGCCGAAATACACCGCCAAAGACGTGCTCGCCATTTACGATCACGATGGAAGAGACATTTTCTATAATCCTTGGTATCATCGCCTTTTGACCTTAAATGGCGCCCTCGGCCCTAAATACAAGACCACTGCCCGATACAGGCTCTTTGAAAAATACCTAGACGGCCTTTATTTTGATCAGTTGATCAACAATATCGTGATCCCTGCTTACGATCTCGCAACGGGTACCCCAGACCTGTTCATCAATTGGAACGAACCTGGTCAAGACACCAATTTTGCGATCGCGAATCTATTGATGGGGGCTGTTTCGCCACCTGGATTATTCCCAGGAGTGACTTTTGGCACGCATAACCAACGCTTTATCCTCATCGATGGGGGCATCTTTGCCAATAACCCCAATCTCGCCGCAGCGCTCATCGGGATGTCCATCTACCCCAATAAAAAATATATTCTCGTCTCCATCGGCACCGGATGGGTCGACAATCCATCGCCCTCCACATCCAAGGTCGTCAGCTGGGGAGAGCTCCAATGGAGCGGCGACCTCTTAACCACGATTTTCACCAGCAATGCAAAATTCAACACCCTCTTAGTGCAAAATATGTTTCCCATTCCGTTGGATTTGTACTCCTTGAACACCAAGGTGAGCGGACTAGACGCGACGTTGGATAACATTAGCGGATGGAATATCGATAGACTGAATCGAGAAGGGAAAAGGATGGTGGAAGAAAATCAAGAAGTTCTCGATCAACTCATTTCCCGCTTGCTATCGCCATGATGAGGGGCGCTTTGGCGCGCCCTTACTTTGTAGTCACCCTCTTATTTGTGATCTTTGGTATAATCGATTGCATATGGATCTATCCTCAGAAATTGTTTTTTGTGATAACCACCTCCTGATCGCAGTCAAACCTTGCGGTTTGACGACTCAGCCCTCTCCTGAGGGGGGCGAGTCGTTGGAGGGCTTTGCGAAAGAATGGGTCAAGCGGCAATTCCAAAAACCTGGGAATGTGTATCTCCATGCGCTGCACCGTTTAGACAAGCCGGTCAGCGGCCTTGTGCTCTTTGCGAGGACGAGCAAAGCTCTCAGCCGGCTCAACGAACAGCAAAGAGAGCAGGCGATCCAGAGAGTCTATGTAGCCGAAGTGGAGGGGATCATGCCTCTCAAAGAGGGGCGGCTCGACCACTATCTCATCCATGCAGATCATCGAGCGATCTTGGCAAAAAAAAGCGACCCGGAAGCCAAGCATGCGCGGCTCACCTATCAAGTGATCCAATTTCGAAAACACACAACGGTTGTGTCCATTGAGCTAGAGACAGGGCGCTATCACCAAATCAGGGCCCAGTTTAGCGCAACCGGCCATCCCGTTGTAGGAGATGTGCGTTACGGCGCAAAAAGCGAAAGCGAAGAAGAAGAAGGGATCCACCTACACTGCTCAAAACTGGCTTTTGCGCATCCTGTGACCAAAGAAGTCGTGCAATGTGAGTCGCCCGCCCCCTTTTAATCTTCTCAATCTCTCCAATGGAAGACATTGCGCAAAATAGACCATCGAGGCTCTCTCGGCTTCAGCGAAATGCCATGAATCCAGTAGTTCTCCATATCCTTCTTAAAGCCCGATTGACTTTTCAAAATCAGCCAATTATTGAAAAAGAAACCAAAATCAATCGCATGGGGACGGAACGGATAGGAATAGTAACTTTTTCCGATCTGGCCGCCATAGTCAATGACCACATATTCAGGATGGGAAAAGCACCAGATTAAGGCGGTGGTTTTCGTCCAAAGGAGCGCGTCGAGCCCGCCTGCTTCAATCTGCTCGAGAGTGTTGGCATACACCACTTCGGCAACCGGAAATAACTCTTTGGCAATGTTGGATTGAATGCCGCCGACGCCTATGCGAACCCCAGGTAGCGCTTGCAGCGATGCCAGATTGAGAAACCGCTTCCTCTGATCTCTTTTGACGACAAGCACATTCGTATCTTCGGCATAAGGGAACGCAAATTGCATCTGCACCAGCCTTGGCTCATTCATGATGATCGCAGACATCCCAATGTCAAAATCGCCGTTTAACAACTCTGGAGCTAATTCACTGAATTTCAATGGGATAAATTGTAGTTCGCAATTCAGGTCGCGCGCCAGTTCATACGCATACGCGATATCATAGCCGACGAGTTCGTGCTGCTCATTGAAATAGGAGTAGGGAATGCACTCGGCGTTGAAGCCGATTTTCAAGACATGGGAGCCCAAAATCTGTTCTAAGACTTGAGGCATATTTGGGTCGGAATAACTTCTGGCGACTCCCGTGTCCGCCTCTTGTAGGACCGTGGCTTTGACCGGTTTATTGATGGCCTCGGAGAGTTTGAGTTTCAAATAGAGATTTTCATACAGATCTTTGGGGTGGATCAGTGGGTGAATGGCCAAAATGAGCACGATTATCCCCATCAGGGGCGCCGCCAGTCTGGACAGACCCCGTTTCCACTGTATGCGGATCAATCCATAGTAAGAGTAGATGGTGAGGATCAGCAAGGTAAACACGCTGGCGATGCTCATCAGCACCTGAAAGTTATTCGTGAATGATTTGATTTCTAAAAAAAGGGTGGAGGCGTCGACCGGAAACCCGAGGTGTTTGATGAGAAACAAAATCGCATTGAGATTGCCCGTGGTAGAGCCTAAAGAGAGGGGGATGGTCATCAAAAAGAGGAGGGTTTGTTCAAAGAGGGTGAAGGGATGTCGATAATAGTAGGAGAGAAACAAAATAAAAAACAAAATCATCGCATTGCCGATATGGCCGAAGCAGTAAGCAATGGGCAAGACAGTTTGCGAGGTTTCTCGAAATTTTTCATGCGTTTCGTGTTTTTGCGACAGCTGTTTCAGGTAGGTGTTGATGAAGGGGATCGCTGTTGTGCTCAAGCCGGTTACAAACGGCACGAGGCAAACGGAGCGCACAGCTTTTGAGGATTCTTCGAAACTCAAAGGGGTGAGGGTTGCCAACAGCGAGGGAAGGAGCCAAAATGTGATCCAGAGGGTACTGGCAATGAAGGCGAAGACGTAAAGCTGCATTTTAAACAGATCTTCGAAGTGGATGGTGCCAAATGCGATCGCGATATAGACAAACGCTCCAATGGGAGAGATCACTCCGAGCCAGTAGAGGATTTTTTCAATCAGCTGATTGATTCTCTCGAGCACGCCAATGAGCGGCTCTTTCTTTTCGACATGCATTAACGCCAGGCCCGTAATGAGACCAAACATCGCAACGGCTGGAGCGACATTGTTAAAAATGTCGTAGAATGGATTTTCGGGAATCAGATTCGATAGAAAATGATTCGTAAAATCGGTTTCGATTTCCATGGAGGTTTTTGTGACGATCAGCGGAGTTAACGTGCGTGGAATGAGCGTCGAAAGAAGAAAGATCCAGAAAAAGATAAACAGCCACAGGCAAAGAAAATAGAGCCACCCAGACTTGAAGATCTTTTTTCCCGTTGTAGGCGTCATGGCTCCTAATCCATGCGCAATCGAAAACGCGATGTAGGGCAGTACCGCCATCTGAAAGAGCATCGTGTAAGCAGAGCCGATGGGACTCAAGATCGACGTCAAGGGTCCAAAAAATAATCCGGTCGCGATCCCCAGGATGACGGCGGCAAGAACCTGAAAGCCGATGGAAAAGTGTCTCATACTTTTTCTCAGATACTAAATAGATGAGGAGTTGTCAATCTTATCTCTTTGAGATAACATAGAGTCATGCAACATCTGATCGAACATTCTGTCGAAGAAGCGATACGAGCGGCCCAGTTCTTAAGATTGCCCGACAGCATCGCTTTTATAGAACGCTCAGCGGAAGTGATCGCACAATGTTTGAAGCAGGGCGGCAAAATCCTCATTGCAGGCAATGGAGGAAGCCTTTGCGACGCGATGCATTTTGCAGAAGAGCTCACGGGGCAATTTCGAGCCAAGCGCCCCGCGCTCGCAGCGATTGCCCTTTCTGATCCAGGGCATTTGAGCTGTGTCGCTAACGATATGGGATTTGATCTTGTGTTTGCGCGCGGCGTGGAAGCTTTAGGACGCCCGGGCGATCTCTTTATCGCTCTCACCACGAGCGGCAACTCTCCGAATCTGCTCGCAGCTCTTTTACAGGCCAAGCAACAGGGCCTGGCCACGCTCGCATTTCTCGGGAAAACCGGAGGGAAAATGAAGGGCGTTGCCGATCTCGAATGGATTGTGTCGGGTTTTGCCTATTCCGATCGGATTCAAGAGGCGCACATGGCGGCGATCCACATCGCGATCGAACGAGTTGAACAACACCTCTTTGCCTATGCTGCGCGATGATGTGCGCCTTTTAGGCCAAAGATGGGTCGCAGCGAATCTCTGGTTTCTAGCCCCTTTCAGCTGGCTCTATGCCGCGCTTGTGTTTGTTCGCAATCGACTCTACGATTGGAAACTCTTCCCCATCACGCGCGTGCCTTGTACGGTCGTCAGCATCGGCAACATTGTGGCGGGCGGCAGCGGAAAAACCCCTTTTACCCTGATGCTCGCATCGGCTTTTTCGCATCGCAAAGTGGCCATTCTCTCGCGCACATATGGAGCTATCTCTGATGAGGCCCTGCTGCTCGCTCGCAGGCTGCCTCAAGTCCAAGTCTTCACATGCAAAAACCGAGCGAAAATGGCGGCTCAAATCGCTCCAGATTTTGACCTGATCCTTCTCGATGACGGATTTCAACATCGCAAGCTGCACCGCGATGTCGATATTGTCTTAGTGCGGCCCGAAAAACACTATTTGCCTTGGGGTTTTTTGCGCGATAGCCCCAGCAGACTCCAATATGCCGATGCGATCTTCTCTCAAGAAGATCTGCAGCTGACGGTGCATCGTATTTTAGATCTCAAAGGCAATCCCATTCCCAGCATTGCAGGATGGAAGATGGCCCTTTTTTGCGGCATTGCGCGGCCCGAGCGGTTCAAAAAAACGGTTGTCTCTTTGGGGGCCATTGTGACCGCTGAAAAAATCTTTGCCGATCATGCGCTCATCGACATCTCCGAACTGCCTCAGGCTGAGGCATATATATGCACAGAAAAGGATGCTGTCAAGCTCCCTCCCACCCATTTGCCCATTTATTATTTAGAAATGCGGATGCAAACCCCTTCTTTAGAAAAGCTGGTTGAAAAAATCGATCAAAAAATCGATAATAGACGGCGATTATGAAGGAACCTGTAAAAATTACTTTACCCAAATTGGGCGAGAGCATTGTCAGTGCAACGGTTGTCCAGTGGTTTAAGAAAGTGGGCGATCCTGTTGCTTTGGATGAGCCTCTTTTAGAAGTATCGACCGACAAGGTCAATAGTGAAATTCCGTCTCCTGTAGCTGGGGTTTTGCAAGAGATTTTTGCCGAGGTGGATCAGGAGATCCAAGTGGGGGAGGGGCTGGCCTCTGTGGCTACAGAGGGCATGGTTCCCGTAGCGGCAGCTCCAAAACCTACAGCGAGCTGTGCGCCGTCTGAAGAGTTTTTATCGCCATCTGTGATGCGTCTTTTGCGCGAAAAGGGGATTGCTCTCAGTGAAATTGATCGCATTCCCCATTCAGGGGAGGGCGGCAGGCTGACGAAGAAAGATGTGGATGGGTATATGCCGGCTGCGAAAACGCAGCAGTGTTCTATGGCGACCGAGCGGGTGAAGATGAGCGCTATGCGCAAGGCGATTGCCGACAACATGGTGAAGTCGTTTTATGCGGCGCCGCATGCGTCTCTCATCACGGAAGTCGATGTGACGCAGATTCTGAAAATCATCCAGCAAGAAAAGCAAAAGTTTTTGGATCAGCATGGGGCGAAATTGACGATTAGCGCGTTTGTCGCGCGGGCGATCAGCCGTTCTTTGCAGGGGTTTCCTTTGCTGAACGCCTCCTTGGATGGGGATACGATTGTGATGAAGCGGAACGTCAATTTGGGCGTGGCCGTGAGCGTCGATCAAGGGGTGATGGTTCCGGTCATCAAGGATTGCCAACACAAAAACCTGGCGCAAATTGCCAAAGAGATTGCGCAGTTGGCGGATCGGACGCGGAATCATGCGCTCGCTCCTGATGACATCCAAAACGGTTCGATTACGATGACGAATTTTGGCATGACGGGGACGATGATCGGCATTCCGATTATCCGCCATCCAGAAGTAGCGATTGTGGGCCTTGGCGCGATCACGAAGAAAGTGATGGCGATGCCGGACGATTCGATTGCGATTCGCTCAACGATGTTTGTCTCTCTCACCTTTGACCATCGGGTTCTCGATGGCATTTATGGCTGCAGCTTCTTAAACGAGCTGAAAAAGCAGTTGGAAGCGGCCAGCTTGACCGAATAAATTATCTCTTTCGAATAACTACAGCAGATCGTAAAATTGGAGAGATGCTGAAATCTTTATTCGAAGAGCAACGACAATATCTGAACCATTTCTTCGATGCGATTGATGTATCGCAGGTGACGAAAGTATTGCATACACTGCTCGCCTGTCGGGGAATGGTGATCTGTTCAGGCATTGGAAAAAGCGGCCATATCGCCGAGAAAATGGCGGCTACCTTTGCTTCGACGGGCACGCGGGCCTTATTTCTCGATCCGGCGAAGGCGTTGCATGGCGATCTGGGCATTGTGGGTCCCCAAGACGTGGTGTTATTTCTCAGCAAAAGCGGCCATTCTCAGGAGCTGGTCGAGCTCTTACCGCATGTGCAAAAGCGGGGCGCCTACACCATTGCTGTCATTTCGGTGCCCGATTCGAGGTTAGCGCAAAGGGCTGATTTGACGGTGGTTCTTCCTGTGGCGCGTGAGATTTGTCCTCACGATTTAGCGCCCACGACATCCACTGCGGCGCAACTGATTTTTGGCGACTGTCTGGCGGCGGCTCTGATGCGGGCGAAGCAATTTTCCGTGAGTGATTTTGCGGCCAATCATCCGGCAGGCGCGCTGGGGCGCAAGATCAGTTTTAAAGTAGCCGATTTGATGTTGAAAGGGGATGCCATGCCTCGTTGCAAGCCTGAACAGATTCTTCTCGATGTGCTGCATGTTCTGTCCATGAAGCGGTGCGGATGTCTTTTAATTGCTGATGAGCGAGATCGATTGTGCGGCATTTTTACGGATGGGGATTTGCGCCGGTCGATTGAAACGAGGGGGCCGTCGGCTCTGAGTCTCCCCTTGTCTGATTTGATGACGCCGTCGCCAAAGTGCATTGCCCCTGATCAGCTGGCCTTTGAAGCTGTGCAGAAAATGGAAGAAGATCCGGCCCGCCTCATCACAGTCCTGCCGGTTCTCGATGAAGGGAAATTGGTGGGGCTCATTCGCATGCACGATATTTTGCAAAAGGAACTGACGTGATTATTGCCGTTTTCATTGTGGGTTATTTAGCGATTATTTTTGAGCAGAGCATTCGGGTCAATAAAACAGCATCGGCTTTACTCATGGCGGTGCTTACTTGGATGTTTCTGTTTTTCTATGCGCCCAACACGCAGGCGCTGGGTGAGAAGGTGTATGAGATCAGCCAGATTATTTTTTTCTTGTTGGGGGCGATGGCGCTTGTGGAGGTGATCGATGCGCATAAGGGATTTAAAGTGATTACCGATTTGATTCAGACCCATTCGAAGAAGAAGATGCTTTGGATCATGGGGCTGACCACATTTTTTCTTTCTTCCGTTCTCGACAACCTCACGACGACGATTGTGATGCTATCATTGTTGCGGAGGTTGGTTCCCGACTCCAAAGAGAGGTGGATTTTGGGGGCGATGGTGGTGATTGCAGCGAATGCGGGCGGCGCTTGGACGCCGATTGGGGATGTGACGACGACGATGCTTTGGATCAATGGCAATATCACGACCTTGCAGGTGATGAAAATCCTGTTTGTGCCGAGTTTGATTGCGCTGATCGTCGCGCTTTTTTTGTTTGGATGGAATTTGAAAGGGACCTATGCGAAAGTCGTAGAGCGCGCTCATGAAGAGGCGGTGGAGCCGGGCGCGCGGCTCGTATTTTACTGCGGGGTTGGCGCGCTCATTTTTGTTCCTATTTTTAAAGCGCTCACGGGGTTGCCTCCTTTCATGGGGATGATTTTGTCTTTGGGTGCGCTTTGGCTCATTACGGATGTGCTCCACTCGCCTTATGAGAAACGAGAACATTTGCGTTTACCGCACATTCTCACTCGGATTGACACTTCGGGTATTTTGTTCTTTCTTGGGATTTTGTTATGCATTGCAGCTCTTGATGTGGCGGAGATTTTGCGATCGCTCGCCTATTTTCTCGATCAGACCGTTGGCAATGTATCTTTGATTGTCACATTGATCGGCTTGATTTCAGCAGTCATCGACAATGTTCCTCTTGTGGCGGCTGGGATGGGGATGTACCCTCTTGCGACCTATCCTCCAGACTCATATCTTTGGCAAATGCTGGCTTTTTGTGCGGGGACGGGTGGAAGTATCCTCATCATCGGATCGGCCGCAGGAGTGGCCTTTATGGGCCTAGAGAAGGTGCATTTTCTCTGGTACTTGCGGAAGGTGAGTTTGATTGCATTGTTGAGTTATTTGGTGGGGGTGGCAGCGCTCATCGTCCAGCAGAGTTTATTCTCGTAAAAGATAGAAAAGAGAAATAGAATAGGAAATTAGGAAATAGAGACGTCGGGCACGCTACGCGCGACTACGCGCGCTGCGCCCCCGCGCCCGGCAGGCTTCATCTCGCTGCGATAAAACGCGTGCTCGGCTCGGGGGTGTGCAAAGCACTACCCCCACGCCCGAAACGGGCTCTCGCCTGCGCTGCATTTTCTCTTTGCGAGATGAAGCCGCGGGCTGGCACGTCGGCCCCATCTACGATGGGTCCCCCCGCGCGCCAGGCATAAGGGGGAAGCCCCCTTCGCATCCCCCACGCTTCGCGTACATACAATCATGTTTGCATACCCTACATGTTTATCGGTGCACATTTGATGGCTGACATTGAATGATGGTGCGCGGCAGCGTTGGGGGTGCGAGGGGGCCTCCCCCTAGCTCTGGCGCGCGGGGGGACCCACCGAAGGTGGGGCCGATGCGCCAGCCCTTGGCTTCATCTCGCAAAGAGAAAATGCAGCTTGAGGCGAGAGCCCGTTTCGGGCGTGGGGGTAGTGCTTTGCACACCCCCGAGCCGAGCACGCGTTTTATCGAAGCGAGATGAAGCCTGCCGGGCGCGGGGGCTTGAGCGCCGAAGGGCGCGTAGCGTGCCCGACGTCTATATTTCCTAATTTCCTATTCTATTTTCCTATTCTCTTTCTATTTTTCTGGCTTCTTTGAAATGAAAAAGGCCTCGCGGGGGCGAGGCCTCTAGTTTAGCATTGATTGTATGTGCAATGGTTAGATGTCGAATTGCACTCTTAAGGAAAATCCATTGAGGGTAAAGTTGCCCCGGCTTACGACATCGTTCGCATAGATGCCCGTAGTGACAGGCGTTGTTGTAGGAAGCCCCGTTGAACCAGAAAAGAATTTTCTGATATTCAGCTGATCCCACCACTCATGGAACTCATAAGCTGCTCTGATCCCTATGTGGTTTCTCTTTTTGTTGAAGTAAATCCCCCAACCCACTCCGAGAGCAATCTCCATGTTAGGCACGTTTTGATAGAAATCATCATTGATGGTATATCCATCGGCACTAGATCCAGGCAAAGAATAGCTTTGGTCCAGTTCAAACTTACCAAAGAGCAAAGAGCCTGCAACGTTACCAAAGAGGCACCATCCCTTTCCTAACACCCAGTCTGTGTCAATGCCGCAGCGAGCACCCACACCCCAGAAATCATTCTTCGCGTGCATGATTGTGCGGTTTGGCGTTGTGCCATTCGATGTCGAGCCCGCCATGTCAACTCCAAATACTTGATCGATCCAACCGCCACGTAACCCAAAATGTGGGTTTACGATGAAGTAACGACTTACGTAGTGCGGTTTGCCTAATCGAATGTCAAATGTGTTGTAATGAGTGTCCCATCGTGCACTCATTCTAGAGCCAATAGCACCTGCTGTAGTCCCTACTCCTAGGGCATACAACGGAAGCATGGCTCCTAAAGAAGTATTTGAATTGGCTTTCTGATAATTCGTAGCATTCACCCATGTCCAAGCGAAATCGAGTTGCCACGCATCGTGATTGAGATAAAAACCCATGGCTACACGTAAGCCCGGATTCCAGTCATAATCACGAGAATCGCCTGAAAAACCGACCACTTGGCCATTGGTAATAGGGCTGTTCGCAGCTGGCGTAGATGAATCCTCTATCCCAAACTCAAGGCCGTCTTCTTTAGCCTGCATCGCCAAGCCATCTACCCGAAAATAGAAGTCTTTGGGACAGTTCAAATCCATATCAAAAGGATATGCAAAAGCGAATGGACCAGGTCTTGGCTCTTCGCAGCATACAGGGGGTGGGGGAGGTTCGCAAGGATCTCTAGGAATCGCGTTCAATCCCGTTGTCGCTATCAGAGCGGCAACAGAGGAAGCTAGCACCCTGCCGAACGACATGTTCCACTTCAAATGCATAGATATCTCCATGTTTCATAGTGAGAGGGGCTGGCCCTCTCGTTCTTAAATCGACCTCGGTAGGCCCTCGATGATTCATTCATCTTATTCAGACCCATACCATAAGGACGGTTTTCTCCAACAATAATTTT
This sequence comes from Verrucomicrobiota bacterium, assembly GCA_018968815.1. GTDB lineage: Bacteria > Chlamydiota > Chlamydiia > Chlamydiales > SM23-39 > REEB52. Next base: position 4,904 of record JAGWZL010000023.1, on the reverse strand, counting down.
TTGAAGACAATGATGCAACAAAAATTTGAAGAGGCCCCAAAATGTCGAAATTCTCGGGGCAGATAGAAAAAGCGGGCCGAAAATGGGTTTGGGCGAAAAATCTTTGCAGGAATTTTATTTGTTGTAAGTCGCTTGTGGTTAGTATGTTAGGAATCGAATTTGAAAAAAGATTGCCGAAAATGCCTAAGGTTTAGTATGTTTTTAACTTCGTTCGAAATGAGAATCTGAAGAAGATCGAAAGGAAGAACGAATAAGGATGGCGAGACCATCCGCCTTATTTTGACAGTAGTAGAAGAGAAGAATGTTTAAAAGAACTTAAGCTTGTGTAAGGTTTTGAAATAATAGACCTTACTCGTCAAAAGTAATTTATTTTTTTAATGAGAATTTGATCTTGGTTCAGATCGAATGCTGACGGCGTGGATGAGGCATGCAAGTCGTACGATATGGGGGCAACTCCATATAGTGGCGCAAGGGTTAGTAATACATAGATAATCTACCCTCGACTCGGGAATAACGGCTGGAAACGGCCGCTAATACCGGATGAGGTGGTGGTTGGCATCAACTATTTATCAATGCGGGGGATCGAAAGACCTCGTGGTTGGGGAAGAGTCTATGGGATATCAGCTAGTTGGTGGGGTAAAGGCTTACCAAGGCTAAGACGTCTAGGCGGATTGAGAGATTGACCGCCAACACTGGGACTGAGACACTGCCCAGACTCCTACGGGAGGCTGCAGTCGAGAATCTTTCGCAATGGGCGCAAGCCTGACGAAGCGACGCCGTGTGAGCGAAGAAGGCCTTCGGGTTGTAAAGCTCTTTCGCTAGGGAACAAGAGAGATCGGATAACACCCGGTCGATTTGATGGTACTTGGTAAAGAAGCACCGGCTAACTCCGTGCCAGCAGCTGCGGTAATACGGAGGGTGCAAGCATTGATCGGAATTACTGGGCGTAAAGGGCGCGTAGGCGGCTAGAAAAGTCGGATGTGAAATTCCGGGGCTCAACCCCGGAGCTGCATTTGAAACTCTCTAGCTAGAGTTCAGTTAGGGTAAACGGAATTCCACGTGTAGCGGTGAAATGCGTAGATATGTGGAAGAACACCGGTGGTGAAGACGGTTTACTGGGCTGATACTGACGCTGAGGCGCGAAAGCATGGGGAGCAAACAGGATTAGATACCCTGGTAGTCCATGCCTTAAACGATGCATACTAGGTGTAGGAGGGATCAACCCCCTCTGTACCGGAGCTAACGCATTAAGTATGCCGCCTGAGGAGTACGCTCGCAAGGGTGAAACTCAAAAGAATTGACGGGGGCCCGCACAAGCAGTGGAGCATGTGGTTTAATTCGATGCAACGCGAAGAACCTTACCTGGGCTCGAAATGTAGAGGAATATATCAGAGATGATATAGCTCGAAAGGGTCTTTATATAGGTGCTGCATGGCTGTCGTCAGCTCGTGCCGTGAGGTGTTTGGTTAAGTCCAGCAACGAGCGCAACCCTTATCGTTAGTTGCCAGCGCGTAATGGCGGGAACTCTAACGAGACTGCCTGGGTTAACCAGGAGGAAGGTGAGGATGACGTCAAGTCCGCATGGCCTTTATGTCCAGGGCTACACACGTGCTACAATGGTCGGTACAGAAGGCTGCGAAACCGTAAGGCGGAGCAAATCCTACAAAACCGATCTCAGTTCAGATTGGAGTCTGCAACTCGACTCCATGAAGTTGGAATTGCTAGTAATGGCGTGTCAGCAACAACGCCGTGAATACGTTCCCGGGCCTTGTACACACCGCCCGTCACATCATGGGAGTTGGTTTTACCCGAAGTCACTGACCCGACCGTAAGGAGGGAGGTGCCTAAGGTATGGCCGATGACTGGGATGAAGTCGTAACAAGGTAGCCCTATCGGAAGGTGGGGCTGGATCACCTCCTTTAAAGACAAAGTCGATTTGTGGCTTAAGGCCGCAAATTGCATCTTAGGTTGAAGCTTAAGTGACAATTGGCATTCTTCTCTCCTCATACTGTCAAGACTTGAAAATTGGAATTACAGGCATTAACACAATTATTATAATATCATGAGAGTGAAATCACTCTCAGAGTAGATCAAAGAGAACAGTCGTTCATAATCTTATGAACGAAAAGTCATTTTATTAATTTGAGTCGGCGCTTGAAGAAGGCGACAAAAAGATGTCAACATAGTTTTGATGTCAAGTTAGTAAGGGCTGCTGGTGGATGCCTTGGTATCGAAAGGCGATGAAGGACGCGCAAACCTGCGAAAAGTTCCGGTGAGTCGGATAGAGGCTTTGACCCGGAAGTATCCGAATGGGGAAACCCACTAGAAGTAATATTCTAGTATTTCAATCTGAATACATAGGATTGGAAAGCGAGACCCGCTGAAGTGAAACATCTCAGTAAGCGGAGGAGAATAAATCAATCGAGATTCCCTTAGTAGCGGCGAGCGAAGCGGGAATAGCCCAAACCCGAAAATTTATTTTTGGGGGTTGTAGGGCCAGCCATAACGGCTGTGGAATCTTAGCTGAAATATCTGGAAAGATATGCGACACAGGGTGAAAGCCCCGTAAGCGAAAAGAGGACACAGTTAGGTTGGTACCTGAGTAGGGCCGGACACGTGAAACCCGGTCTGAACCTGGGGGGACCGCCCTCCAAGGCTAAATACTCGTCGATAACCGATAGTTAACCAGTACTGCGAAGGAAAGGTGAAAAGAACCGCTGTTAGCGGAGTGAAATAGAACCTGAAACCAGCAGCTTACAAACGGTCGGAGGCCTATGCCCTCTTTTAGGGGGAATGGCTGACGGCGTGCCTTTTGCATGATGAGCCAGCGAGTTAGGATTTATGGCAAGGTTAAGCAACAGACGTTGCGGAGCCGGAGCGAAAGCGAGTGTGAATAGCGCATTTAAGTCATAAGTTCTAGACACGAAACCAACTGATCTATCCATGGCCAGGTTGAAGCAGGGGTAAGACCCTGTGGAGGACCGAACTAGTAACTGTTGAAAAAGTTTTGGATGAGCTGTGGATAGGGGTGAAAGGCCAATCAAAGTTGGAGATATCTTGTTCTCTCCGAAATAACTTTAGGGTTAGTCTCGAGTCTATCTTTTGCGGGGGTAGAGCACTGGATCCACGCGGGGGCCTACCGGCCTACCAAAGGGAACCAAACTCCGAATACTGCAAAAGCGCTCGGGAAATAGACTGTGGGGGATAAGCTTCATAGTCAAAAGGGGAACAGCCCAGATCGTCGATTAAGGCCCCAAATTCTATCTTAAGTGGGTAAGGAAGTAAAGTTTCTAAAACAGTTGGGATGTTGGCTTAGAGGCAGCCATCATTTAAAGAGTGCGTAACAGCTCACCAATCGAGAGACTTTGCGCCGATAATATCCGGGACTCAAAGATAGAGCCGAAATCACGGGTTTGCATCGCAAGATGCAAGCGGTAGGAGAGCGTAGTATGTGCGTTGAAGATATACCGTAAGGAGTGTTGGAGCGCATACTAGTGAATATGCATGGCATAAGTAAACGACAAAGAAGGTGAAAATCCTTCTCGCCGAAAATCCAAGGTTTCCAGGGTAAAGTTCGTCTTCCCTGGGTTAGCCGGACCCTAAGCCGAGGCGGAAACGCGTAGGTGATGGGAAGCAGGTTAAATATTCCTGCGCCGCCTAAGATTTATGGCAACGAGGTGACAAAGTAAGTTAAGCGTGCGGACTATTGGATGTCCGTTTAGCTCCGAGACTTGCCGGTAGGGAAGCCCGCCGGTGCACGTTAGAGAGTTGACAAGGGGAACCTTCGGGGGAACCGATGGCGTAGCGCGATGCTTTCAAGAAATAACCTCTAGCTTTCGATGGCGACCGTACCAAAACCGACACAGGTGGATGAGAAGAAAATTCTCAGGCGCGCGAGAGAACTCACGTTAAGGAACTCTGCAAACTAGCCTCGTAACTTCGGGAGAAGAGGCACCACGATGGGTGATGAAGAACATTTAGAGCCCGTCGAGGTCGCAGTGAAATGGCCCAGGCGACTGTTTAACAAAAACACAGCACTCTGCTAATTCGTCTAAGAAGACGTATAGGGTGTGATACCTGCCCAATGCCGAAAGGTCAAAAGGAGATGTCAGCCGTAAGGCGAAGCGTTGAATTTAAGCCCCGGTGAATGGCGGCCGTAACTATAACGGTCCTAAGGTTAATAGCTAGCTTTAGTAAAACCAAACCATATGCGGGAAAACCCTCAAAAACTGATCAGTACTCGTCATAAGAGATTATGGCAGTAAAAATCTGACAGACAGGGGGGCAATCCGCAGGAAAGACTAGATCAAATGATCTAGAATCCTCAGAGACCAAATGTTTGGAGTTTGTTGATGAAGTTAACTTCAGAATGGATTGTTGGTTTTGTCGATGGTGAAGGTTGTTTCCATGTGTCTATAAACAGACATGAGGAAATGACACAAGGGTACCAAGTATTACCCGAATTCACAGTTGTACAACACCAAAGAGATCTTCAAGTGTTACATGCGTTAAAAGCATTTTTTGGCTGTGGGGTCGTAAGGCGAAACCATGGTGATAGAATGTGTTATCGTGTGAGGGACTTGAAGCATCTGACTGAAATTATCCTACCATTTTTCGAGAAGCATTTGTTGAAGACAAAGAAGCAAATGGACTTTCTTAAATTTAGGGAAGTCATTCAGAAAATGGGAAGAGGCGACCATTTGACAATGAAGGGGATCGAAGAAATTCGAGAACTCAAAGAGCAAATGAATCGCGGACAAACGAAGATAGAGTCCGACTTCTATGGAAACATAGAGGACTGATCGAGCGAAATTCCTTGTCGGGTAAGTTCCGACCTGCACGAATGGTGTAACGATCTGGGCGCTGTCTCAACGAGAGACTCGGTGAAATTGTAGTAGCAGTGA
>JAGWZL010000022.1 GCA_018968815.1 Verrucomicrobiota bacterium | reverse complement strand
TCGGCTCAAAAGAACCGAAAAATCGACAGAAGATCTTTTCAACGACAGTCTCTTAGAACGGTGAATTGAGAACCTATCTCAAAAAGGCCCGGAAATGACCGGGCCATCTGAAAACGGACGACTATCCGCCTGTGTGACATTCATCCGAAGGGATAAACCCCCCAATTCCAAACTCCGCCACGTACGCACTCGGCTATCTCATTTGTTATATTGAGGAGCCCTATCCACCTGTTCACTCTCGCTTGGAGCACATCGTCGATTTGACTAGGCTTGCAGGGATAAATATCCTCTAGCGCAGCACTAAAATTTGCATTGGCCTCTATTAGTAGATTGCATATCCATGTTTGTACAGCCTCAGTCATACAGACGCACCGCTGTTGTCCACTACCCCCGGTCGTGCCCACTGACAGGAAAGCCCAAGTTGGATTTTGTGGTGTGCCTGGGAATTGTGTGGCTTCATAAGGGTATCCAGGAGGCAGATGTGCAATGTTGCAAGGCCCCATGGGCGAGCTGGTCTGAGTCTCAGAATGCTGAGTCGAAGAAGAATAAAGATAGTATGCTCCGGCTCCGAGGACTAATCCGGCAGCTACGTATATAGTTTTCCGCGCTACATTACAAAGCGTCGGATGCCTCTCCGCAAATGTTGGGGCTGATGCTGGAGGTACATTGACTGCGGTACCTGGCGCCAATAAAGACTCCTGGAGTTCGATTAGGCTGTCGTCGTTATTTGTGGCAGTCTGAGTAGAACGAAATGGATTCAATCCAGAAAGACAATTTAATACTGATGAAAACATTGTGTTATTTCCTTATTTTTTATTATTGTTAACGGAAAACAATTATATATAAAAATACATATATAATCTACTTTTTTTTATTACATCTTAACTTACTGATTGTTAGCGATATAAATTAAATATGGGATGTATATACCGAAATGACGCCAAACGCCACCTGCCAAAGGCAGGGGCGGCAGCCAGCAGGTTGTCACCTGTTTGGGGCGAGGGTTAACAACGAGGCTCTTTGGCGGATCTTGAATTGGATGAGGCCGATGGTCATCCCACCTATGATGGGCAGGGTGTAATAGAGATTGGGGAGCTTTGTCCAGCTATAATAGCCGAGCACTGCGCAGGAAATAAAGCCCACTCCGATGAATGCGGTATGGAGGTGTTGTTTTTGTTTGATGTAGGTCAAAAAGGCTGCCAGGAGTGTCAAGAATAGGGTCACTAAAACGCCCAGGTTGGTCAATGCAAAAAGGATCTCGGTGTCTGAAATGAAGGTCATGAGGACAAAGAGGGCGATGCCGTGGACCACCACAGATAGGGTGGGTCGTTGATTGCGATTGAGTTTGGCTAAGGGGGCAGAGCCCACAATCACGCCTCTTTTGGCCAGAGTGTAGATGTTGGCGATATTGCCGATTGACATGCCGAGAATTGAATTGGCCCAGCAGAATAAAATCGCGCCTAGGATGCTGGCTTGCAAGAGGCTTTCCCACATGGGGCCAAGTCCCAAAAATTTCGGGAAGCTCGCAGCGCCGTATGCAGCGAGGTTGTCCGCGCCCATGATGTACAGCACGCCTAAATGGAAGAGTAAATACAAGATCGTGGTGGCAAAGAAGCCAACTAAGATCACGGAGGAGACTTTTTGAGGGCCGCCTTTTAAATAGCCGCCGATACTGCAGCATGATTCAAACCCCCAAAAACCGAACAAGACGGTGGGGATCATGAGGCTCAAACTGCTCACACGGCTCAAGTCAAAGCGCAATTCTGGATTGAAGTAAAAGACGATCAGGGCAATCACGGCAAATAAAGGGGAAATTTTAATGACGGTCGCAATGCTTTGAATTTTGCTGATCTTCTCCAATGGAAATAGCTGAAGGGAGCTATAAAACAGCACAACGGCAACATTAAAAAGGATGGGGTGTTCGCCGATGAAGGAAAGGCCCATATTTTGGACGAGGCCTCCCCGAAGGACTGAAGCCAAGCTGGCGGCTGCGCTAATGAAACCGATCAAATATCCCCAATGGGCCATGAAGCCGGCCGTTGGGTTGATGCCGGATGAGCAGTAGTGGTAAAACCCCCCTTCGCCTGGGAAGAGCTGAGAGGTTTTGGCTACGCCCCAAATAATGGGAAAGAGGAGCAGGCCAACCAAAGGCCAACCTAAAAAGCTGGCGGCGCCTGCTGCTTGGGTGAGCGGACTCACTGAATAGTAGATGCCAGCTCCAACCATGATATTGATGCTCATGAGGACGGCAGCGAAGTACGAAATTTTTCCAGTCTCTTTCATATATGGCTAAAAATGGTAGCAAAGAACAGATATTTTGCCAACCAAGATTGTTCAAACTTATTTTTGATCATGCAGAGATCGTCTCTGCATGAACGGTTTCTGGGAATGCATGCTTTGCTTTTAAAGCCTCTAAACAAGGTTTTAATGCTTTAGGATCCATAGAGAAAGGCAGGGGTTCCTTTGCGAAATTAGATTCAACTGATTCATGATCACCGATTATGATTTTGAGACTGATCGACCCGTTGTTTCGAACAAAGAACACCAAGATAAGACGTTGTTTGCTATCGAATCCCCAAGATACCGGATGCTTTTCTACATGGGTTTTATTCAATTCGCGTTGCCCGCAACGGCCCTCTCGTATAAGGTTTTCTGAATAATTCTCCTTTATAAGCCCGAATACTTCATTGGCGACTCTGGCTATCGCGGCGATTTTTAACGGATTGTCAGGGTCCAGAAATGATTGCAATTCGCTCATGGGCGAGAGTGTCGTTAGAACATTCAAGGGAATCGGTGGAACCTTAGGAGGGCTTACTGTGGCCATTTTTTTGCCTTAGGTATGGAAAATAAAAATTAGACTATCATACCGCGCCCTTTAATGTCAGTGGAAACTCTTTATTGAGATCGGTGCAAACGCTCTTTGATGTACACGGCAGTTTTTGATTCTTTGCTTTGGGCCACTTCTTCTGGCGTTCCTTTGGCCATGACTCGTCCGCCTTCATCGCCTGCATCGGGGCCGAGGTCGATGATGTAATCGGCGTTCACAATGACATCGAGGTTGTGTTCGATGATCACAAGGGTATTTTTCTTATCCGCAAGGCCGTGGAAAATTTTGAGCAATTTGCGCACATCTTCAGGATGTAGTCCCACAGTGGGCTCGTCGATGAGATAGAGTGTTTTTCCGCTTTCTCGTTTGGACAGTTCGCGCGAGAGTCTGAGGCGCTGCGCTTCGCCGCCGGAGAGGGAGACGAGCTCTTGTCCGAGTTGCAAATAGCCGAGACCCACTGACATCAGCGTTTGCAGCTTGCGCACAATTTTGGGGATGGCCGAAAACCACTCGAGCGCCTCTTCGACACTCATGTGTAAGATTTCGCCAAAATGTTTGCCTTTGTATTTCACTTCCAATGAAATGGAATTGAGCCTGTGGCCTTTGCAGGTCTCGCAAACAACGCGCACGGCTGGCAAAAATTGTAAATCGACCGTTTTATAACCGAGCCCCCAGCATGTGCGGCACATCCCGCGCAAGTGGTTGGGACTAAAATGTCTGGGCTGAAGCCCTTTTGCCATTGCCAAAGGCAAGGAGGCGTATAGCCCGCGGATGAGCGGCTGCACTTCTGAGTAGGTGCTCACATCGGCGCGCGATGTTTGCCCAATGGGGCTTTGATCCATGATGATGATTTTTTCAAACTCTTTTCGCTTCTGCAAATAGCTCATCAAACTCGACTTGCCGGAGCCGGAGACTCCTGTCAAACAGGTGATGGCGCTTTTGGGGATGGCAACAGTCACATTTTGTAAATTGTGCAAGGTGGCATTTTCGATCACAATATCGGGCGTAAAGGGTCTGCGCTTGTTCGGGATCGGGATGGTTTTCCGGCCGCTCAAGTAGGCGCCCGTCAACGAGGCGGGGTTTTTTTGAATGTCTGCAATTGTGCCATGCGCTGTCACGTGCCCCCCAGCGCGTCCTGCCTCTGGGCCAAAGTCAAAGAGATAATCGGCTTCCCGAATCGTCATCGGATCGTGCTCGACTAAAATGAGCGTGTTGCCGAGCTCGCGCAGATTGTGAAGAGCTGCATTGAGCAGTTCATTGTTAAATGGATGCAACCCAATCGTCGGTTCATCGAGAATGTATAAGCAGGAGGTCAACCCTGAACCGAGTTGTCTGGCGAGACGGATGCGCTGCAACTCCCCGCCGCTTAATGTGGGCGCTGAACGGTTCAGCGATAGATAGCGCAGTCCGATTGAGAGCAAAAATTCGAGATATTTGAGAGATTGGGAATGGGTCTCTTGCAAAAAGGGGGGCGCTTTGAGTTCTTGCAAAAACGTGTGCGCCTTCTCGATGCTGAGCGCGCATAGATCGGCAATCGAATGGTTGTGGATCAGCACATGGCGTGCAGCGGCATTCAGCCGCGCGCCCTTACAAGATGGGCATACATCGGCCCGCATCATGGGAAGAAGCGCTTCCCGAATTTCGCTATTTGCCATGCGAGCCGCATTGGCGAGTACAGGATGAAGGCCGAGCCATCTCACTGTGAGTCCGTTTTTCAGTTTGACCTCTTTGCCCCCGTTCAACATCACATCGCGGTCAGCGCCCACCGCCCTGTCTAAAATCTTGTACACGCCGCTCGTCGCTTTTTCTTTGAAGAGCCGATCCGCAATGTCGTAAATCGACCACTTCTTATATTTTTTGTCTTCATCCAAATGGGCGCCGTAGGTGGCGCCAAGTCCTTGGCATTCGGGACACATCCCTAAATCGTGGTTGAAGGAGAACGTTTGCGGCGTGAGCGGGCCTCTCGCGGAAAAATGGAAGACGAGATCTTCTTGTTCTCTTGCGACAATCACGGTCTCTTCGGCTTTGGCAACGGCTTCGTAGAGCCTTTTTTCCGATTTGGGGTCGACAGGGAGCCGGTCGATGACGAGATGCAGTGTGTTTTTGCGAAATTTTTCGTAGGGGATTTCTTCATCGAGGGCATACACTTTGCCATTGAGCCGGAGGCGCAAATAGCCTTGCCGGTTGAGTCGATCGACGAGTTCGGCAAAGCTCTCTTTTTTCTCGAACGCCACGGGCGTTAAGATCTGAATTTTTTCCCCTTCGGGCAGTTTTAAAATTTCTGAGACGACGGTCTCTTTGCTGATGTTGGGAATCACTTTGCCTGTCTCTGGATCGTGAGGCACTCCCATATGTGCGTACAACACTCTCAATAGATCGTACACTTCGGTCATCGTTCCGACAGTGCTGCGCGGATTGAGTCCTCCTGTTTTCTGTTCCAAAGCGATCGATGGAGAGAGCCCCTCGATCCTCTCGACTTTTGGCTTGGGCAGCTGCTTCACGAGCGCGCGTGCATACGCAGGCAGCGTCTCTGTGTAGCGCCTTTGTCCTTCAGCGTAGAGCGTATCGAAAGCCATGGACGATTTGCCGGAGCCGGATGGGCCTGTGAACACGGTCATTTTGCCCCTCGGAATTTGGATCGATACGTTTTTCAAATTGTTTTGCTGCGCCCCTTCGACGCGAATGTGGGTATTGGCTTTCGCGCGGGAGGTCGTTGTGGGGTTTACGCTCAAGCCTCTGAGAGCGGCGCCGGTGGCTGTGTTGAGTTTGGCGATTTGCTCGGGGGTGCCTGCGCCTACAATTTGGCCCCCATGAATGCCGGGCCCGGGGCCCAGATCGATGATCCAGTCGGCGCATTTGACAAAATCCATATTGTGCTCGATGACGAGCACCGTATTGCCCCGATCGACGAGGGTTTGCAGAATGCCGATCAATTTTGCGATGTCGTGAAAATGGAGTCCCGTTGTGGGCTCATCTAACACGTAGACGGTTTTGCCCGTTGCGGGGCGGACGAGTTCTTTGGCGAGCTTAATCCGTTGCGCTTCGCCGCCGGACAAAGTGGTGGAAGGTTGTCCGAGAGTTAAATAGTCCAAGCCGACTAAACTGAGCACCTCCAATTTTTTGCGAATGGAGGGGATCGCCTCAAACAGGGCGAGGGCATGTTCCACATCGGTTTCGAGCACATCGTGGATCGATTTGCCTTTGAATTTGACGGCCAAAATCTCCGGATCAAACCGTTTTCCTTTGCATTGTTGGCAAAGGACCCAAGCATCTTCCATGAAGTCCATGTCGATTTTGACTTGGCCAAGACCTCCGCAATAAGAGCAAGATCCCTCTTTCACATTGAAGCTAAAGTGGCCTGCCTCGAATCCTCTGAGTTTGCTTTCGGGCAGTTCTGTGAACAGATCGCGGATCTCATCGAATAATTTGATGTAAGTAGCGGCGTTGGACCTGGGCGTTCTTCCGATGGGCGATTGATCGACGTGGATGACTTTATCGATCTCTTCTGTTTTACGCCGCATCATCTCAGGGACCAACCGGTCGGTGATGAGCGACGATTTTCCCGATCCAGAAACTCCTGTGACGCATACGAAAACGCCGAGCGGAATGGTCACGGAAACATTTTGCAAATTGTGGTGAGTCACATGTTCTAAGACGAAGGTCTCTTTGGCTTTTCGTCTTTTTTTGGGGACCTCTATTTTCCGTTGGCCTGACAAGTAGGCGCCTGTGAGCGACCTTGGATCGTCTAATGGCAGAATCTCGCCGCCATGAACCCCTGCGCCGGGGCCCACATCGACGATCCGGTCAGCGGCGCGCATGGTGTCGGGATCGTGTTCGACGACGAGGACGGTGTTGCCCTGATCGCGTAAGTGTTTGAGCATGTCGATCAGCTTGTGGTGATCGATGGGGTGGAGTCCGATCGAAGGTTCATCGAGGACGTAGATGGCGCCGACCAGTCCTGCGCCGATTTGCGAGGCGAGCCGAACGCGTTGCGATTCGCCGCCGCTTAACGTGGGGGAGGTGCGATCGAGCGATAGGTAAGAGAGTCCCACATCGACGAGAAATTGGAGCCTTTCCTGAATTTCTTTGAGCAGTTCTTCCCCAATTTTTTTCTCAATCGGACTCAATTTCAAGGCCGCAAAAAATTGCAACGCCTCTTCCATGGGCATGGCGCTCAATTGGGCAATGGTTTTGCCGCCAAACTGGCAAGCGGCTGGATACGGTTTAATCCGTGCGCCCTTGCAGCTGGAGCAGATGCCTTCTGTCATGAGCTCGGCCATATTTTTCCGATAGGCGTCGCTTTTTGCGGCTGTTAGCCTGTCCCTCGCTTCGCTGAGCACTCCTTTCCACTGTACGTATTCAAACCACTTGTTTCGTTTGATGGGATGGACAAACGTCATGCGGGTCCATTTTTGCTCTGTGCCGTACAAAAAGACCTCTTTGGCCTTTTGGGGTAATTTTTTCCAGGGCGTATCTACATCGAATTTGTAGAGCCTGGCCAAGTTGTTGTAGATGTTGCCATAGCGGACTGTTTGATACGCGCTGCCGATGGAGCAGCAATTTTCGCTGATGCTTTTTTCGGGGTCGATGATTTTTTCTAAATCGAATTCGGCGACTCTGCCCAGGCCATGGCAGGTGGGGCACATTCCAGCAGGGTGGTTGAAGGAAAAGTCGTGTGGTTCGAGGGGGCCGTAGGAGAGGCCCGATTGAACCGAGTGGGCAAATTGGGAGTAGACGGTATCATTGACGCTGAAAAACCCTTTGCCGATTTCGAGTGCGGCGGCGACGCTTTCGGCGATGCGCCCCTGATTGTCTGCATTAACCACGATCCGGTCGACGACGATATCGATATCGTGGGCGACTTTCGGATCGAGCACAACGGCTTCGCTCAGATCGACCCATTCTCCATCGATTTTCAGGCGCATAAAGCCTTTGCTGAGCAGTTCGGCGAACTCTTCGGTAAACTCCCCTTTTTTGCCTCGGGCAAAGGGGGCTAAAATCACTGCTTTGGTCCCACTTTTTAAACTTTGCACTTGGGCGATCATTTTTTCGCGGCTTTGCGCCGCGACTTTTTCTCCGCTGACGGGGCAGTGAGGGGTCCCTAAGCGGGCAAATAGGACGCGGAAAAAATCGTAGATGCCGGTCATTGTGCCGACGGTGGATCTGGGGGTGCGCCCCGCTGTTTTCTGTTCGATGGCGATCGTGGGGGCCAAGCCCGAGATACTTTCCGCTTCTGGTTTAGGGAGATCGCTTAAGTGGCGGCGCGCTTGGTGTGAAAGCGACTCGATGTAGCGTCTTTGGCCTTCCACGTAGATGGTATCAAAGGCGAGCGAAGATTTGCCGGATCCGGAAACGCCGGTAAAGACGACGAGTTCGCCGGGCTGGATCGCGAGATCGACGCCCTTCAAATTGTGCACTCTCACTTTTTTTAGGATGATCATATTCAAGTATTCTACCAAAAAGGGCCGATCTTGTAACATAGACTTTATGCGTACTCGAACGAAAATTGTTTGTACTATTGGGCCGGCCGTCTGCTCCTACGAAAAAATTTTAGAATTGATCGATGCGGGGATGAATGTGGCCCGCCTCAATTTCAGCCACGGTACCCATGAGGAGCACCTGCGCACCATCCATTTTTTACAAAAGGCGCGCGCAGAAAAAGGGGTTCCGTTAGCGATCATGCTCGACACGCATGGCCCCAAAATTCGGGTGGGGAAATTGCCCAATGATGCGATCCGTTTAAAGCCGGGCGATCGGCTCACGCTGGTGGAGAAAGAGAGTCTGAAGCAGAACGAGGTGCCGATCCATCCGATCGAGATTATAGAGGCTCTTTCTGTGGGCATGAGATTGCTTTTTGACGACGGGTATATCACCACTGAGGTGATCGAAAAGGGGGAAAGGCGGGCTGTGCTTGAGGTGAAAAACCCTGGGGAGCTCAAAAGCGGCAAAGGGGTGAACATTCCGGGCGCCCATATTCCGCTGCCGGCGTTGACAGACAGCGACATCGATGATATTAAGTTTGGCTGCGAGCACGATATTGATTACATTGCCGCGTCGTTTATTCGCTCTGCTCATCATATCCTCACGATTAAGCAGTTGCTCTCCCAAGAGGGAAAACCTGAGATCCAGGTCATCGCCAAAATTGAGAGTACGCAGGGGGTCGACAATTTTGACAGCATTGTGCAGGTGGCTGATGGGATCATGGTGGCGCGCGGCGATCTGGGCGTCGAGGTAGATTTGGCTCTTGTGCCCAAGCTGCAAAAGATGATGATCCGCAAATGCTATCAGGCGTGCAAGCCGGTGGTTACGGCCACTCAAATGCTCGAATCGATGATCCACAATCCTCGTCCTACGCGCGCAGAGGTGTCTGATGTGGCCAATGCGATTTATGACGGCACATCGCTCGTGATGCTCTCGGGGGAGACGGCTGTTGGGAAGTATCCTATTGAGACTGTGCAAAGGATGCAGAGCATTGTACGGGAAGCCGAAGCGGATTTTGATTATCACGGTTTTTTCGCGTTGAATTCCCAGCGCGATTATCACGACGTGTCGTCGGCAGTGTCTATGGCGGCGGTCAAAACGGCCTATAGCGCCAATGCCAAATGCATTTTTGCTTTTACGACCAGCGGGCAAACAGCTCGGCGGGTTTCACGCTTAAGGCCTCCCATGCCGATCATTGCCGTGACGCCATCTAAAAAGCACTATCACCAACTCGCCTTTAATTGGGGCATTCACCCTGTGTTAGCCGAAGGGTGCCAAAATGCCAAAGAGGCTTTTAGCGCGGCGAGTCAATATGCTCTTTCGCAGGGCCTGCTTTCTTTTGGCGACGTGGTGGTGGTCACTGCGGGCGTTCCTTTTGGTAAAAAGGGGACGACCAATATGATGATCGTCGAAAACGTGGGGGAAGTGTTGGTCCGCGGACATAAAGGATTTGGGTCTAAAATTTCTGGGAAAGTGGCGTTTGTCTTAGCTCCCGAAGCCTATTCGGCGGAAGAGTTAGAGGGGAAACTCGTCGTCATTCCTCACTGCGATAACACCTTTTTGCCCATTCTGAAGAAAGCTTCCGGTGTCATTCTCCAAAACTTCATTGGAGATATGGCCTCTGAGAAATATGCGGCGCTTGTGGCCAAAACCTTTGAGATTTCGGTCATGAGTCGGGCCGACGGGGCTATGTCGATCCTGAAAGAGGGAGACGAGGTGACCCTCGATCCTCAAAAAGGGCTTATCTATCGTGGCTCGGAAGAGTGCCCTGCCTGTCCCGTTTTGATGATTTAGAGACCGTCTACAAAGAATCTATCCCAATAAAAAGTTTTATTCGATTTTTTGGTGCAATAAAACATCGATCCTTAATATAATATATCAAAAAAATGCACTGATATGGTTTGTTTATCTTATTCCGCCGTCCAAGACACTCTTGCGCGGGTCCCCCCTCCCTGCTGCCCGAGCTTGTCTGAAGAAGAATGGCGGGACACGGTAGATCGCGCTAGCACACACCTCCTAGGTCCTTCATCACCTATGTCATATAAGGTATCCAAACGAAGTGATGGCGGCAATGTTCGTGGCCGCTCTGTAGTCGTGATCCCAAAAGAATGCGCATCCGACGGGATCGCTAGCAAAATCATCGCATGCTTCTCCAGCACAAAGGTTTATAGAGATCCTGTGATCGCACAAGGCGAAGGCCGCTCTTGCGTAAGACTAGGGATTGATATGCAGACAGGAGCGCCTTATGCCCTTGTCATACGAAAAGGCAGTCCAGACAGTCCCATAGCCACAAGCGTCGAGACCGGTATCACGTTTTTAAAAAAATGCGCGGGACCAGGTGTTATAGAACTAGTCGGATCTTTGACCTATTCCAGGGTCACCAAAGAACGAGAACAGAAGACAATAATGCTTGTGTTGCCCTATTATTCCGGCGGCAGTTTGCGGACAGCTCTAAACACAGGAAAGTTAACTAAAGAGATGATGCTTCCGATAGGTGAGGCATTGAGAGATGCTGTAGTGCGGATCCATGGGCTCGGTGTCACACATAACGATATAAAATTAGAGAATGTACTTTTCAATCTATTTCCAAGAGCTCCTACTGACGCAGTAGCTCTTACTGACTTCGAGCTTGCTCAAGGAATAAAAGAACCTCTCACAGATTGTAAAGGAACTCCTCTCTATTTAGCACCTGAGCTCACCCGCGTTCCTCTGAAGGTCGATGCCGAGGCAAGCGATTTATGGGCCCTAGGGATCACTCTCTTTGGCTTGTGCACAGGAGGAAAACACTTCTTGTTGGAGTGCCTAGGCGATTTGGAGAACACAGACCACAGAACCTACGCACAAGCATATGAATATTATTTAAAGCTCAAAAAGTTTTCTGAGAGCGATATTGCGGGAGAACGCTATAAATTAGCTAATGCGTTTTATCATATCTCTAGACAAGGCGGCACACCAGAACGCTGCACACAATATGTCAAAGCACATGTAGATGCACAATTTGGAAACACACCTGCAGTCCGTCTATCCTCCCTTGTATTCTATCGTTTACATCAGTGGGATGGGGCTCCATCCAGATATCAAATGGTCATCGACACCTGTCTCAATAAGTACGAGTCCTGTATTCCCGAGGCATTCAGATGGGGAATTGCAGCCTGCCTGCGCATAAATCCAAGAGAAAGAGTACTGCAGTCCATGGCCCTCCTCAGACCCCGCGGCGGCGGCCTTGCCCGACATGTCCCGCAATGATGGTGAAGGACCCCTAATATACCGAAACAACCTGAAGAATCGGTTTTTGGCATCGTCGAGTTTGTCTCAAAATGCGCCTCCTCACTCGCGCCTTGCCTCTCGGTAAGGCTCGCTCCGGATCAAAATGCTGCGAGGCCTCCTCGTCAAATTCTCGATTCTTTAGGGTATTTCGGTATAAATTTTTATACTTTATGTTGTAATAAAACATCGATCTTTAATACAATAGATCAAAAAAATGCACTGATATGTTTTGTTTATCTTATTCTGACATGCAAAACGCTCTTGCGCAGGTTCCTCGTGACTGCCGCCCGAGCTTGTCTGAAGAAGCATGGCAGCACACGGTAGCTCGCGCTAGCGAACGCCTCGCAGATCCTTCATCACATATGTCATATAAGGCACCTAGACGAGCTGATGGCGGCGATCTTGGTGGCCGCTCTGTAGTCGTGATTCCAAACGAAGACGCATCCGACGGGATCGACCCCATAATCATCGCATGCTTCTCCAGTACACAGTTGTATCAAGATCCTGTGATCGCAAAAGGCGAAGGCCGCTCTCGCATAAGACTAGGGATTGATATGCGGACAGGAGCGCGTTATGCTCTTGTCATACGAAAAGACGGTCCCACAGCCACAAGCTTCGAGAGCAGTATCACAGTTTTAAAAAAATGCGCGGGACCAGGTGTTGTCAAACTAGTCGGATCTTTGACCTATTCCAGGGTCACCAAAGATGGAGAACAGAAGAAAAGAATGCTTGTGTTGCCCTATTATTCCGGCGGCAGTTTGATGACAGCTCTACAGACAGGAAAGTTAACTAAAGAGATGCAGCCTGCGATAGCTAAGGCAGTGGTAGACGCTATATCCCGGATACATCGGTGCGGTTTCGCACATTGCGATATAAAACCAGAGAATGTACTTGTCGAGGAATGGGCAGTAGCTCTTGCTGACTTCGAGTATGCTCAAAAAACAAAAGAACCTCTAACAGTTTGTAAAGGAACTGTTTTCTATATAGCACCTGAGCTCACCCGCGTTCCTCTGTCCGTCGATGCTAAGGCAAACGATTTATGGGCCCTAGGGATCACTCTCTATAGCTTGTTCGTAAGAAAACACTTCTTGTCTCGGACGTGCCTAGGCGGTTTTGAGGGATCAGACTACGAACGAGCATTTGAATATTATTTACAGTCCCAAGGTACTTCTATCGAGGGTACTTCTATTGAGCAATTACGGGATGAGTATGGTCGCGAGAGCCGTCGACCATCAACCTTCGCAAACTATGTGTGTAAAAAGTATTATTATTCAGTCGGTGCATTCTGTCGTTTACATCTGTGGGATCTGGATCCATCCAGATATCAAAAGGTCATCAACAAGTGTCTCGAGGCGTCTGAGTCCGATATTCCCGAGGCATTCAGACCGGTCATTGCAGGCTGCCTGCGCATAAAGCCAACAGAAAGGGTACTGCCGCGGTCCATAGCCCCCTCAGACCCTGCGGCGGCGGCCTTGCCCGATATGTCCCCCAACGATGGTAAAGGACCCCCAACAAACTTTTTCTGTCAATTTTTGGACCCCAAATTCCCCTTGTTTAAACATAGCCCGCAAATTCGAGGCGGACAATGGCCAAAATAATCCCTAAAATGACGAACCCTTACTTGTAGCACCCTCTTAATGGGATTCTTGTTTTTAAACTGAGTTTTAATTGTCTTATCCTATTAATCTTTGTTTAGTTAAAATACTTATTATGATATAATAAGTATTTTAATACATATAGGTTGTTTTATGGTTACAAATGCCCGGCCCATGCCTGATGACGCACCTTTATTGAGACCACCGCTAGGTGCTGTTCTCCCTGCTGGTCCCTCCATATATTCCAGAATACAGGAGGTCGCTAAGAAGGCACTATTGATGGTAATGCAATTTGCGCATTTTACTTGGCACACGACTTGGCCGAAGAAATTGGCCATCGTGCTCATTCCGTCAGGGCTCATAGTTGGAGGAATTGTCGCAGGGGGTGGGCTGATTGCAGTCAACGTGGTGATTGCATGCGTGGCCTGGATATTGATGGTATTGGCCTATCACAGTAAGCGGCAGAGAGCCTTCAACAATATTGCGAATTATCCCACTTTAGATCCAGGTTTTCGAGCAGATCCGGCGTTTCGGTTAGCATGGGACGCGTGGGCACGCAGACATCACGTCGTCGGGGTTCCGGTTCGGGTCGATAGGCCGCTCATCGATCCGGGTGTTGACAGGAGGCTCGAGGAGGTCGAAGAGGCGCTGGTCCTCGAGCTCCCGACCGGAGGAGGGTACGGGAGTGATCAGCCCATCTACCTGGGTGTTGACAGGAGGTCCGATGAGGAAGACGAGGAGGCCGAAGAGACGTTGGGCTTCGAGCCCTCGAACCGAGGGGACGGGAGTGAGCCGCCCATCGAACTGGGTGTTGACAGGAGGTCCGATGAGGAAGACGAGGAGGCCGAAGAGACGTTGGGCTTCGGGGACCCGAGCCGAGGGTACGGGAGTGGGCAGTCGGTTCGACCCCCCTCCTGAGGAGATCTAGAGACACATAATGCTCTGCTGTTCTTGAGTCCCTTGGGGCGGGCTTTGCCCTCTTGTTTCTCGCTTTTTTTACCCTATTTCCAGTACAATTGCTGCCATGTCCTCGTAGCTCAGTGGATAGAGTGGAAGCCTCCGGAGCTTCAGGTCGTAGGTTCGAATCCTATCGAGGACGAGCGATTTTTTTTGCTAAGTGACGTAGCGCCTCGGTGAGGGGGTCTTTCGGAAATAATTGGGCGAATATACCGAATAAGCCTTGGTTGCTCGGGGCGCTTATCTTGTCGCTGAAAGGGAGCACAGCATCGATCGACTGCGTGTGCAAGGCTGCGATGTCCATTGCGGGCATTGCTTTGTTGATGACACTATAACAAGACTCAACGGCGAATTTTTTGGCCATTTCGCGCGCAATGGCTGTGCCTGGGTCATCCAGGTGATGAGGCTCTTGGAGTATGAGCAGAATGTTTGCCATCGAGAGGGACAAGAGTGTCTCTGCGCCGAGGCCCGATTGTGTATCGATGAGTAGATAATCGAACTCGATGGCGATCTGCCGTATTGCTTCACACAACCTTTCTAAGTTGCATCCTTCGCGCGCGATTTGCGTGGTAGCCGCAGCGCTCAACGTGGATGGGATGAGAAACAGTTTGCCTTGGCCATTGATGTCCAGGAGAATATCTTTCGCCTCGCAGTTGTGCGCGAGGTAGTCGTTCAAAGTGTATTCGAGCCGTTCGGGATTTACGTCAAACAGAAGATGCAGGTTGGGCGCTGCCAGATTTGCGTCGAGAACGGCCACCTTTTTGTGTTCCAGATGCAAGAGATAGGCCAAGTTGGCGATCACATGAGATTTCCCTGTGCCTCCACGAAAGGATTGAATGGCGATGATGCGCTTCATTTGGACCTCGGGCGTGGGAAAAATCCAGTTTTTACGTAATAATCGACATACTTTTTAAAATGGTTCATGGAGATTTTTGGGCATTTGATCCTCGAGCCTTGCAGCGCTTCGATGAGGTTGCTGTTGTCAAAAGAGCATGCCTCGCCGCTTTGCAAAAAATCGGTTCCCGAAAAGAGGGGTGTGAGAGCGTGCAGAGCCTCCTCTCCTGTCTCGATGGATGTCTTGAGCAAAGTTTGCCGCCAGTTGAGTGGATCCGTGATGCGGATGGGATAGCCCAGTTTTTGTAAGAATTTAAATAGATCTCGGTAGTGGACGGGATGGGGATCGAGAAGATGGAACTGTCGATTGATCTCTTCTGGTTTTGTCGAAATTGCGCAGAGCGCTTTTGCAACAAAGTCCACGGGGCTCACATCTTCGCAATAATCGACATGCGGCGCTAAGCGCAAGCGGATGCAGGCTTGCATCACTCTCCAAAGAAAATCGTTGGTAGGCCCAGACCCCACTTTGGAGTCGCCAATCACACGCCCTGGTCGATAGATATTGGCTGGCAATCCACGCTCTCTGGCGCGCTGGACGAGTTTTTCTGCGATCCATTTGCTTTGCGCATACCCAGTGGCCAGATTTTTGCAGGAGAGAAGATCCACATCTTCTTCCACATGAGGAAAAGTGGCGATCACATCGACGGTAGAAATGAAGTGAAAAGGTTTGGTTTTCTTGTAGCAGGCCAGTCGCAGAGCCTCTTCGGTGGCCCCCACATTGGCTTTCTTGAGCTTTTGATAGGGCAGTGCATGGTTGACCGATGCGCCAATATGAAACACGGAATCGATCTCTGCCGCTAATTGGGCGAACGTTTGTGGATCGATGCCGAGAAGGGGCGCCTCTAAGTCGCCCTGGATGGGGACGATGCGAGAGGCAAAAGCAGCTTCCCAAATCCAATACTTTTCCAACACCTCTTTCAGACGAGCCAATCCCTCTTTCTCATGCTTTGCGCGGACATGGCAATAGATTTTGGCCTTCGTGTTTTTGAGCAGCTCTTTCAGGAAAAAGGCGCCGATAAAGCCGGTGCTTCCAGTGACCAAAATCTTCTTGGGCGCTGTATATTGCGTTCGCTTCGGGGGCGCGCCTTGAGGTTGAATGGACGGATCCAATGCCACTTCGCGATGACGCCAAATCCAAAAGAGTTCTTTGAGCGTGACTGCGTGGGTATGGTCTGCCTGGGTGAGCAGGTGATCGATTTTTTGGGCATAGGTGTGTAACGTCGAATCTTCGAAGATCAGATGGATGGGAACTGGGAGGCTAAAGGCGTGACTCACTAAAGAGGTGAGCTGGGCCGCCGTGATCGAATCTCCGCCTAAGTGGAAAAAATGATCCTGTCTGCCGATGTGAGGGATGTTGAGCAGATCGGACCAGATCTTCGCCATTTTTTTTTCGGTGGCCGTTTGGGGAGGCTCCACTTGTCTCTCTTGCAGCGCCGCCAGGGGAGAGGGGAGGTTTTTTCTGTCTATTTTCCCATTCGGCGTCACAGGAAATTTCTTCAAAATCATAAAAAAGCTGGGCAGCATGTAATTGGGAAGCTTTTGCTCAGCGTATTGTGTCAGTTCTTCCACAGACAGGGCTTGCCCGTGGAGAGGTTCAACATAAGCGACAAGCTGTTTGTCTCCCGAGACATCGTCTCTGGCGAGTACAATGCAATCGGATATGCGCTCATGTTCGCGCAGCACATGTTCGATTTCCTCGGGCTCAATCCGAAAGCCGCGGATTTTCACTTGGGTGTCGATCCGTCCCAAATAGACGAGATGGCCTTCGGGAAGAAAAGAAACGAGATCTCCCGTGCGATAGAGTCGTCCTGGGCCAAAAGGGTTGGGAATAAACTTTTCTCGGGTCAAGGCCTTTTGGTGCAAATATCCTTGAGCCAGACCATCGCCTCCTGTACAGAGCTCGCCAGGAGCGCCGATTGGAACCATTTTCTGTTTGGCATCTAGAACATATACTTGAGTGTGTGGAACGGGCCGCCCGATGGGAACATTGGCCTGGATGTCTTTGAGATGCCGCACCCGATACGCCGTTGTCGCAATGCCATTTTCAGTAGGGCCGTATACATTCATGATGTGGCAATGGGGCAACCCTTGAAACGCCAGCTTTGCGTGATAGGCAGACATCGCCTCGCCTGCTGAGGCCAGCCAACGGACGCGCTTGAGGGTAGAGATTTGATATTGGATGAGTAGATTGAAGAGTCGCGCCGTCAATAGGGCGAAAGTGATCTGTTCGTCCATGAAGAATTTCCCTAATCCATCGATGGAAAGCTCTTGCTGCGGATAGATGCACACGCAAGCGCCATTGAGCAGGGCGCCCCACACTTCGAAGTTTGTCGCATCAAATGAGATGCGCGCCATGTGGAGCATCCGGTCTTTTGGCCGAATCGGAACAAAATCGGCTCCGCAAACGAGGCGCACCACCCCTCGATGCGTCGTCTCCACCCCTTTGGGCCGTCCTGTAGACCCTGAGGTAAAAAAAATGTTCGCCACGTCCGTAGAGCCAGTCTGTATGTCGAGATTCTGGGTAGAATAGGTCTTTGGATAGGGCTCTCCCTTCCATAAGAGTTTGACGCCAGTCTCTTGCAGCATCAAGGTTTTGCGCTCCTCGGGATACTCCGTATCGACGGGGACGCAAATGGCGCCCGCTTTCAAGGTGGCCAACATGCCTATGATCAAATCTGTCGATCGATGCAAAGAGATCCCCACATATTCCCCTTGGCGCACGCCTAATGTCTGCAAATGGCGAGCCATCTGATTGGCCTGTGCATTGAGCGCGCGGTAGGTGATGCTGCTCCCTTCAAACCGCACAGCCTCACGATCGGGATACTGGGCGGCAACAGCCTCAAAGACACGGGAAATAGAAGCCTCGCGCGGATAAGAGGTGACGGGACCGGCGCCCATTTTGAACAGCTTGTTCTCCATGAGATCATCCATACAGATGCGCTGACAAATAAGCAAGGGCGTCAGGGGAGGTAGGAGCGGCTTTTGCGCCGATCCGCCCTGGTTAATAAGAATCTATTCCTGTTGATTGGCTATGAGAAGAGGGCCATTGAAATGCGGATCTTGAACTGCTGCTCGGGCGCAGTCTCGGTCCTTCAGGACCGAGTTAGCCGAGCTATCTATTCCTCTGCGGCAAGGCACAATGGCCGCCCCTTGGCAGTAGGAGAATCTCTCCACTTTTAAGGGAGAGTTCTTCAATCCTATCCTGCCGGCCACTGATATACACAAATGAACTCAAAAGTTGGTTTTTGGCTGCTTGCACGCAGCCAAACTCAACGTTCTTTATGATATTTGGTATTAGAGGGTATCTACAAAGGAATACGCTCTCTTAGAAAGGTTACGAGCAATCGAATACTCGGTAACATTCAAAAGGCCAAAAATCATCACATACAGTTGCTGTGTGGCAGTACATGCTGCTAGTGAGAGTCAGAATGCTGCTAGTGAGACCCAGACAGATCAGCGCGACCCATGTCACAAGTGAAGCCCTTGGACTCGCGTGAATCGTGACGCAAGGCCTTCGGAAACAGCTCACGAACCTTGGGACACAGCTCACGAACCTTGGGAAACAGCTCACGACAGAGGGCCTACAACTAAAGGGCTCAGGCGGCTCACAGCATACCCTAGGCCGCGGCGGACAGCATACATTAGGCCGATAGTCTGGATTCACACATGTATTCCTAGGCCGCGGCTCACAGCATACATTAGGCCGATAGTCTGGATTCACACATGTATTCCTAGTTGTTGGTCCACAACCCATAATAAACACCTCGAAATTTGTCTTAAATAATAACAGAACACATAAAAAACGACAATGGTAAAAATAATAACTTAACAAAAGTAATAAGTTATTTTCAATAACAAAGTAAATGTTGAACCTGTCCGAGTAAAATGTTTCATCGATTTTTCGGTTCTTTGGCAGACAAAGGGGGGGCTGTAAAATGGGGGCTCATTTTTGTTGCCGGTTTCGCATCGAAAAAACCGGTCGAACCGGCTTTCGCGCACAGGACGAGCGTTTCGCTCGCCTGGCAGAAAGGAGTCCGGTCGCTGGCAATAAATAAAAATTTTATTTATATTTTTATTTCTTTAAATTGTTGATTTGTTTTTGTTTGTTTATTATAATTCGTGTCAAATTGGAGTTTTTGTGTCATTAGATACGATTCATTTGAACGATCAAGTTCCGAACTCAAATGTTTTTGCAAATCACTTCATTCATACGTCTTTGAACCCAAACTCATACGACTTATTAGAGCTTGCGCCAACTCAAGAAAATATGGAGCGATATTTAGATGCGTTGAATAGGGAGATTCCTGATGAAATCCCCAGCAATCTTGGTGAGATGGAAGCACTAGAATTAACCAATAAGTTAATATGGAGAAGAACGATTTATATCTGTTTAGGCCACCTCCAAGAGGCTGCTGCAGATGTCGAAAAAATCGTCTCTGTGTATCCAAAAGATGAAGATGATGAAGGTGCTAGTGGCTTTGACATCACTCCGTTTTACTATTTTGCCATAGGCGCTGAGGAAAAAGGATATGCAGCTCTCAATGATCTTGCTAAAAAGGGATCAGCCTTGGCGATTCTCTTTCTAAAAATCAAAGGAAAACCAATCCCCGATATTAAATATATTTCCTATATTTCTCACTACTCTCCCAGTCCATCTATCGCAGAGGATGATGTATTTTGTCAGGGTCGCTATGAAGAGGCGATTCAAAAGATCGATACTTATTTGGCAAAGCATCGCGATTTTTATGGACGGGATAATTTACTCGCTCTTAGAGGGGTTTTCAAAGCGATGGCGAATGATTACGAGGGGGCTATTTCTGATCTGGGTCAGACGATAGATCCTTCTTCTTCTTATCCTTTCTATTCACAGCCAAAACTTGCTGTGAGAGGATTAATCCATTGCCTCAATAATGATCCAGAAAAAGCGAAAGCTGATTTTGAATCGATCCCATATACCCGAATTCCGGGCGAGAGCCTCATTGGATTTCTGGCAGAGTTTAATGAGTTTAAATGGGACGCTCTGATTATTGAACAATTTCTAGGCTTATCCGCTAGACGCGCTCGGCCGTGAACGGCCGAGTTTTGTCGCGTCGCATCCAAGTATATCTTTTTTTAATTTATAATCCATTGATTGTAAGTATTTTGCGTGTTTAATAAAATCGCTAAGTGTAAGTAATTTGATTTAAAATGAAAAAATGTTGTACAATTGATGTGTTAAAAAATAATATTGGTATTGTTATGGCAAATTCAGTCTCAAATCATATGAGTATTGGCGGGTGTAGTATATGACACAGGCAGTAGGGGGAGGCCCCTTCGTAGTTACTGAATTTAAGGGGAACCCCTTCATATTGACTGGATTTAATGGGGGCCCCTTCGTAGTTACTGGATTTGAACCAAATGGATTCCTTCCGATCGTTCGAAGAGATATCATAGGCCCTAAGCAGTTGAACTTCATCTCTCTTTTTGAAGATGCGATTTATGCAACCCCGGAGGCGCACAAGGTGCTTGAAAACAAGCCATTCAAATCGTGCCTGTCTGCTGATGAAGTCACGCAAATATTCCGTTTTTTTCAAGAACATCTGTTGGTGGGCACAAATCTGGGGAAAGCGCTATCTGGGTGTGAGGAACGTGGTTGGATGTTGAATGCGTTTTGCCGAACAGTTTTCAAAGTGCAGCTTGTCCTTGCTAAGATACACAACAGTAAGATGAATTACCGCTTGGAATGTCCACGTGTTGCATATTGGCAGCCCCTGTTACATAAAATATTTAAGGAACGCGGTGGGTGGATGTTTCATATTGTTGGGGTCGTACGGGGTGAAGGGAATAGCGCGCAGGTTCTAGATTTAATGATGCGTCACCCAGTGCCTTTGGAAGACTATCTGAAACAATTTAGTCACGCAGACATGTTGATGCCAGGCATATTCCCGATTGAGAATGGGCACATGGCCTCTAAAGAATTTCAACCCGGATTTGTGATCAACTCTTTGAATGCAGAAAGACAGCTTCCAAAAGAAAAGGATGCAATCAAAGAGGTGTTCAAGTTTGAATCTGCTTCCGACAATTGTGCAACTGTAGAGTCTCCCCCCTCCGTTCCCGAGAAATCGCCTGATGAGCTCGCCGCTATAAGGTGCATTGTGGACCAGTTCACAAAAGCCTGTTTCACAAAAGCCTGTTCAGATTTAGACCCAACGGAATACTGGCCATGGATCACTACGCGTGTCTAGTGCACTCTCTTAGCGGTCAATCTTCTCGATGATAATAGACGGCAGCCACCATCGGCGCGGTCTCGGCTCTCAGAACGTTTGTATGCAGCCTCACCCCCACGCCCTTTGTTTTCAGCATATCCAGTTCCTTTTTTGAAAATCCCTTTTCAGGCCCTGTCACAAATACGCATGGCTCTGCTGAGTTCTCTGGTCCACGCGCAGCTTCAGGGTCGCCAAAATAGAGATTGCCCCCCAAAATGTCGTCAAATTTCCGCAGTGTGATCTTCGGTAGTCTGAGACGTCCGCATTGCTTCATGGCAGAAATGGCCACATAACGGAGCCGCTCGAATCCATGTTCGGACAGCGCCTCTTTTTCTGAATGCTGTGCAGCATATAAATAAAAACTGTCCGCGCCTAGTTCTGTGCATTTCTCAATCACCAGTTCCAGTTTGGCAGGTCGCATCAGCGGAACGGCCAATGTGAGATGAAGTGGGGGGAGGGGAGTTGTGTGAGCCTGCAGCACCAATAACCTTGCACCCTGTTTCGTCAGCGCCTCCACACGGGCAGTAGCCAGGGAGCCCCGCCCGTCGACCAGTTCGATCTCCTCCCCAACGCGCACGCGCATCACATGTGCGAGGTGATGGTGTTCCGCCCCTTCAAGAGTGAGCGTCCCTGTCAACTCGGCATCGATATAAAACCTTTCAGCCGGCATGTTCCCCCTTGTGCCAAATGGATCCGGGCCTGCATAGCGCCCTCTCAAAGACGTCCGAGAGCGTATGCCTCTCAGGCAAATGCTGCGCCGCAAGCGCCCTCAAGGTCGGTAAATCCACCACCTCAAACGCACTGAGCCTCTCATAATGCCGGTACACCTTCTTGTAGTTCGTAAAATTGAAGACCAATTTGAATCGCAAATCATCGAGCAACGTCTCCTCGATATGCCGATAATACACCACCTCGTCCGCCTCAATCATGGGCGCTGTGCGATGGGTCTCAGGGATCAGTAGGCAAAGAAACACGAGCGGATAAATCGCCTTCAAGGTGTGCAAATGAGGTTGCAGCGCATCAAACCCCTCCTCTGGCAAAATGATGCAAATGCAATCTTGCCGAAACCGCTTATAGAGGTTGTAGGTCGTCTGCTGCTTCCACCGATTGTGCTGCCAAAGCCACTCCCCAGGCGCGCACTGAATGCTCTCTTGCAAAAGCGTGAGCGCTTTGTCCATCATGCGCACCACCTCTTGCTCCATGGGCTGCGATGTGTCGGGCCAAATGGGATCGGAATAGCGAATGCGGTAGCCGCCAGGAACCCTGCGCGTAGCGGCAAAGATCATGGGACACTCCGTTTTGTAGGCGATGAGAGCCGGGGCCGTGGAGGTCCAAGCGCGCCTGCCTAAGAAGGGAAAGGAATAGCCGCTGTCGGGCATGGCCTGATCGCCTACAATGCCTAAAAATGAGCCCTTTCGCAGAGCGCGCAGCCCCTCTTTCAATGCATTCCGGGGAGAAATGATTTTGCCCCCATTTTTTTCCCGGATGGACAAGATCCAATGATACAGCCTTTTATTTTTAATCGGCTTGCCAATCGCAATGCCATGCATCCGCGTCGTGCCATCGAGAAAAAGGGCCTCCCAATTCGATTGGTGGCCGCAGAAAAAGATGATCCCCTTGCCTTGTTTGTAAAGAGCGTCCGCCGTTTCAGGATTTTCACACTGAATGACCCGTGAAAAATCGCTCTCGCGGGCAAATTTGGGATATTCGAGACAATTGATCGCCAAATTCTGGAACGATTTTTTCGCATAGCGAATCACATCGGCGCGCGAGAGGGCCAAATCATTCGCGAGCGCGAGGTTGCTCAACGCTCTTTTCCGATAGTCGCGCATAAAATAGTAGGCAATGGCGCCGAGCGCGCGTCCGATGCTTTGCAGCCAGGAATAGGGCAAAAAACGGAATGGCACCGTAACGGCTCGAATCAAATAATAATGGAGCTTTTCCTTATCCACACGCCTCCACCAACGTTTTCAGCTGTTTCGAAAAGTCAAAACACGCCACGCTCGAGCGAATCGCTTCTGCAGAAAGAGCCGTTTTACGCCGTTGCATCGCTTGCAAAAGGGTGGCGGCAATCGCATCCGGATCGAGAAGATCTTCAATCACAGCCCCACGATCTGAGTTCAGGATTTCATGGCCGCCATTGTGTTGAGAAGAGACCACGAACAACCCCATCGCCAGCGCTTCAATCGTCACATTGGCAAACGGGTCGTAGAAAGAGGGAATCACCAAACAGTCCGCCAGTTGATAAAAGAGCCGAATTTCTTGACTGGGCCCGAAAAAGCGCACCTTGTCCTGCAGGCCTAGCTGGATCGCCTTCGCTTTGTACATGTCTATCTGATTGTCCTTGCCAATGACGGAGAGATGAAAGGGCTCCTGTCTGATCCGTGAGAGAGCGGCAAGAAGCGGCTGTAAACCCTTGCGGGAATACCCATTGCCAATGAACAGGAAATGAAAACAGTCCCGATCGAGCCCCCACTTTTTCAGCCCCTCCTCTTTTTTGATCGGCCATTGCAGAAAATCGGCCTCCATTTCCCGCCACTCCACGCCATTGTGGATCACCTGAATCTTCGCTGCATCCACTTTGTAGTAGTGTAGCACCTGCCGTTTGACCATTTCTGAATTGGTGAAAAGCTTTTGTAGAGCGGGGTTTTCAAAACCGGCCTGCTCGAGCTCTAAGATTTTACGGTGCAATGGGTTGAGATGGCACAGGCACGCTCTCAAAAAGGAATCGGTTTGAAAGCGGCTTCTCAAATAGGCTGCGTGAACGCCATTGCCCGCGCGGAAATGGGTTTGATGCCGGTTCCTGTCCATGCCAAAGATCAGATCGGCCCCTCCCTTTTTCAGCCACTTCTGGACAAAACGGTCAAATTGTTCCATCCGCACAAAGGCGGGCCACGGAACCGTTTTTGTGCTGACCACGGGGATTTTGGAATGAGGAGCCTCTCCACTCGTCAAAATCGTCACTCTGTCCCCCCACTCTACAAAGGCGCTCGCAATGCGGGAGGCATACTTCTCGAGTCCGCCTCGATGGTCGAAGCGCGATTTTAACAGGACGACATGTCTCTGAGGGTGTCTAGAACGTAACGGTTCGTCATTTTTAGGGATTATTTTGGCCAATGTTCGCCTCAAATGCGGGGGTCCATACTTTGTAGACACCCTCTCACTGCGTATTTTGCGGGGTTATGGAAATCGCGTTTGCTTTCAGTTCAATTTTCAGGGACAGCTTATGATGATCGGGTGTATAGAGGCGAAAGCGGCTCATGTAGTTTCTAAAGCGGTTTCGCAAGTAATCTTCCAAAAGGTGGGACGGTTGTTCGTACGCAATATCATTCGATTCGGAAAGGACCTTGGATACATACCGGTTTTCCAATTCTTGCGGATACATGAATTGCACATTCCATAGCAGCGTTTCGCGCTCTTGCGTCGGACCTGCCACAATCACCACTTGCACCATATCTTTGACCGTCTCCAAAAAATGGCGGCTGACCCCATAGGCGTACAAAGGGGTGTTGATGACCTTAATCCCATTTTTTTTCACGATGAAATCGGAAGTGGCCAAAGTATAGGTCTCCGGATTGAGCGTCTTGCTATATTTGGGCGGGAAAAAAACGGTCACAGGAATGGAAAATCCAATCGGAATCAGATCTTGGCGAGAGAAATCGATTCTGAGCTCTTTGGCTTGCGGATCGTCGATCTGGATCGGCGCTTCGGATAGAAGCGGAAGCGACACCTTTTTCCAAAGATCGGGGACAAAATAGCTAATCTCATCCGATCTTTCTCCCCCTTGCGCGCTTTGGAGCTGATCGAGCTCCTCCTGAGTGACGTCATTCAAATTAATGGGGAGTTTTAAGCCTCTGGCTTTCAGTCGCTTAACAGCATCTTCGGGGCCGTTCACCGTCATGAAGAGCTGATAGGGGTAAATATCGAGGAGTTGGTAGCCTTTTGGAACTTCGCCGATGGGGGTGATGGAGACAGGGATTCTCTCTGCGACGAGTTTGCTTTGGCGGATGATCATTTCAATGGGGGCGACTTTCGCGATGTGCTTGTTGATGTCGATGTCGGGGTTGAGGCTGACGAGATTTTTTTTATGAATGGCGGCGATCCATTCTTGGGGTTTATCTTTGGCATCGATGACGATCTGCAAGTCTTTGGCAGAGATCTCATCGAGGACAGCTTTTTGGCCGTTCAGGCTGAGGGTGACTCTCTTGCTCAATGTGCCGTCGATCTGCATCCCTTCGATGGTTTTGCCTTGAGGGATGTTGGCGATGCGGACGGAGATGTTGGGCACGACTTTCGTGATGGTGAGCGACCGGTTCACGACCATCCAGACGATGATGGCCAAAACGAGGGCGAGCAATTTTCTCGGCCAGTGGTGGATAAAGAGGCGATAGAGTAAAGATTTCACGTCCTGAGCCACTCCATGAAGCTAAACTTTGGTTTTCGACTTCCTGTCGGAGGATTAAAGATACTGCGAATGATCCCTTTAAAGCGATCGATTTTTACTCCGCGGGTCATAATGCCTTCTCTTGCGATCGAGACTTTGCCCGTCTCTTCCGAGACGACGATCACAAGGGCGTCGGTCGTGTGGCTTAACCCAAGGCCTGCTCGGTGCCGCGTTCCCATCGATTTGGCCAGTTGAGACGAGTCCTCAATGAGCGGGAGAATCACGGCTGCAGCGATAATGAGCTTGTCGCGGAAGATCACCGCTCCATCGTGCAAAGGGGTTGTGGGCACAAAAATCGTCTCCAGCAGCTCGGGAGAAAATTCTGAGTTCAACATCACGGCTTTATGGGCATATTCATCGAGGGAATCTTCGTTTTCCAACACGATGAGGGCGCCGATCCGCTTTTCCGACATCCGATAGACAGAGGAGGCCAACTGATCTAAAAATTTATCGAATTGGGTGATTTCTCTCGACCTGCGGCTCTTCAGACTCAATTTAGAAAGGGCCACTCTGAGCTCTGGCTGGAAGATCACGATGATCGCAATCACCGCTACATTTCCGGCTAAGACCATGATTTTATGCAACACCGGGAGATTGAGCCAGCTCGAAATGCCCAAAATTAAAAAGAAGGCGATCAAACCGATCGCTAAGTCCATGGATTTGGTGTTCCAGAAAAAGGACAGGATGTAGTTGATCATGATCGCAATGATCATGATTTCAACGAAAGGAGTCATCGAGCTAAATACGTGCATTCTTCACGGCCCCGCCACCTGGACATTGTAAAGATTGATCGACTTTAAAACAACTCTTATTTTGCATCAATCCCTGTTGCGAAACGGACTTGATAATACGCAGCTAAGAGATCGAAGCTGGCCTGATTTTGTTGGTTGCGCGCTTGGGATAATTGGTTGACCGAATCGCGGTATTCAAGGGGAGCAATCCGTCCGAATTTCAATTTGTCTTTGGCCTGATCTCTTGCTTGTTCGGCCACATAGACCGCTTGCGTGGCGGATGAGTAGGTGAGCAGCGCCTCTTCGAGCTGATAGAGTCCGTTGCGGATTTGCACTTCGATCCGCTGCCATTCCTGATCGTATTGGATTTTGGATGAGTATTTGACCGATCTCGCCTCGCGCACTTCGTGTTCCCGCAGCATGCTGTCGAAGAGATTCCAGGTGAGGACCAATCCTGCCGATAAGTCGTACGATTCTTTGAAGAAGGGGACGGTGCCTAATTCTACATCGTTATACGAATAGCGGACGTAGCCGGAGATTTGAGGCAGGTAGGTTCCCAGTTTTTGGTTGACCTGTTGATTGGCCACATCGATTTGGAGTTTTCTGGCTTGGAGATCGGGTCTTAAGCAGAGAGCCAAGTCCAAATATTCTTGCACTTCGGCTTTGCTGAAGAGGGTCAATTTGCGGGCATATTCCAAGGAGTCGATGTGTTTGAGGTAATCTTCGGTTGTGGGAAAGGTCTCCTGGTTGTAGTGGAACCTTTGCTCTAGATCTTGTAGTTTGATGGCGAGTTCGGGGATGGTCTCTATGGGCATGACCGTTTCGGAGAGGCAGATCTCGGGTTCCAGCAGCGGGTCTATTCCCAAACTGATCACGAGGGCGTTGCGGGCGTTTTTCAGTCCCTTGAGCGTGGCATAGTAGAGCGAGATGGCATTGGCGACAGCGACCTTGCTCTGATTGACCTCGAAGGGAGTCGAACTGCCTGCATTGAGTTTGCCCTGTTCTTGTTCGAGCGCATAGGCGAGATAGTCGATATTTTCCCGTTCAATGCCCAATTTTTTTTCATAGAAGAGGACAGCGTAATACCGATCTCGGACGGCCAGCAGCAGCTCGTTTTTTGTATTCGCCTGCGCGTAGCTGATCGCTTGCGCTTCGAACTGGCTCGATTTCAATCCAAATAGCAAGTCGGTGGAAAAGATGGGCTGACTCAATTGGAAAATGCTGCTGTAGCCTTGATGGCTGAATGTAAATATGTCGCTGAATACGTCGAAAAACAATTCCTTTTTGTCGATATCGCGGAATTCGGCGCGATAGGCGAGAGCAGGGAGCCAGCGAGAGACGGCCTGACTTTCGCGCTCCGCGGCCTGGAATGTGCTCTCTTGCGCGATGAGGAAGCTCTTGTTGTATTCCAGGGCAATTTCTTCCGCATCGGCCAAGGACAGGTTGCGCAACGGCAATTCGGCAAAAAGGGGGGCGGCGCAGAGAACCAAAAAAAATCTTTTACACATTAAGCCCCATATACTATGATCCATCTTTTTTACAACATGGTAATTCCTCTATGGATGTATTGATCTTGTCCCGCATTCAGTTTGCTCTGAACACCTGCTTCCATTATCTCTACCCGCCGATTAGCATTGGCCTCGGCCTCATGCTGGTCATTATGGAGGGGTTGTACTTGAAGACTAAAGATCAGAAGTACAAGGAGATGACCCATTTTTGGATCAAGATTTTCTCTCTCACATTTGCGTTGGGCGTTGCGACGGGGCTCGTTCAGACTTTTGCGTTTGGAACCAACTGGGCTCGCTATTCCCGTTTTGTGGGGGATGTGTTTGGAAGCGCTTTGGCTGCGGAAGGGATGTTTGCGTTTTTCTTAGAGGCGGGATTTTTGGGGATTCTTCTCTTTGGGTGGGATCGGGTGGGGCCA